>DATLPC010000050.1:0-18966 GCA_035535975.1 Gemmatimonadaceae bacterium | reverse complement strand
TCCTCCGGCCCCTACGCGGCCGGAGGATGACCGCTCACTCAGCCCCGAGCTGGTACCGAACGAACCGCCGCACCTGCACGTTCTCGCCCGTCTTCGCCGAGACTTCCTTCACGAGATCGCCGATCGACTTCTTGGGATCTCGCACCCACATCTGGTGCATGAGGGCGACGTCCTTGTAGAAGGCCTGGATCTTTCCCTCGACGATCTTGTCGATCATGTGCTCCGGCTTGCCCTCGTCCTTCACTTGCTGAACGAAGATCCGGCGCTCGGACTCGACCTTCTCCTGCGGCACCTGATCCTTGTCGACGGCCAGCGGTGCGGCGGCGGCAACGTGCTCGGCCAACCACTTACCGAGTTGCTGAAAATCGTCGGTGCGCGCGACGAAATCCGTCTCGCAGTTGATCTCGACCAGCACGGCGATCTTGCCGTTGTGGTGGATGTAGCTGCCGATGACGCCATCCTTCGTCTGACGACCGGAACTCTTGTCAGCCTTCGCCGCACCCTTGGAGCGGAGGAGCTCGATGGCCTTGTCGAGATCGCCGTTCGTCTCCTCGAGCGCTTTCTTGCAATCCATCATGCCGGCCCCGGTTCTCTCACGGAGGGCGGCCACGTCTTTCGCGGTGATTCCCATTGGTCTGTTCCAGCGTACGGTGTTCGTGGAAACGCCGCCGGGCAATGCGTCCGGCGGCGTGTTGAAGCTAGTCCGACTGGCAAGCGCGTGTCAGCGCGCCCGGTGCTGCCCCGCGCTTACTCGCCTTCGGCCGGCTCAGCCGGGGCTTCACCCTCACCCGGCCCCTTGAGCCGCGCGGCGATCGCTTCGGGCTTGGCGCGACGGCGACGCGGGCGACGACGACGGCGCTTGTCTTCTTCGCCGGCCGGCTCAGCCCCGCGGTCCGAGCTGTAGGTGTAGCTCTCGCCTTCCTCCGGCTCTTCGCGTACCGGCGCCTCGCGGCGCGCCTCGACGATAGAATCGGCGATCGCTTTCGCGATCAACTCCACCGATCGGATCGCATCGTCGTTGCCGGCGATCGGCACGCTGATCAAATCCGGATCGGCGTTCGTGTCGACGATCGCGATGATCGGAATGCCGAGCTTGTTGGCCTCGCTGACGGCGATCCGCTCCTTCTTCGAGTCGACCACGAACATCAATCCGGGCAGGCGGCCCATGTTGCGGATGCCGTGCAGATACTTGGAGAGCTTCTCACGCTCGCGGCGGAGCATGAGCTGTTCTTTCTTGGTGTAGTTCTCGAACTCGCCGCCCTCTTCGCCGCCCGCTTCGAGCTCCTTCATGCGGCGAACCTGCTTTTTCACCGTCTGGAAGTTGGTGAGGAGGCCACCGAGCCAACGCTCGGTGATGTAGAGGGCGCTCGCGCGCTCGGCTTCGCTCTTCACGAGGGTCGCGAGCTGCGGCTTCGTGCAGACGAACAACACGTTGTCGCCGCGGAGGACGACGTCGCGCACGAGCTTCTGCGCGAGCTCGATCTGTCGAAGGGTCTTCTTGAGATCGATGATGTGGATGCCGTTTCGCTCGGCGAAGATGTACTGACGCATCTTCGGGTTCCAGCGACGGGTCTGATGCCCGAAGTGGACGCCGGCAGCGAGAAGCGCTTCGAGGGACGGTGTACCGGATTGATCGGTCATACGGTGTTGCTCCTGTTTGGTTTGTCGTTGGCTCGCCGTCATCGCCCGTATTAGACCAGGAATTCCTGGCACCCTAATCGGGCTCGGGTGAGCCTGTGAGATGGTCGTCATCCTGAGTGAGCGGAGCGAGCGAAGGACCTACTCGCCTGAACTAGCATCCAGTCAAGGACACTAGGTCCTTCGTCGCTGCGCTCCTCAGGATGACACTGCTAGCGCTTCGAGAACTGGAACCGCTTACGCGCCTTCGGACGGCCCGGTTTCTTGCGCTCGACGGCGCGAGCGTCACGAGTGAGCAGACCCAAGTCGCGCAATTTGCGGCGGTGCGCTTCGTCGATCTTGACGAGAGCACGGGCCACCGCGAGACGAAGAGCGCCGGCTTGGCCGGTCTGGCCACCGCCGTCGACATTCGCCTTGACGTCGTACCGGCCGAGCGTGTCGGTCGCCACGAACGCTTGCTGGATAGCCGTCACCAACGCCGGGCGCGGGAAGTAATCGCCCAACGTCCGGCCATTCACGTCCCACTTGCCCGAGCCGGGCTTAATGAACACGCGGCACACCGCTTCCTTCCGGCGGCCGATGGCATTGATCATCTCGGCCATGGATTACTTCTCGCTCTTGTTGAAGGAAAGCGGCGTCGGTTGCTGGGCCGCGTGCGGATGCTCGGCGGTGGCGTAGACACGCAGCTTGCGGCGCAGGACCTGACGCCCGAGCGCGGTCTTCGGCAGCATGCCGTGCACGGCCTTCTCGATGATGCGCTCCGGGTGCTTGGCGAGCATCGTCGAGTAGGGCGTGAACTTCTCATGCCCCATGTAGCCGGTGTGGCTGAAATACTCCTTCTGCTCGGCCTTGCGACCGGTGACTTTCACCTTCGACGCGTTGATCACGATGACGTTGTCACCGGTATCCATGTGCGGGGTGAAGATCGGCTTGTGCTTGCCGCGAATGATCTTCGCGATTTCAGCGGCGAGACGGCCAAGTACCATGCCGTCCGCGTCCACGATGAACCAACGCTGCTCGATATCGCGCGGCGTGGCGGAAAAAGTCTTCATTGCTCGACGAACAAGAGTGGGTCCAGCGCCTCACCGGTGCGTCATGCAACCCGGGTCTCGGCAGCCACTAAGGGCATTTTTGACAGACCTGTAAGTTAGACAACGACTTACGGGGTGTCAACGAAGTGGATCGGCGGGCCTGGACTACTCCAGCTCCACCAAGAGTGCACCCTTTTCGACAGCCATGCCGGGCTGGGCCTGGACCGCTCTCACGCGGCCGGCCGCGACCGCCCGAAGCTCGTTCTCCATTTTCATCGCTTCCATGACGACGAGCCCCTGGCCGGCCCTGACCTCATCGCCCGGCTTCACGGTGACTCGAACGATCAGTCCCGGCATCGGGGCGACCAGCGGCGCGGGCCCAGTGGGCGCCGCGGATGCGCCCGAAAGCTCGCGAATCGCTCGCGCGCGCTCGTCGAGCGCTTCAACATCGAAGCGGAAGCCGTCGAGCCACAGCGTGTAATGACCGCGCCCCGCGCTCCCGCCCGAGCCGCGCCGGATGACGACGCGATGAATCTCCGGCCCAATGGAGACCGTGCGAACCGGCGTCCCGTCGGACGGAGAAACGCTCGCCGTGACCGGCGCTCCATCGATGTGGACGCCCTCGCCGTCCAGGACGACCTCGTGTTCCTCGTCGCCGATGCGCACGAAGTATTTCACGCGGCCTCCGGAACGAGCTCGCAGACGGTCTCGACATGGGCGGTCTGCGGGAACATGTCGAATGCTCGCAGAGAGACGATGCGGTACCGCGGCAGACGCGCGAGATCTCGTGCGAGCGTTGGGGGGTCGCAGCTGACGTAAATGATCGCGCGCGGGGTACGCTCGGCACCCTGCAATTCGCCAGTCACTCGCTCGTGAAGGCCGGTTCGCGGCGGATTGACCAGCACCAGATCCACGGGAAGCACCTGACGGATCACGTCCTCGACGCGCGCGGCGATCGCTCGTGAGCCCGCCGGCAACGCCGCGGCACAGATCGCGGACGCGTCGCGGTCCGCCTCGACCGCCGTGACGCGAGCGCCGGAACGCGCGAGCCGGATGGCCGTCGCACCCGAACCCGCGTACGCATCGAGCACCGTGGCGGCATCGTACTCACGCGCGCGCTCGAGCACGAACTCGTGCAGCCGCGCGCCCATCGCCGCGTTCACTTGGGCGAACGACGCGCCGCCGGCGGGTGCGCCGCGGCTCGCCACGAGCGACCGCGCGCGGTGCGCCGGCCTCCACCAGAGAGCGGTCGCCCCCGGGACGGCCTCGAAGAAGGCGAGGCGTTCCGGCCAGTCGTTGCCGCCCTCCATGACCACCGCCGCGCCGTCGTCAGTGAGCTGCACCGAGGCGCGCAGCTCGTCGGCGGGAGGAAAGTGGCGTCGCGCCTCGATCACCTCACGCCAGACGGCAATCACGCGATCATCCGTGATCGGGCAGTCGGCGAGCTGAAAGACGTTCACGGGGTCGTCGAGCGGATGGAGGCCGATCGTCCAGTGTCGCGAGGGGCCGCGCCGGATCCCGAGCGTCAGCTTTCTACGGTAGCGCCACTGCTCCTCGCTAGGCTCGATGTCGGGAGCTTCAACCTGGCGCTTACCGATCCGCTCGAGCGAATCGCGAATGATGATGCGCTTCGCCTCGAGCTGCGCGTCGTACGCCACATGCTGCAGCTGACATCCGCCGCAACGGTCGACGCGATAGTGGTAACAGAGGGGATCGACTCGATCCGGCGATGCCTCGAGCAGCTCGCGAATCGTTCCGCGCGCGAACCGCTTTCGCGTATCGAGCTCGACGCGAACGCGGTCGCCGCGCGCCGAACGAGGAACGAACACAACGACCCCGTTCGCCCGCCCGACGCCGTCCCCGCCGGCCGCGATGGAGTCGATGGCGATGTCGGCAGTGGTCACCGCAACGCCTCCAGTCGCGCCGTGCGTGTCCACGCATCGGTCGACGGCGTCGCGGATGCCTCCCGTCCATTGCTCGTGCTTCCGTTTACTCGAGGCGTGTGGCGATCGCTGTCGGCGATGAGAGCGGCGACGAGCGCGGCGAGACGCGTCGTCTCGACCGGCGGCTTTCGTCCGATGAGCGACTCGAGGCGGCGCTCGAGCCATTGAATCTCGATCGCGCCGGCACGGAACTCTTCGTCCTCCATCACCCGAAGATGGAAATCACGCGACGACTCGATGCCGTCGATCGTGAGCTCGAGGAGGGCGCGGTGCATTCGGTCGATCGCGAGGTCGCGATTTGCCGCGTACACGATCAGCTTGGCCAACATCGGATCGTAGTGCAGTCCGATCTCCGATCCCGTCTCGATTCCGCCGTCCCATCGGACGCCCGGTCCAGATGGAACGCGCAGATAGCTGACGGTGCCCGTGGAGGGAAGAAACCCGTTCGCCGGATCTTCGCTCGTGATGCGGCACTCGATCGCCCAGCCGCGCGGGACGATGTCATCCTGCCGAAACGGAAGCGGCTCGCCGGCGGCAACGCGAATCTGCCATTGCACGAGATCGATGCCGGTCACGAATTCGGTGACCGGGTGCTCGACCTGAAGCCGCGTGTTCATCTCGAGGAAGTAAAAGTTGCCGTTACGCTCGAGCAGGAACTCGCACGTTCCGGCATTGACGTATCCGGCGGCCTTCGCGGCGCGCACCGCTGTTTCACCCATTCGGCGGCGCAACTCGGGCATCACCGCCACGCTCGGTGCTTCCTCGATCATCTTCTGATGACGACGCTGAACCGAGCATTCTCGCTCGAGCAGCGAGACCATGTTGCCGTGCGTGTCGCCGAGGACCTGGATCTCGACGTGACGCGGGCCGACCACGTACTTCTCGACGTAGACCGCGTCATCACCGAAAGCATTTTTCGCCTCGCGGCGCGCGGCGTCGAGCGACGCACTCATTTCACTCGCTTCGCGCACGACACGCATGCCCTTCCCGCCGCCGCCGGCCGCCGCCTTGAGAAGCACCGGGTAGCCGAACTGCTTGGCGATTTCTTCCGCTTCCGCGGCGTCGCGCAGCGCCTCGGTCGTGCCGGGGACGACGGGCACGTCGGCGCCGATCGCCAGCTGACGCGCGGCGACTTTGCTCCCCATCGCGGCGATCGCTTCGGCCGGCGGGCCGATGAAGACCAGGCCCGCATCGCGAACGGCTCGCGCGAACCACTCGCGCTCGGAGAGAAATCCGTACCCCGGATGGATCGCTTGCGCGCCGGTTTGCTTCGCGGCTTCGATGATCCGCTCGCCATTCAGGTAGCTTTGCGACGACGGTGCGGGTCCAATGTGGACCGCCTCGTCGGCTTCGCGTACGTGCGGAGCGCGCGCGTCGGCGTCGCTGTACACGGCGACCGAAGCGATGCCCATCTCGCGGCACGCGCGGATGACGCGGAGCGCGATCTCCCCCCGATTGGCGACAAGGATCTTGGTGAACATCGCGCGGCTCAGAGCGGAATGTTGCCGTGCTTCTTCGGCGGATTCCGATCGCGCTTGGTGCGCAGCGTGTCGAGCGCGTCGATCAACCGCGGGCGCGTGTCGCGCGGGTCGATGATGTCGTCGAGGTAGCCGCGTCCCGCGGCGATGTAGGGATGCGCGAACTTATCGCGATACTCCTCGATCTTGGCGTCGGTCGCCGCCGTGGGGTCCGCGCTGTCGTTGATCTCCTTGCGGAACAGGATCTCGACCGCGCCCTTGGGACCCATGACCGCGATCTCCGCCGACGGCCAGGCGACGTTGAAGTCGCCGCGGATGTGCTTCGAGGACATGACGTCGTACGCCCCGCCGTATGCCTTGCGCGTGATGACCGTCAGCTTGGGGACGGTCGCCTCGCAGTAGGCGTAGAGGAGCTTCGCGCCATGCTTGATGATGCCGCCATGCTCTTGGGCGATGCCGGGGAGAAAGCCCGGCACGTCCTCGAACGTCACGAGCGGGATGTTGAACGCGTCGCAGAAGCGAATGAAGCGCGCGCCCTTGAGCGAGGCGTTGATGTCGAGCACTCCGGCGAGTATCGCCGGCTGATTGGCGACGACTCCGACGCTCGTGCCGCCGAGGTGGGCGAAGCCGCAGAGGATGTTCTGGGCGTACTCGCGCTGCACTTCGTAGAACACGCCGTCGTCGACGACGCGTCGGATGACGTCGTGCATGTCGTACGGCTTGTTCGTATTCTCGGGAACGACGTCGAGCAGGGCCTCGTCGCGACGATCGCGCGGATCCGTCCCCCGACCACGCGGCGGATCGTCGACGTTGTTCTGCGGGATGTAATGGAAGATGTCGCGAATCGCCGCGATGCACGCCGGTTCCGAGTCGTGCACGAAGTGCGCGACGCCCGACGTGCCGGCGTGGGTGTCCGCGCCGCCAAGCCGTTCCATCGTGACGTCTTCATGGGTGACCGTCTTCACGACGTTCGGGCCGGTCACGAACATGTACGACGTGCCGCGCGTCATGAAAATGAAGTCGGTGATCGCCGGCGAATACACCGCGCCACCCGCACACGGCCCGAGGATCGCCGAGATCTGCGGGATGACGCCCGAGGCGAGCGTGTTTCGCAAAAAAATCTCGGCGTAGCCGCCGAGGGAAACGACGCCTTCCTGGATGCGCGCGCCACCGGAGTCGTTGAGGCCGATGACCGGCGCGCCGTTGCGCATCGCGAGGTCCATGATCTTGACGATCTTCTCGGCGAACGCCTCGGAGAGTGAGCCGCCGAACACGGTAAAGTCCTGCGAGAACACATAGACCAGGCGGCCCTCGATGCGCCCGTACCCGGTGACTACTCCGTCGCCGTAGTACTTCTCCTGGTCGAGGCCGAAGTCGGTCGAGCGATGAACGACGAAGCGATCGAGCTCGACGAACGAGCCTTCGTCGAGCAAGAGGTCGAGCCGCTCGCGCGCCGACAACTTTCCCTTCGCGTGCTGGGCCTTGACGCGACGCTCCCCGCCCCCCTGCTCCGCCTCGGCAACACGCCGCTCGAGCAGTTCCAGTCGTTCACGCATGGTCATAGGCGTTCAACCTACCGGAAGCGTCGAAAAACACAAACGCCTTCCCGGCAAGTGATTGACAAGCGCCGGTGCGAGCGGCACTAGTCATCCGCCCCGCGCCAACCGGCGCGATGTCGAGCGCTTCACGCACCCCCGCCCCCAAAAGACTTTCCGCCGACCGATGCCGTCGACCCGACCCCGTGAAAAGGTGTCTGTGCGGGAAGCATGCGACCTCATGGCCCGCGTGGCGGCGCCGGATGCGCGTCGACGGATCCTCGAATCGCTGCGCGCCGGCGACGGACATCAGGCATCGCTCGACCGACTGCGACGCGCCATGCGCTCACACGTCTTTCCGCCGGGAGGCACGCGCGAGTTGGCGCGGGTCGTTCAGGCGCTCGATCAGCGGACGAAGAGCGAAGGGTTTCACGTTCTGGAGAGCTGGGACTACGTCGCGCATAGGTTCGCGGACGACATCATCCCCGTCCTCATGCTCGACCGATGTGCGGCGCTCGGGCGGGACGAGGAATCCGTCGACGCGACGCTGTCGATTCTCCTCGATCAATATTTTCTCTCGATACTCGGATTGCTTGTCGTACGAGCCTGGGACGATCCCAACCCCGGCGCGATCTTCGATGACGTTACGCGCCTGCTCGGGCTGCTCGGCGATCCATCGCATCGCTTCATCGATGACGCGGCGACACTCCTCCTCTTGGCGGTGTCACACTATCACCCGCGCGAGACGGCGTACGACGACCTGATCGCGCGGATCGCGACGCTCGACGCCGGGCATCGACTGCAATTCGCGCTTGCCTGTGCGCCGGTGATGAGCGGACATTTTCGATGGGGCCTGCGGTTCATGTACGGCCGCGACTTCGGACGCCTCCGCGACGACAACGTGGTGGACTATCCGTGGCTCCTCTTCGCCGTGCGCACGCTCGTCGAGGCATACGCTCGGTCGAGTGAGAGTTCGGCGGACCGCGCGCCGATTCTGGAAGGATTGCTGAGCGGCTTGAGCGCGGATCCGCGAGCCTTCACGGAGACCGTGCCGCGTTGCCTAAAAGCGCGCGAGCGGGATCACACGCTCGTTCGCACAGGGCTTCTCGATCGTCGCACCGAACTGCAAGCCGACTTCGAGATGGTTCGTCCATCGACGAAGTCGTATTCGCCGCTTGGCTTCGAGGTCAACTTTTTGTGCAACGCGCATGTGGCGATGGTGAACACAGCGGTGATGGATCACGCGCCGCACCCGTCGCTCGACGCGCTTCTCGCGACGCATCGAGCCGCCGGATTAGCGAATCACGACCTCGAGGGATTCGCCAGATCGCTCATGCGCTATGCCTCGGGGGGGGCCGAGCCGAACGCCAAGGTCACGGCGCTCATCGTCTACGACCCGCAAGACGCGCAGCACGCATACAACACGACGATGCACGTCCTCCGTGAGGCATGAATCCTCTGTCGCCTCAATGATCGGCGAGTAACGGAGTCTGGCGAAACCAACCGAGCCGCCGGGCGTTATGATTGATCATCCGGCCCACGCGGGCCGCCCCCCATCGATTGAGAAGGCGATGACCGACCCGCTCCGCGAACGAATCAGCGCCGCCATCGGCGCGCAGTACCGCATCGAGGACGAAATCGGACGCGGCGGTATGGCGATCGTCTACCGCGCCCAGGATCTCCGGCTCAACCGGGCTGTGGCGCTGAAGGTGTTGCCGCCCGACTTGGCGCTCGATCAGGCGGTGCGATCGCGCTTCCGGCGGGAAGCCCAAACGTCGGCGCAGCTGTCACATCCGCACATCGTGCCGATCTACGACGTCGGCGAGGCCGACGGCATCGTGTATTTCGTCATGGCGCTCGTCACCGGCGGCAACCTTGGGAGCCTTCTCGAGCAACGGCCACTGCGCGCCGTCGACGAAGTGCGCCGGATCCTCGCTGAGGTCGCCGACGCGCTCGCCTATGCGCACCTCCGCGGCGTGATCCACCGCGACATCAAGGCCGACAACATTCTGCTCGAGTCCGAGGGCGGCCGGTCGATGGTGACCGACTTCGGTATCGCGCGCGCTATGGAGGGCGGAGCGCGACTCACGCAAACCGGGATCGCCGTCGGAACACCGACGTACATGTCGCCCGAACAGGCGGTCGGTGACCGGCACGTCGACGGGCGCACCGACGTCTACTCGCTCGGCGTCGTCGGCTACCAAATGCTGACCGGCCGCGTGCCATTCACCGCGGGTAATGCGATGGCGCTGCTCCTCAAGCACGTGAGTGAGCGTCCGCAGCCGATCCTCGAGCTGCGCCCCGAGACGCCGCGCGCACTCGCTGAAGCGGTGGAACGCGCGATGGCCAAAGCGGCGGACGCGCGGTGGCCGACGGCCGCTGCGTTTCGCGAAGCGCTGCTTTCGGGCGACGTCGGCTCGGCTTGGCGCGCCGAGCAACGAGAGCCGGTCCGCTACATGTCACCCGTGCCTCGATCGGGACGACGAGATGCACCGCTGGCTGTTCGAGCTCCGGCGGACGCGCGACCCCCGGTGTCGAACGGGGACTCGTCTACGCCGCTGCTCGAGATGGAAGCGTCCCATCTCGCTAGTCTGACGCCGGAACAGCGCGCGGACCTGCGCCTCTGGAACGGACGAGTGAATCTCCTCGACCGGGTGAAGTTCGCCCGGCGGTATGCCCTGCTGACGGGGGTGATGACGATCGTCGGGTTCGGCGCGATTGCCGGGGCCGCGGACGTTCCGCCGCTCGCACTTTCGCCGATCGTGCCGCTCTATATGTGGTTCAAGTTGTGGCGTCGCGGTCAGTCGCTCCAACTGCGCGGGCTTCGTCCGCGCCGCGTCTTTCTGTCGCTGCGCGCGCGGTGGGCGTTCCCGGCGCTCGCATCCGCGGCCACGCCTTCCGCACGAGAGCTGGAGAAGCTCGCCACCCGCGCCGTGCTCGACGGCCCGTTCGGCGACCTCATTCGTCGCGCCGCGGGCGACCGTGCCGCGATCGCCGAGATCGTCGGCAAGATGTCGAAGGACGACCGAGCGCTCGTCCCCGACATCAAACCCACGGCGGACGCCCTTCTCGAACGCGTCGTCGGACTCGCGCGCGCCATTCACAACATGGAGAGCGACGTCGACACGGCGCAGCTCGCGGACCTCAACGCTCGCATCGCGTCGTTGCGCGGCGACTCCGAGAGCCCTGAGGAGGAACGTCGCGTGGCGCTGCTGCATCATCAGCGCGATACGCTCGACGAATTGGCGCGACGTCGTACCGCGATGATCAAGCAAATGGAAAGCGCCGGTCTCACGCTCGGAAACCTGCGGCTGGATCTGATCCGACTTCGTTCGGCGGGAGTCGGGGCCTCGATCCGAGAGGTGTCGTCGGCGACGCAGCAGGCACGCGCGCTCTCCAATGAGATCGACACTTTCTTGGCCGCGGCCGAGGAGCTTCGCGAGCTTTAGCCTGAACGGTGTCGAAATAAAAACGCCCTCGGATTTCCGAGGGCGTTTTCTTTTGCCAGCGACTCGAGCTACTCGACGTCGACGACCGACATGTCGACCGGCGGATAGCCCATGTCCGTCTCAGACTCCATCGGGATGATCTTCGACGGCGTCTCGGGACGCGGCGGCTGCTCTTCCGGAATGTTCGTCACGCCGAGCACGATGCGGCGATGGATCGGATCCACCTCGAGCACGCGCAGGTCGAGACGCATCGTCTCGTAGACAACGTCGGTTGGGCTGTTCACCGGCTTCCCCGTGACCGACAGCTGCGAGAGCGGAACGAAGCCTTCGATATCATTGCCGATGTCGACGACGACGCCTTTGTCCATCAAGCGCACGACCGTGCCCGTGAGCTCCATCCCAACCGGATAGTTCTCGCCGATGCGAAGCCACGGATCTTCCTCGGCCTGCTTGAGCCCGAGGCTGATGCGCTTGTTGTCGCTGTCGATGTTCAGGATCACGACGTCGACGGTGTCGCCCTTCTTCACGACTTCCGACGGATGCTGCACGCGCTTCGTCCAGCTCATGTCGGAAATGTGAATCAACCCGTCGATGCCCGGCTCGATCTCGACGAACGCGCCGAAGCTGGTGAGGTTGCGCACCTTGCCGTTGATGCGCGTGCCGACCGGGTAGCGGAGCGGCAACACCATCCACGGATCCTGCTCGGTCTGTTTCATGCCGAGCGAGATCTTCTCTTCGTTCGGATCGACCTTGAGCACGACCGCTTCGATCGTCTCGCCGATGCTGACGAGCTTCGACGGGTGACGGACGTTGCGCGTCCAGCTCATCTCGCTGATGTGCACCAAACCTTCGATGCCCGGCTCGAGCTCGATGAACGCGCCGTAGTTCGTGATCGACACGACCTTGCCGGCGACGCGCGTGCCGACCGGATACTTGTCGGCGACGTCCTTCCACGGATAGCTCTGGAGCTGCTTGAGCCCAAGGCTGATACGCTCGCGCGTCCAGTCGATGTCGAGGACTTTGACTTCGAGCTCCGCACCGATCTGGACGAGCTCCGACGGATGTGAGATGCGTCCCCACGACATGTCCGTGATGTGGAGCAGGCCGTCGACGCCACCGAGATCGATGAACGCACCGAAATCGGTGATGTTCTTGACGATGCCCTTCCGCACCTGATCCTTCTCGAGCTCCTTCATCAACTTCTCGCGCTTGCCGGCGCGCTCGTTTTCGAGGATCACTCGGCGCGAGACGACGATGTTGCGGCGGCGCTTGTTGAGTTTGAT
This sequence comes from Gemmatimonadaceae bacterium, assembly GCA_035535975.1. Taxonomy (GTDB): domain Bacteria; phylum Gemmatimonadota; class Gemmatimonadetes; order Gemmatimonadales; family Gemmatimonadaceae; genus JAQBQB01. Next base: position 6,609 of record DATLPC010000050.1, on the reverse strand, counting down.
GATCTTGAATTCGAACTTCTGGCCGAGCAGCTCGTCGATGTTCGGCACGCGGCGGAGCGCGATCTGCGAACCCGGGAGGAACGCGTCGACGCCCATGAGGTCGACGACGACACCGCCCTTGATCTTCTTGACGAGGGTGCCTTCCACCGGCTGGTCGGTCTCATACGCGACGCGGATCTTCTCCCACACGCGCATGAAGTCGGCTTTCTTCTTCGACAGGACGACGGAGCCTTCCTGGTCCTCGAGGTGCTCGAGCAGGACTTCGACTTCGTCGCCCGGCTTGAGATCCGGATGATCCTTGAACTCTTCGAGCGGAACGCTGCCCTCGGACTTAAAGCCGATGTCGAGGACGACCATGTTGTCGCGAATCTCGAGCACTTTGCTCTTCACGATCTCGCCCTCGTCGATCGACGCGAGCGTACCGTTATAGAGCTCCATCATCGTCTCGTATTCTTCCGACGAGTATTCGTCGTCGTAGAGTTCGGGACGGCGGTTGGCGAGCGGGCGAAGCTGCGCGCGCTGCGCGTCGCGCTTTTCGCGCTCCGAGAGCGTTCCTGTTGCGGTGGCGGTGGAGGTTTCGAGCTCTGGCATACCGAAGTGAGTGTCTCCCGACTGATCGCGGAAGGTTTAGGCTCGCCGCGTGCGAGGTTGAATGGATACCAAAACAATCAGCGTTTAGGGCAAACGCCGCGAACCGTCAAAGATACCCTCGGCCATATTATCCGTCAACTGCAGAAGTCTTGTCAGGACGCCGAGTTACGGCCTTGGCGAGGGCCACAATCCGCTCGACCTGCTCTTCCTGCGTCAAATACGTGGTGTCGATGAGGATCGCGTCGGTCGCCTGAACCGTTTGCGTCGCGTCCTTCGCGTCCCGATGCACTAACGCGTCCGTCTCGGCGGCGATCTCATCCTCGGTCGGGTGACGATCGAGACGCTGGATGAGCCGGCGCCGTGCCCGCTCCCAGGGATCGGCGACGAGAAAGAGCTTGAGGTCGGCGTTCGGGAAGACGACCGTGCCGATATCCCGGCCATCCACCACCACGTCGCGCGCGCCGGCCGAGAGTCGGACCAACTCGTTCACCCAGTTTCGTACCCGCGGCATTTGGGCCACCCGCGATACCTGCTTCGTGACCTCGATGCTCCGCAACGCTGCATCGCACGGCGCTCCGTCGAGCAGCGGTGAAAAGGTGCCCTCCGCGGGAACAAAAGTGATGCGATTGGCGGACTGAAGCACCATTTCTTCCGTCCACTGCTCCGGGTCGACAACGTCGCGTTGCTCCAGCTGGGCCGCCGTCGCCGCGCGATAGAGCGATCCCGAGTCGACGTGGTGAAAGCCGAGACGTCGCGCGACCCACTGCGCGGTCGACGACTTGCCGGATGCCGCCGGGCCATCGATGGCGATGACGACATTGCGCTCGGTCACGCGACCACCCGCTCGAGATCGCTCCAGAAGTTCGGATACGATACGGCGACGCAATCGCGGTCGTCGATCGCGATCGAGTTGCCGCGCGCCGCGGCGAGAACGCCGAACGCCATGGCCAGCCGGTGATCTCCGTGCGTGACCACTCGTCCCTCGAGGGGACGATCGGATCCGCGGATCCGGATGCCATCCGGGAGCTCTTCGGCGTCGGCGCCGATCGCAAGGAGGTTGTCGACGACCGCCGTGATGCGATCGCTTTCTTTGACGCGCAGCTCGCCGGCACCGGTGATCAATGTTTCGCCCCGAGCGCGCGTCGCGATGCAGGCGAGGAGTGGCAGCTCGTCGACCATCGACGGGACACGCGCGCCTTCCACGGCGCTGCCGACCAGTGGACCAGGCGAGACGATCAGATCGGCGACCGGTTCCCCGCCGACGATGCGTCGATTCTCCTCTCGCACGTCCGCGCCGGCGAGACGCAGTTGGTAGAAGAAGCCTTTGCGGGTCTCGTTGACGCAGACGTTGTCCAAGCGAATCGAACCTTCGTCGGCGACCGCGGCGAGGCCGGCGAAGAAAGCCGCCGAGGAGGGATCGCCGGGTACCTCGACGTCGGTCGCATCGATCTGCTCGGTCGGGTCGAGGACAATGCGCTGGTCGCGGACCGACACTCGCGCGCCGCGCGCCGCCAGCATTCGCTCGGTGTGATCGCGCGTCATCACCGGTTCGACGACGTCCGCGCGCACGCCGGCGAGGAGCGCCGCGAGAAGAATTGCACTCTTGACCTGCGCGCTCGCCGTTTCGCTCGTCCAGGTCAGGCCGTGCAGCCGACCGCCGTGAATCGTCATCGGCAGGCCGCCGTGCTCGGGGAGCTCGACCATCGCCCCCATCGCTTCGAGCGGCCGTGCGACGCGACGCATCGGCCGACGGCTGAGGCTCGCGTCTCCGACGAACGTGGCGTGAATGGGCAGCGCGGCGACAACGCCGGCCATGAGCCGCGTCGTGGTTCCACTGTTGCCGCAGTCGAGCAGGGACGCCGGCTGCGTCAGTCCGCGCAAGCCGACGCCCCGCACCGACATCTCCGCCGCCAGCTCGGGGATCTGAGCGCCGAGCGCGCGCAGCACGCCCGCCGTCGAGTGGACGTCGGCGGATTGGAGAATTCCCCGAACGCGCGATTCGCCCTTCGCAATCGCGCTCAAAATGAGGGACCGGTGCGAGATCGATTTGTCGCCGGGAACGCGGAGTGTTCCGTGGACTTTCATCGCAGCCACGATTCCAGCGTCGTCGCGAGGTCGGTCTTCTCGTCGCGATATTTCACGATGATCGGCGCCTGCAGGCTCAGGTGCTGATCGGCGCCCCATCCGCTGGCGATCGCCCGCGCTCCCGGTACGACGACCGCGTTTTCAGGGATCTCTAACGGCCGTTCGGGTGAGGCGCGATACACGGTTTCACGAACCAGATCGAACACCGGCGTCCCGCGCGTCAGCACCGCCCCCGCCGCGATCACCGCGCCGCGCCGGACGATCGTCCCTTCGTACACGCCGCAGTTCCCGCCGATCAGGACATCGTCTTCGATGACCACGGGGGCGGCGTTCACCGGCTCGAGCACGCCGCCGATTTGCGCCGCGGCGCTCACGTGCACGCGCTCGCCGATCTGCGCGCACGATCCGACGAGCGCGTGCGAGTCGATCATTGTTCCCGTGCCGACGTGCGCGCCGACGTTGATGTACATCGGGGGCATGCACACGACCCCCGCCGCGACGAATGCGCCGCGACGCACCGACGATCCTCCAGGCACGATTCGCACATTGTCGGCCGCGCGAAAGCGCCGCGGCGGATAGGTGTCCTTGTCGACGAAGCGCAGCGTCTCACCCGACTCGGTGAGTTTGCCGATCCGAAACCCCAGGAGAATCCCGCGCTTCACCCAGGCGACGGCGCGCCACTCGGCGCCGACGCACGACGCCGCACGCACCTCTCCGCGCTCGAGGGCGTCGAGCAATTCATCCACCGCCGACGCGGCGTCCTTCGGCAACACCTCGCCCGCCGCTGTCCCGGCATAGCGATCGATACGCTCGCTCAGTTCGCCGACGTTCACTTCAGCGCCTCGGCGGTTTGAAGCGCGGCGCGGACCGCGGCGGCATGCGTCTCCGCCATCGGCACGAGCGGTAGGCGAAGGTGATTCTGAATTCGCCCCATCATCGCCAGCCCCGCCTTCACGGGGAGAGGATTCGACTCGATGAACGCCGCCCGCATCCAGGCAAGGAGCTGAAAGTGCAGCGCTCTGGCGCCGTCGAAGTCGCCGGCCCGCATTTTCTCGCACAGCCGCGCCATGAGTCGCGGCGTCGCGTTCGAGACAACAGAGACGATTCCATCACCACCCAGCGCCATCACCGGCAGCGTGAGCTCGTCGTCACCCGACAGCACGGAGAAGCCGCCCGGCCGGCCTCGTATGACGTCGGCAATCTGAGACAGCGAACCGGACGCTTCTTTCACGGCTGCAATGCCCGGGATCGCCGCCATCGCGATCGTCGTCTTCGCTTCGATGTTGCTGCCGGTTCGCCCGGGCACATTGTAAATCACGATCGGGAGGTCGACCGCCTCGGCGATCGCGCGATAATGCGCGACGATCCCGCGCTGCGGCGGCTTGTTGTACATCGGCGACGTGTGAAGTAGGTGCGTCGCACCCGCGTCGCGCATTCGATGCGAAAGCTCGATCGCCTTTTTCGTGTCGTTGCTGCCGGCGCCGGCGACGACCGGCACGCGGCCGCGCGCTTGCTCCACGGTGACGCGCACGACGCGCTCATGCTCCTCGAGCGTCATCGTCGCCGCTTCGCCCGTGCTGCCGCACGGCACCAGGAAATGAATTCCCTCAGCGATCTGCCAATCGACCAGCGCGCGCAGCGCGGTTTCGTCGACGGAACCGTCCGCGTTGAACGGAGTGACGAGCGCGGTGCCGCACCCGGTGAGGCGGTGTGGTGTGTCAGGCATGGGTCGAGGATTCGAGGACGTCCTTCATCGTGAAAACGCCGCGCCGGCCGATGAGCCATGCGGCCGCGACCAGCGCGCCCTGCGCGAAGACACGGCGGTCTCGCGCGACATGCTGCAACCGAACCTGCTCGAACTGGGCGTCGAAGATGACTTCGTGAATGCCGGGCACCGAGCCGACGCGCACGCTGGTGATCGGCATCTCTTTCCCGCTCGCCGCCGCGGCGGCCTTCGCCAATGTGAGCGCGGTTCCGGACGGAGCGTCTTTCTTCGCGCTGTGGTGTGTCTCGATCATGTGTGCGTCGAAGCCGGGCGCGGCGGCGAAGAGCTCGGCCGCTCGAACAAGGACCTGCTCGAAGATGTTCACCCCGAGCGAAAAGTTCGTCGCGGCGAGAAGCGCGCCGTTCGACGCGTTGACGTCCCGCCGCACGTCGTCGAGATGGTCGTACCAGCCGGTGGTGCCGACGACCACAGGACAACCGGCCGCGACGATCGCGCGAACATTGGCGGGGGCGGCCTCGGGAACGGTGAACTCGACGGCGACCTGCGCGCCGTTGAGCATCTCCGTGGTGAGCCCGGAAGTCAGCTCGGCGTGACCGAGGCGCGCTACGACCTCGAACTGCTGGGTCGCGGCAAGATCGGCAATCGCCCGCCCCATCTTCCCCATGCCGACAATCGCTAGCCGTCGTGTCATCACGTGCTCCCACCGAAAAAAGCCGCGTGCAAGCGGCGCATCGCCGGCTTCACCTGATCGTCGTCGACGACCATCGTGAGGTTGATGCCGGTCGCGCTGAGCGACAGCATGTGGACGCGGACATCACCCATCGCCTCGAGCGCGGTCGACATGGCGTGGCCCCCCTGCGCGATCGCACCACCGACCACGGCCACGATCCCGCGATTGCGCTCGAGTGTCACGTCGCCGAGCCGCCGAAGATCACTCACGATCACGTCGATTTGCGACGCGTCATCGACCGTGAGCGAGACCGATACCTCCGACGTGGCGACGACATCGACCGACGTGCGATGCCGCTCGAAGACGTCGAACAGCTCACGCAGAAATCCCTCCGTGAGCAGCATGCGCGGCGACCCGACCTTGATCAGCGTCACATCGTTCTTGCCGGCGATCGCGCTGACGGCACGCTTCGGCGCGTCGAAGGTGATCTTCGTGCCCTTCCCATCCGGTCGGCGCGAATTGAGGACGAAGACGGGAATGCCGAGGCGGACGGCGGGTGCAATTGTGTTCGGATGCAGAACCTTCGCGCCGAAGGACGCCAACTCCGCCGCTTCGTCGAAGGCGATCTGCTCGAGTACTTTCGACTCCGGAACGACGCGGGGGTCGGCCGTCAGGATGCCGTCGACGTCGGTCCAGATCTCGATCGCATCGGCGCCCATCGCGGCGCCGAAGAGCGAGGCGCTGTAGTCGCTGCCTCCGCGTCCGAGCGTCGTCGTGATGCCCGTTCCCTGGCTCGAGCCGATGAAGCCTCCGAGCACGGGCACCTTACCCTCGCGGACGAGTGGAAGCACGGACTGACGACAGGATTCGGCGATCGCGTCGGGCTGCGGTTCGGCACGAGTGAAGGTCGCGTCCGTGATCATCACCGTGCAGGCATCGACATGGACCGCCGGAACTCCCTGCTGCTGAAACGCCGCCACGCAGAGCAACGACGACATCTTCTCACCGAACGATGAGATGGCGTCGAGACTCCGCGGCGTCAGGTCGCCGAGTGTCGCGAGCGCTTCGGCGAGGTGCGCGAGCTCGTCGGCCATCGCGCTCAACTCGGCGATCGTCTCCGTGGCCCGTTCGCCTTCGCCGAGCAGACGCGTCGCCTGCTCCATGTGACGGGCCCGCAGGCTCTCGACCGTGCCGAGCGCACCGATGAGATGTCCCTTGGCGGACTGCTCGGCGAGGGCAATGAGCGTATTGGTAACGCCGGCCAGCGCGGATACGACAACGACAGCTCCTTGATCGACGCGCGTCGAGACGATGCGCCCCGTTCGCGCGATGGCTTCGGCGTCGCCGACCGACGTACCGCCGAACTTGAGGACGATCACAGCCCGTCGAGCAGACCGCGGCGCGCCATCAGCTCGGCGTTCAGCACCGAGGCGCCCGCGGCGCCACGAATCACGTTGTGCCCCATCGCGACGAGCTTCACGTCGAAGATCGGATCGGGCCGAATGCGGCCGACGGTGACCGTCATGCCGCCTCCACG
>DATLPC010000049.1:0-6013 GCA_035535975.1 Gemmatimonadaceae bacterium | reverse complement strand
CGTCGTGCAGATCAACCGCTTTCCATTCACGATCGTCGGGGTTGCGCCGCCGACGTTCCACGGGTCGATGCCCGGCGAGCGAACGGAGCTCTGGGTGCCGGCCGCGATGCTCGGCCAAATCGTTCCGACGGGCGGCTGGTGGCTCCGCGATCGTGGGACGCGAACATTCCGTGTCCTCGCGCGGGTCGCGCCGAATGTCACGCCCGCGGCCGCGGGCGCCGAGGTCGAATCGTTCGGTGCGCTGATGGCAAAGGCCAACGCCGAAGTCAGCAAAGGCATGGGAGCGCGGCTCCTTCCGCTGTGGCGGTCTCACTGGGGAATTCAAGACGGCCTGCGCGCGCCGCTGCTCGTGCTACTCGGTGCCTGCCTACTCGTGATGGTCGTCGTGTGCGCGAACTCGGCGAATCTGCTGCTTGCTCGCGCGACAAGCCGGCAGCGCGAGCTGGCGCTGCGCCTCGCACTCGGCGCACCGCGACGCCGGTTGGTGCGTCAGCTGCTGACCGAGGCATCGATCCTCGCCGGGGCGGGCGCAGCTCTGGGACTTCTCGCGACCGTTTGGCTGGCGCGCTCGCTGCGTTGGCTCGTGCCCGCGTTCGCCTCGCCAAATCTCATCCCGCCCCGCGTCGATGCCGGCGTCCTCGCACTCGCCGTGCTGTTGGGCGCGGCCGTCACGGTGCTCGCGGGCATCGCGCCGGCGCTGTACGGGTCGCGCGAAGCACTTGGCGATGCGTTGCACGACACCGCGCGCTCGGCCGGCGGACGGCACGCCACTCGCGCTCGGGGTGTGCTCGTCGCCGGTGAAATGGCGCTCGCAGTCGTCGCGCTCGTCGCGGCAGGCCTGTTCTATCAGAGCTATCGACATGCTCGATCTCTGTCGCCCGGCTTCGATGCAGGTCGAGTGGCGATGGCGTCGGTGAGCATCACGCTCGCCGGATACGACTCGGCGCGCGGCGAAGCATTCCTCGATGATGTCGCCGACCGGGTGCGTCGACAACCGGCCGTCTCGTCGGTGAGCTACGCCGACTACGTTCCGCTCAGCCTCGGCTCGGGCTCATGGGAGGAGTTGCGCATCGAAGGCTACACGCCCGAGCCGACCGAGAACATGAAGCTGTTTCGCGCGATCATCGGGCCGGACTATTTCAGTACACTCGACATTCCTTTGTTGGCCGGTCGCGACTTCAACGCCGGTGACGATTCGATGTCGACGCACGTGATGATCGTCAACGAGACCTTCGTCAACCGCTACCTCGCGGGACGGAGCGCTCTCGGTGTGCACGTCCGTGGCTGGGGGCGATGGTTCACGATCGTGGGCGTTGCCAAGGATACCAAGACGTACCGCCTCACCGAGGGGGCCACGCCGTATTTCTACGTTCCGGCGCGGCAGGTCTATCGTCCGGAAAAGGGATATACCTTTCTCGCGCGCACCCGCGGCTCGGTGGATCAGTCGGTTCGGTCGATCGAGCAAGCAGTTCACTCCGTCGACCCGACCGTGCCGGTGTACGGCGGGATGCCGCTCGCCGCCTACATCGAGGGCCCGTTGCAGAGTCAGCAAACGGCGACGCAACTCCTCGCCCTGCTCGCGGCGGTATCGGCGATGCTCGCGGCGATTGGGTTGTATGGTGTGATCGCCTACGCCGTTGCCCAGCGCACAAAGGAGATCGGCGTGCGCCTCGCGCTTGGGGCGCAGACGGCGGACGTGTTGCGCGTGGTCGCGTCGGAGGCGCGCGGATTGTTGATCTCGGGGCTGGTCATCGGCCTTACGGGAGGCGCCGCCCTGTCACGGGTCGCGAGCTCGCTGCTCTACTCCATGAGCGGGGCGGATGTCCTTGTCTTCTTGGCGGCCGGCGGGACGATGATGATCGTCGCCGTGATCGCCATGGCTGTCCCGACGCGCCGAGCGATGCGCATTGATCCGCTGACGGCGTTGCGCGCGGAATAGGCGACATCGCCCCGCGCCCAATTGCGTCGGGGCGTTCCCTTGGGCAGGTTGAGGTATTCACCTCACTCTCCCTTTTTCCACTACCATAATGAAGACCCGCGCCGCGATCTCGTTCGCGACCGTTGCCGCGGCTTTGGCTGGGGCCTGCACCAGGCCCGCCCCCGTGCCCGCTCCGCAACCGACGCAGTCGCCAGCCAATCCGAACGCCGGCCGTGGCGGACCGCCGCCGACCGCGCCTGGTCAGGGCGCTCCCGGTCAGGACACAACCGCGGGCCGCGGCTTTCCGGGCTTCAATCCCTCGCTCAACGCGCCGCGGCCGTACAACCGCGTGATCACCGCCGAGGCGAAAACGAAGGCGGGAATGTTCAAGGTCCACCGCGTCGGCGACCGCGTTTACTTCGAGGTTCCGGCGAAGGAGCTCCATAAAGACGAGCTCATGGTCGGACGCTTGGCGCGCGCGGCGGCCGGCAATCAGACGCCGGGACCGGCGACGCCCGGCTTCGGCGACTACGCCGGCGACGAGTTCACGGAGCGTACACTGCGCTGGGAGCGGAATGGCAACCGCATGATCCTGCGCTCGCCGTCGTACGCGATCACCGCGGATACGACGCAAGCCGTCTATCGCTCCGTCCAGAACTCGAATTACGGACCGATCATCGCGACGTTCAACGTCGAGTCGTACGGACCAGACAGTGCGGCCGTCATCGACGTGACGCGTCTCTTCACGACCAACGTTCCGGAGTTCGCCGCGATCCGGAATCCGTCGCCGACGGGCGTGGATCCGACGCGATCGTACGTCGAGCGCGTCGCGGCGTTTCCGGACAACGTCGAGATCGAGGCGACGCAAACGGGGATGCCGGCCGGCGGCGGCCCTGTCCTTCCGGGCGCTCTCCCCGCGCAGCGTCCGGCGCAGAGCGTCGTCGCGCACTGGAGCATCGTGCGTCTTCCCGAGCATCCGATGAAGCCGCGATACGCGGACGAGCGCGTTGGCTTCTTCAGCGTCGGCACGGTGGATTTCGGAACGAACGACCAGGTGGCCAAGCGAAAGCGCTTCGTCACGCGCTGGCGCTTGGAGTGCTCGGACCGCAAAGAGGGAAATCTCTGCTATCCGAAGAAACCGATCGTCTACTACGTCGATCCGGATACGCCGGAGCAGTGGAAGCCGTGGATTCGCAAAGCGATTCTCGACTGGCAGCCGGCATTCGAGGCGGCCGGTTTCAAGAACGGCATCGTTCCAGGCGAGGTCCCGGCGGAAGATCCGGATTGGTCGCCGGAGGACATCCGGCACACCATGGTGCGCTGGTTGCCGTCGACGGTCGAGAATTCCGTTGGCCCGAGCGTACAGGATCCGCGCACCGGCGAGACGCTCAACGGGTCGTCGATGATCTTCCACAACCTGATCGAGTTGATGCAGTACTGGTACTTCACGCAGGCGGCGCAGCTCGACCCGCGCGCCCGGACGATTCCCTTCCCCGATTCGCTCATGGGCAAGCTGCTCGAGTTCGGTGTCGCGCACGAGATCGGACACACGCTGGGTTTGCAGCACGATCAGATCGGCAGCTCGACGTACCCGGCCGATTCGCTACGCAGTCCGTCGTGGACGCATCGCATGGGTCACAGCCCGAGCATCATGGACTACTCGCGCATGAACTACGTCGCGCAGCCCGAGGACAAGATCCCGCTCGACGATATTCTTCCGCGCGTCGGCCCGTGGGATAAGTACTCGATCATGTGGGGCTATAAGGAAATTCCCAACGCGAAGACGCCCGACGACGAGCGTCCGACGCTCGAGGCGTGGTCGCGGATGCAGGACACGGTGCCGTGGTACCGCTTCTCGGGCGGCAACGCGTTCGGCGGATATGGTACGCTGAGCGAAGCGGTTGGTGACGCCGATCCGGTGAAGTCGACCGGGCTTGGCTTCAAGAACATCGCGCGCGTCATGAACTACGTCGCGGCCGCGGGCACGCGAAAGGGCGACGACAACTCACTCCTGCAAACACTCTACGATCGCACCGTGGGCCAGTGGGCGACTGAGGCGGCCCATCCGGCGACGATGATCGGCGGCGGTACGGTGCAGTACAAGTCGGGGAGCCAGCCGGGCGCCGTTTATGCCGCGCTGCCCAAGGCCCGGCAGAAAGCGGCGATGCGATTCCTCAACGACAGTGTGTTCAAGACGCCATCGTATCTCATTCGTCCCGAGATCGCGTCGCGGATCGAGGCGGGCGGTATGCTCACGCGCGTGGGCAACGCGCAGAATCGCGTGCTCGCCACGGTCCTCCAGGATCAGCGGCTCAATCAATTGATCGAGGCGCCGGCGTTGGCGAAGAATCGCGAGGATGCGTATTCGCTCGCCGAGATGCTCGACGATTTGCAGGGCGGGATCTGGTCGGAGTTGAAGACGCCGTCGCCGCGGATCGACGCATATCGTCGGGTATTGCAGAACAACTATCTGACGCAGATCAACAACAAGCTGAATCCGTCGGCGGCCGCGATGCAACAGGCGCAGCAACTCGCGGCGTTGGGCTTCAATATCCAGTTGTCGTCGGAGGACGCGAAATCCGAGCTGCGCGGCGAGCTCATGTCGCTGCGTCAGCAGGTGCGCGCGGCGATCCCGAAGGCTGGGGATCGCGAGACCGAATTGCATCTGATGGGCGTCGATCATCGGATCGGCGACATTCTCGATCCGAAGCGGTAGTCGTTCCGCGCGTGGGCGGCGCGAGGTTCTGATGATGCGGGCGGCGAATCGATTCGCCGCCCGCATCGTTTCGAGCCGACATTTCGTGCATGCTGCCGCCAATCCCCGCGTCGCATCTCGACGCCCCGCCAGATGCCAGCCGTCGCCTGCGCTTGATGGAGGTCGTTCGGCGGACGGCGCGTGAAAATCGATTCAGCCGTCGAACGGAGGAAGCCTACATCCATTGGATTCGGCGCTATATCCACGCCAACGATCGCCGTCATCCAAAGGACTTGGACGAAGCGAGCGTGGTGACGTTTCTGTCGCGACTCGCGGCAGACGAGGGCGTTTCGGCGTCGACGCAGAATCAGGCACTCGCTGCCCTGCGGTTTTTGTATCATCGCGTGCTCAACCGGCCGCTTGGGCGCCTCGAGCACATCGAGCCCGCTCAGGTATCTCGCTACGTCCCGGTCGTCTTGTCGGACGACGAGGTGCGGACGATTTGCGCGCGACTCGACGGCGCGCCGCAGCTATGCGTGATGATCATGTACGGCAGCGGCCTGCGATTGCTCGAGTGCCTTCGCCTGCGTGTGAAGGACATCGATTTCGACCGCCGACAGATCATCGTGCGCCACGGAAAAGGTGGAAAGGATCGCCGTACGCCGCTGGCCGACGCTTGCGTCCCGATGTTGCGGTCGACGTTGCGATCGAGGCGGACGAAATTCCTGCACGATTGTCGGGCGAAGATCGGCACGACGGAGATCCCGGCGGCACTCGCGAAGAAGTACCCAAACCTGGATTACGATTGGGGTTGGCAATACGTCTTCGTGGCTCGGCGCACCTTCGTCGACAAGCTGGGCCGCCGACGCCGGCACCATCTCCACGAGACGGTGATTCAACGGGCGGTCAAGGATGCCGCGAAAGCGGCCACCATCCCGAAGCGTGCCACCTGCCACTCGTTTCGCCATTCATTCGCGACTCACTTGTTGGAGGCGGGTGCGGACATACGCACGGTTCAAGAGCTCCTCGGGCATCGCGATATTCGGACGACGATGATTTACACACATGTCGTCAACCGCGGTCCGCTAGGCGTCCAGAGTCCGGCGGATCGCCTGTGGCGGCGTGACTCGGCCGACGCGAGGTGAATGCGGCCTCTGGGCGGCTTCTCGCGCCAGCCACCGCTCCAGCACCGCTCGGCGATTTCGACCTTGTTACAGAGCGAAACACTGCATTCCTACGCAGTCTAATTGCTTACGCGGCGAACAGCCGACGGGCTAACAGGTTTGTCGGAGCGAGGTTATCGTTTCGAGTGTCGGGTGCGAACTGGGCAAGCGCTGCGATCATGAGTCTTGTTTTCGCGCGTGCGCAGGAATATCGTCGCAGCCTAATTAGCGTTAGAC
>DATLPC010000048.1:0-93608 GCA_035535975.1 Gemmatimonadaceae bacterium | reverse complement strand
GCAATTCGCCAACTCCGGCCCGATCCTCCGTCACGCGCTCGAGTTCTACTCCAAGCTCTGGATCCCGGACCCCTTCCCGCAGCACACCATGGTCGATGGTCCGGACAACGGCATGGAGTACCCCATGTTCGTGATGTCGAACGACGGCCCCGCCGATCACGAGACCGGCCACCAGTGGTGGCCGATGACGGTAAGCAACAACGAAACGTGGTACGGCTGGATGGATGAGGGCTTCAATCAGTACATGAACATTCTCTCGGCCGCCGACGCCGCTCATCGCCCGCCCGATCTCGATGGGCGCGGGCAGTCGTACGGTTTCACCAGCGGTGACGAGCGCGAAGGATCGCTGATGTGGAACGAGAACTATGGCGGCCCGCTCTACTCCTTCCAGGCGTACAGCAAAACGCCGCTCATGCTCTCCATGCTCGGAGCGATCGTCGGTGACACCGCCGTCTGGCGCGCGCAATCAGAGTATGCGAAAGCTTGGCGCTTCAAGCATCCGTCGCCATGGGACTACGCGTTCTTCATGAGCAACGCGCTGCACCGCGACCTCGGCTGGTTCTGGTACTACTGGCTCTTCACCACCGAGTCCGTCGACGGGTCCATCCAGACCGTCACCACGAATGGCGATCACACCATCGTCACGGTGAAACAGGACGGCCAGATGCCCTCCCCCATCGTTCTCAAGCTTCAGCTCGCACCGGGAACCGCGCCGATCAAAGCGCCGGCGAACGCCACCGTTTCCGGCGACACGGTCGTCGTCACCTATCCGGTCGACGTTTGGTTCGGCGGCGTAAGCAAAACCTTCAAAGCGGACATCCAACTGGGAGGCCGAAAGGTCGAGAGGATCACCTTGGATCCGCACTGTCGCTTCCCCGACCGAGATCCGTCGGACAACGTTTGGCCACGCACGTCAGCGGCGTCAGCCGCCGGCGACGGTCGTGGTTCGGCGCGGGGTCGCGCTTCTTGCGGCTAATCACCCGGTATCGGGAGGTACCATGCTTCGCCGCTCGATTCGCATCGCCGCGCTCGCCGCCGTCGTCGTTCCTGTGGCTGCTTTCACATTCGGTGGCTGGGTCGTCATTACCGTCGATTCCCTGCCCGAGTATGCGGTGGCCGGAACGCCAACGACTCTGACGTTCGCGGTTCGTCAGCATGGAATGACGATGCTCAGCGACTTGCGCCCCTACGTGGTCGCCCGCAACAGCTCAACCGTGGTGGAGGCCAAATCGGGGACGACGCCAGATGGTCGCTATTCGACAACGATGACGCTGCCGCGTGAGGGTGCCTGGACGATCGACATCCGCTCCGGCTTCATGAACGGCACGAGGTCTACGCCGCTGATGCCGCTGCGAGTCGTCGCCACCGGCGCATCCTCGCCGCCACCGATGCCCGACGCCCTGCGCGGCAAGCACCTCTTCGTGGCCAAGGGATGCATCACCTGCCACGTGCACCCTGAAACCTCGGAGTGGGAGACGACCAACGCCGGTCCGAATCTGACCGGTCGTCGTTACGTCGCCGAGGTTCTCGCGGCGTTCCTCGATGATCCCGAGAAGAGCACTCTGTCGCAGAGTCCCCGGAGCGGGATCGGATCGGCGACGTACGTGCGCATGCCGAAGCTCGGCCTCGACCGACGCGAGATCACCGCGCTCGTCGCATTCGTGAATGGCGGGAACGCGGTCGCGAACCGCGCGGGCTCGGATCGTTAGACGCTGAGCGCGGAGCGCGCCGCACCGACGATTTCGTCCGGAGGAAGCGTTCCATCAACCCGGACGGCATCGTGCGGCGGCTCCAACGTCGCCAGCTGGCTGTCGAGTAACTCCGGGGGCGCGTAGTGATGCGCTCGATGCTCGAGGCGTTCTCGTAACACGTCCGCCGGCACGTCCAGGTAAACGAATCGCACGGTTCCGGGCGGAGCGTCATCGGGCGTGAGTGTTTTTCGATATGCCTCTTTGAGCGCCGAACAAGCCAGGACTGCCTTCCTGCCATCCCGAATCACGCGCTCGATCAAATCGCGGAGCGCGGCCAACCACGGCGCGCGATCCGCGTCAGTCAGTCCGATCCCGCGATGCATTTTCGCCACGTTCTCCGGCGAATGAAAATCGTCGGCGTCGTAGAATGTCCACCCGAGTGCTCGGGCGAGCGCCGAGCCGACGAGTGTCTTCCCCGCCCCCGCGACCCCCATCACGACAATGACTCGAATCTCGGTCGGGACTCTCCCCATGGAATCACTCCAAGTCGCCTAGTTCGCCTAGTCGCCGAGTCGCCGAGTCGCCGAGCCGCCGAGCCGCCGAGCCGCCGAGTCGGTGCGCTTCCTGCAAAGACCGCCGGCGTGCCCCCGCCAACTATGCGATCGCTGACCGTCGAGCCGGGAATCCCCGATTCGCTGCGTCTCGAGGAGTTCCGGATACCGCCGGCGGACCGCGGTTCGGTGCTCGTCCGCGCCATTGCGCTCGGCGTCTGTGGAACCGATCGCGAGATCATCGCCGGCGACTATGGCTGTCCTCCTCCCGGACACAAGCGCCTCATCATCGGACACGAGTCGCTCGGCGTCGTCGAGGAGGTACCGGAGGGCGTGAGCCTGTATCCCGGCGACATCGTCGTCGGCATCGTGCGTCATCCCGATCCGGTACCGTGCGCGAACTGCGCCGTCGGTGAATGGGATATGTGTCGCAATGGGCGCTACACGGAGCATGGCATCAAATCACTCGACGGCTTCGGTTCGGAATTTTGGCGCATCGAACCTTCATTTGTCGTGCCCGTCACCGCATCCCTCGGCCTCGCCGCGGTACTGACCGAGCCGGCGAGCGTCGTCGCGAAGGCATGGGAGCACTGCGAGCGCATCGGCCACCGGGCACGTTGGCGTCCGCAATCCGTCCTCGTGACCGGCGCCGGTCCTGTCGGTTTGCTTGCCGCGTTGCTCGGCCGGCAGCGCGACCTCGACGTCCACGTCTTCGATCGCGCCCACGATGGACCAAAGCCGGAGATAGCGCGTGCGCTCGGCGCGACGTATCACCATTCGTCGCTCGATGCTGTTCCCGGCGACTTCGACGTCATCATGGAGTGCACCGGCGCGCCACCGGTCATCGCCGGCGTTCTCGGACGAAGCGCCGCCGATGGACTGGTTTGCCTACTCGGCGTCTCGGGCAGCGGCGGCGTGCAGTCGGTTGATCTCGGATCCCTCAACCGAGAGGTTGTCCTCGACAATCGCGTGATTTTTGGATCGGTGAACGCCAATCGTCGCCACTACGAGGCGGCACTAGCCGCGCTCGCGAACGCGAATCGCGATTGGCTGCACCGCCTCATCACCACGCGCGTCGCACTCACCGACTGGAAGACGGCGTTCGCTCTGCGGCCCGACGATATCAAGACGGTCATCGTGTTTGACGACGCCGCACTTCAGAAATTCTCTTAAGCGCAGAACATGGCCGACCGCATCGAGGATTACGCCCTCATCGGCGACTGCGAGACCGCCGCTCTCGTCTCGCGCACCGGGTCGATCGACTGGCTCTGCTGGCCGCGCTTCGATTCGGGAGCGTGTTTCGCGGCTCTTCTCGGCACTCACCAGAATGGCCGTTGGCTGCTTGCGCCGGTCGACGCGAACGCGCGCGTCTCGCGCCGCTACCGCGGCGACACGTTGATCCTCGAGACCGATTACGAGACGAACGACGGCGCCGTCCGCGTGATCGACTTCATGCCGCTTCGGGACCATCGATCGAACGTCGTGCGAACCGTTGTCGGGTTGCGCGGCCGCGTCGCGATGCACACGCAGATCATCTTCCGCTTCGAGTACGGTTCGGTGGTTCCGTGGGTCAGTCGCCTCGATGACGGATCGCTGCGCGCCATCGCCGGCCCTGACATGGTCGTCGTCACGTCGGACATCGAGCTGCGCGGAAAAGATCTCACCACCGTGGGCGAGTTCACCGTCGGCGAGGGCGATCGCGCGTCGTTCGTCATGACGTGGGGTCCGTCGCACCAACCGCCGCCCAGGACTGGCGATCCGAACACGGCGCTGCGATCGACGGAGCAGTTTTGGACCCACTGGGCCGAGGTCTGCAAATATCGCGGCGAGTGGCGCGAGCCGGTGATGCGCTCGCTGCTCACCCTCAAGGCGCTCACGTACGCGCCGACCGGAGGAATCGTCGCCGCGCCGACGACGTCGCTTCCCGAGCAGATCGGCGGGGTCCGCAACTGGGACTATCGCTTCTGCTGGCTGCGCGACGCCACGCTCACCCTTCTCGCCCTCATGGATGCCGGCTATTTCCGCGAGGCCGAAGCTTGGCGCGACTGGCTGCTGCGCGCCGCGGCGGGAAGCCCCGACCAGGCGCAGATCATGTACGGCATCGCCGGCGAGCGAACGTTGCGCGAATGGGAGCTGCCGTGGCTCCCCGGTTATGAGAATTCTAAACCCGTTCGACTCGGCAATGCCGCGCACGAACAGATGCAGCTCGACGTCTACGGCGAGGTGATGGACGCCCTCCACCAGGCGCGGCTCGGGCGCATCAACGAGATCCCCGAGGCTTGGTCCCTCGAAAAGGCACTGGCCAAGCGGCTCGAGCAGATCTGGGAACAGCCGGACCAAAGCATTTGGGAGGTCCGCGGCGCGCCGCAGCACTTCACCCATTCCAAGGTCATGGCCTGGGTTGCATTCGATCGCGCGATCAAGAGCGCCGAGATGTTCCGCCTCGATGGGCCGATCGACCATTGGCGCGCCCTGCGCGACAAGATCCACGCCGATGTCTGCGCCAAGGCCTTCGATCCGAGCGTCAACGCGTTCGTGCAGTCCTATGGATCCAAGCTGGCCGACGCCAGCGTCCTGCTCATTCCGCTCGTCGGTTTCCTGCCGCCCAGCGACCCGCGCGTTCGCGGCACCGTCG
This sequence comes from Gemmatimonadaceae bacterium, assembly GCA_035535975.1. Classification (GTDB taxonomy): domain Bacteria; phylum Gemmatimonadota; class Gemmatimonadetes; order Gemmatimonadales; family Gemmatimonadaceae; genus JAQBQB01. The sequence goes on along the minus strand of DATLPC010000048.1, from coordinate 88,731 downwards.
AGTATGTGGAGAAGCATCTGCTCGTCGACGGCTTCGTCCTTCGCTACGACAGCGCGGCGACCGACGACGGCTTGCCCGAGGGCGAGGCCGCCTTTCTCGCGTGTAGCTTCTGGTTGGCTGACAACTACATCCTCCTTGGTCGCCGCGCCGACGCCGTTCGGTTATTCGAGCGTCTGTTGTCCCTCCGCAACGACGTCGGCCTGCTCGCCGAAGGATACGATCCCCGGCTCCGTCGGCAGGCCGGAAACTTTCCGCAGGCGTTTTCGCATATCGCGCTGCTCAGTACGGCCTTCAACCTTGGCCACATCGACCACCAGCAAACTCCCCGTCCCTCGGAGCAACGCCGCGACGGCGTCATGAGCCCGTAGTCGGGGTCGCTTGTCAGGTGCTGTGCCGCCCGTAGGTTCCGAGCAATGTCGGCCGCCGTCCCCCCCGACGCCCGAGACCAGCGACGCGCTTCACTCTCGCTCGAGTGGACGCTTCCGATTGTCATGACCGGCGGCATCGTCGCCGCATTGACCGTGCTCTTGCTCTCCACATACGTCGTTCTTCGTGGACGAGCCGAAGCGCGTACGCGCGATCGTATGTCCCACGCGGTCCAGGAGCTGGCTCGCGAAGTCGGTCAGACGCTCATCGCTCGCGCCGAGCAGTTTTCCGAGGTCGCGAGCCAAGCCGCGGTGCGTCGCGCTCTGCTCGATGCGGAGCGAAAACTGCCGGTCGACACCGTGGCGTTGCGGCGAGCGCTCACGCTGATCGGCGCCTCACCCGACTCATCGCGCCCTGCCGAGCTCTGGGATCTTCGCGGAACTCCAGTCTTGTCGGTGGGACCGGCAATCGACAACGCCGTGCGCCCGCCTCCATTGCCGACCGACTCACAGAAGGTGCAGTTCAGCAAGATGCAGCAGAGCGGCGAGCGTGTCCGTTTTTGGATCATCGCGTCGATTGAGGACAATGGCCGCCGCGCCGGCTATCTCGCGCAACCGCGCTTCATCACCGGGCAGCGCGAATCGCTGCGGATGGTCCGCGAGTTCTTGTTCGACAGCATCACCTCCTACCTGCGAAATGCCGACGGTTCAGTTTGGGTGACGGCCCCGGATCGGTTCGCGCCGCCGCCGGACCGCGTCCATCGCACCGCGACGGGGCTAGTCGCATATCGCCCGGGCGTCGGTGACCTGTTTGTGGCCGAAGCGCTCATCCCGGGAACACCGTGGCTTTTCACCATCGAGCTTCCCGTCTCCGTGGCCCTCGAGCCGTTGGTCGGCCAGACGCTGCGTTTGCTCGTGCCGCTCAGCCTTCTCGTCGTGTTCGTTGGAGCGGTGCTGTCGCTTTTCATTGGCCGCTACATCACGCGGCCGCTCGCTGAGCTCACGAAGGCCGCAGAGTCGGTTTCGCGTGGGACGTATGACCGCGCCGTCACCGGCGGACGCGACGAGCTCGGACGACTGGCCGCAAGTTTCGACTCGATGGCGCGCCAGGTCGCAACCGCTCGCCGCGAGCTCGAGCAACGCGCCATCGAAGCGGATACCGCGCGCCGCGAGGCCGAGGACGCAAACCGCTCCAAGGGCACCTTCCTCGCGATGATGAGTCACGAGTTGCGGACGCCGCTCAACGCCATCGGCGGCTACACGCAGCTCTTGCAGATGGGCGTCCACGGTCCGCTCACCGCGGATCAGGAACGAGACCTCGCGCGCATCGAGCGAAGTCAGGCGCACCTCCTCGCTCTCATCACTGACATTCTCGATTTCGCCAGGATCGACGCTGGTCACGTTCAGTTCAAGGTCCGAGATGTGCTCGTCGACGACGTTCTCGCGAGCGTCGAGGCGCTCGCCACGCCACTGCTGCGCGGCCGGCCGCTTGTCTTGAACTGCGTGCGGTGCGGGAGGCCACTCACCGTCCGCGCCGACCGCGACAAACTCTGTCAGGTGCTGCTCAACCTCGCCGGGAACGCCATCAAGTACACGCCGGACGGAGGCGAGATCTCGGTCGTCGTCGACCACGACGACCGCATGGTTCACGTGCGGGTTCAGGACACCGGACCCGGAATTCCGAGCGACCAAATCGGCCGAATCTTCGAGCCCTTCGTCCAGGGCGAGCGCTCCCTCAATCGGCCCGACGAAGGCGTCGGGCTCGGACTGGCGATCAGCCGTGAGCTCGTCGCCGGCATGGGCGGCACGCTCGCCGTCGAAAGTGAGCTCGGTCGCGGGTCAGTGTTCGTGGTTACGATGCCGCGCGGTGTACATCCAGTCGGCGCCGTCCCCAGCCCTTCATTTTCCGAAGCGCCGACCGCCGCCGTTTAGTGGATCCACGCGATTCCGTTCCCCGGGCTCGTGAAGCGGTTGAACACCTCGGGATCGTGTCCGGGCACGATCAGCCTCGCGTCGCTCGCCAGGGTCAGCATCCGTCCCTGCGCCTTCACGTTTGACGCTGCGTCCAACGTCTGCGCGATCGGCACGCGTCGCGCGAGGTTCTCGTACAAGTACAGGTTGTCGGACGCGATCACGATCGTGTTCGTGCCGTTCTTGATCGCCGCGAACTGCGACGCGTACGTGTGCTTCCCGCCGGTGTACACTGTGATCCCCGGCATGATCTCGTGCGCGTCTCCGTCGACGAGCATCAGTCGACCCTGCCGCGCGATGTCCGCCAGAATCTTCGCGTCGCCCGCATCGATCGCTCGGTCATGCACCATGCCCGCCGAGTCGAGATGATGCTGGAACTCCTCACGCTGAATCCAGACGCGCGCTTTGGGAAACAGGTCGATGCCGTCGAGATGGTCCCAATGCACGTGCGAGATGATCACGTCGGTCACGTCGTCCGCTTTCACCCCGGCTCGCTCGACCGCCTCACTCGGCGGCACGAAGTTCGTCGGCCGCCATCGCGCCACGAAATCCGCTCGATGAAAGCCCGCATCCACGAGCACGTTGCGCCCGTCGGAGCCTTTGAGCAGCCAGACCATCATCGCGATATCGAGACGCCGGCTGGTATCCGCGCCCTGGATCAAACCGGCCACACGGAAATTCGGCAGCGTCGCGTACCGAATGGCGTACACCTCGTAACTCGGCGCGCGTCCCATACCGAGTGACACCACGATCCCCACGGCCGCCGTCACACTACGAAAAATCTTTCCCATATCGCCGCCCCGTGTGCACGAAACCGAGCTTTTCGTAAAAGGCGTGTGCCTCCGTACGTCGCAGCGCCGTCGTCACGACGAATCGTTTGCACCCGCGCGCGCGCGCCCACGCCTCGGACTCGGCGACCAGCAGCCGCCCGACACCCTGTCCGCGCACGCGCTCGTCGACAACAAGCAACGTCAACTGACCGATCGGCGCTTCGTGATTGATCATGTGCCGCAAATGGATCGTCGCCAACCCGACGGTGGAATCTCCGTCCACCGCGACGACGACGCGCGCCTGTCCACCTTCGCGCAATCGATCCATCCGCGACGCGACGGCTTCCGCCGGGGTCGGATACCCGAGTTGCCCGCACAACGACGCGATCGCCGGCGCGTCCCGCTCCTCGGCGTCGCGAATCGAGATCTCATTCACGTGGCCACCTAGTACTTCGCGAGATAACTCTCCAACTCCCATGCGCTCACCTGTGTGATGTACTCCCGCCACTCCTGTCGCTTCGCCGCGACGAAGTGCGACGTGATGTGCTTCCCCAACGCATCGATGATCACGTCGTTCTTCTCCAGCTCGTCCAACGCCTCGTTCAAATCGTGCGGCAGATCATCGATGCGAAGCCGGCGCTTCTCGCGGAAGCTCATCTCCCAGATGTTCTCGTTCACCGGCTCGCGGTGGTCCGCCTTCGTCTCGATCCCGTCCAGACCCGCCGCCAGCATGACCGTCAGCGCGAGATATGGATTCGCCGCCGGATCGGGCATTCGCAGCTCGACGCGGGTGCCGGGTCCCCGACGGTCGGGGACGCGAATCAACGGCGATCGATTGCGGATCGACCACGCCACGTTCACCGGCGCTTCATAGCCCGGCACCAACCGTTTGTACGAATTCACCAACGGGTTCGTGATCGCGCACATGCCGCGCGCATGTCGCAGGAGTCCGCCGATGTAGTGCAACGCCGTCGTCGACAGCTCCCATTCCGCTTTCGCGTCCCAGAAGGCGTTCTCCTTTCCGCGAAAAAGAGACTGGTGCGTGTGCATCCCGCTTCCGTTCTGCCCGTAGATCGGTTTCGGCATGAACGACGCGAGCAACCCGAAGCGCGACGCCACGTGCTTCACCACGAACCGGAAGGTCGCGATGTTGTCGGCGGTCTTGAGCGCGTCGGCGTAGCGGAAGTCGATCTCATGTTGTCCGTGCGCGACTTCGTGATGCGCCGCTTCGACCTCGAATCCCATTCGCTCGAGCGTGTCCACCATCGCGCGCCGCGCGTCTTCGCCCAGGTCGGTTGGCGCGAGATCGAAATACCCGCCGACGTCGTGCGTCGCCGTCGTCGCTTCGCCCTGTTCGCCGGGCTTGAAGAGAAAGAACTCGGCTTCCATTCCCGCGTTCATCGTGAAACCGAGCTGTTTCGCTTTGGCCAGGGCCGCCTTGAGCCGGCCGCGCGGGTCGCCGACGAACGGCTCGCCGTCCGGACGATGAATGTCGCAGATCAGCCGGCAAATGCGGTTCTCGTCGTCGCCCCACGGGTAGACGAGGAACGTCTCCAGATCCGGAACGAGCAGCATGTCCGACTCTTCGATCCGCACGAACCCTTCGATCGATGAGCCGTCGAACATGATGTCCCCCGTCAACGCCTTCTCGAACTGCGTCGACGGAATCTCGACGTTCTTGTTGATGCCGAGGATGTCCGTGAACTGAAGCCGCATGAAGCGCACATTCAGCTTTTCGGTAAGCTCGAGCACGTCGGACTTCGTCGCGCCGACCATGTCGGGCGCGAGCGAGCGAGAGCGTTGCGGCAGGAGATCCTCGGGAGGCAGGTCGCCTCAAGGCTAAGACTGCGTGCCGTCCGTTGTAAAGCCGAGCGGCCTCGGTCGGCATGGCCTTTGCGCCGACTCGCGCGGAAATGCCAAATTCGCGCGGAGGAGCACAATGAAAATTCACGACATCATGACCAAGGACCCCAGTTGCGTCACGCCCGAAGCCAGCGTGCGAGAGGCTGCGCAGGTCATGAAGAAGGAAGACGTCGGTATCGTACCCGTCGTTGAAGGACAGTCCGGCCGCCGGCTCGTTGGCGTCGTCACCGACCGCGACATTGCCATCCGCTGCATCGCCGACGGCAAAGACGGCACCTGCCGCGTTCGCGACGTGATGTCGACCGACGACATCGCGACCTGCCGCGAGGGCGACGACGTCGACAACCTCATGAACGCGATGCGCACCGAGAAAGTACGACGCATCCCGATCGTCGACGAACGCGGCTCACTCGTCGGCATCGTGTCCCAAGCCGATGTTCTTCGAAAGACGAGCGACACGAGTCGCGCCGGCGAAACCGTCGAGCAGATTTCCGAACCGGGCGGTCGGCACGCGCGGTAGCGGCTCGGCGGCGGGCGGTCATGTAGGTTTACGGCATGACCGCTCCCCTCCCCGCCGAACCTACCGTCATGACGACCATTCACGTTGCTCATAGTCCGGACTCGGACGACGCGTTCATGTTTTACGCGCTCGCCTCCGGGAAGATCGACACCGAAGGACTCAGCTACGTCCATCAACTCCAGGACATCGAGACGTTGAATCAGCGCGCGCTGCGCGGTGAGCTCGAGGTCACGGCCGTGTCGATCCACGCCTACGCGTATCTGTCCGACAAGTACGCGCTGCTTCCTCACGGCGCGTCGATGGGTGATCGCTACGGGCCGCGCCTCGTCGCCCGGACTCCCCTGTCGCGCGAGCAACTGCGAGGGAAGAAGATCGCTGTACCCGGCCTGCTCACCAGCGCCTACCTCGCGCTGCGTCTCTTTGAGCCGGATTTTGAGCCCGCGGTCGTCCCGTTCGATGAGATCGAGGATGCGGTGGTGCGAGGGGACGTGGACGCCGGTTTACTGATTCACGAGGGCCAGCTCACCTACGGTGATCGGGGACTCCATCTCGTGCAGGACCTCGGCGAGTGGTGGTTCGGCGAGACGGGGCTGCCCCTTCCGCTGGGTGGCAACGTGGTCCGAAAGGACCTCGGAAGTGAGCTAATCCAGAAGATATCGCGCCATCTACACGACAGTATCGCGTATTCTTTGGAGCATCGAACCGCCGCGCTCGATCACTCGATGCAGTACGCGCGCGGGCTCGAGCGCGAGCGCGCTGACGCCTTTGTCGGGATGTACGTCAACGACTGGACCCTGGACTACGGGGAGCGCGGCAGACGCGCCGTTCGCCAGTTCCTGCAACGAGGTGTCGAGCACGGCCTGATCGACCACCCGGTGACGGTCGAATTCGTGGATTGACCGAACGCCGAGGAATTCGTCTCAATCGACGTCTGACCTTCGGCGTTTTCCTTCGTCAAAACGTGGCCGTCGTCACGGTCGTCGTCGCGCGCGAACCGCGCGGTGCGTCGTCACGATTCAGATCGAGTGCTTTCTTCTTGACGAAGCGCCCGGGTCAGTATACTAAGGCGATTGAAAAAAATGCCGGTGCGCAATGTCGCGGTATGCATCGGTGTGGGGCGCGCGACTCGTATCGCTTCGCTGAGCGTGCGCCGCTGAAATCCAGTCCTGATCTATCAACCTCTCAGGAGGCGGGCATGCCGCGGGGTGACGAGTTGCGTGAGGAGTACCGATTCTCTGATCGCGACGATGACGTCGATGATTTGGGGTACGGTGGTGGCGGTGGTGGCAGCGCATCCTACGACGACGATGATGAAGACGACGGCGGTTGGATGACGCACAAGGACGATAGCGACGACCTCTGGGACAGCACCGACGAGGTCGATGACGAAGAGGAAGAGGCGGGTGGCGGCGCCGAGTTCGAGGCCACCGAGGAAGAAGAAGAAACTTTCCCCACGCGTCCCGCACGCGCGTCCCGCGCCGCCCCCGCGGCCGCCGGGGCCGCGGCTGCTCCGGCTGGCGCGGCAAGCGCCGCCAGCAGCGGTAGCGCGGCAAAGAAAGCCGCACCCGCGGCCAACAAGGCTCCAGCCAAGGCGGCGGCTCCGGCAAAGGCGGCGGCTCCAGCCAAGAAGGCGGCCCCGCCCGCGAAAAAAGCCGCACCGAAAAAAGCAGCCGCCAAGAAGTCCGCCAAGAAGAGCGCGAAAAAAGCCGCTAAGCCGAAGAAGGCTGCCGCGAAAAAGAAAACCGCGAAGAAGGGCAGCGCAAAAAGGCCACCGGCGAAGAAGTCGTCAAAAAAGGCGGCTAAGAAGCGCCGCTGACCGCAGCCCCCTCGGACACACGGCGGCGGAGCGCACACTAGTCGCTCCGCCGCCGTTCTGCTTTAATATCCAGCATGACGGCGCCTCCCCTCCCCCTCCCCCTCCCCCCCGCTCCTTCCGACACACCAGGAACCGACGAGCCGGCGACGTCCACCAGTCGCCCGCTCGACCGCGCTCGCATCAAGGTTTCGCAGAACATCGCGGCAGCCATCGCCCAAGAACTGCGCAATCCTGTCTACGGGATTACGTCGGCCGCTCAACTCCTCCGCTACCGCGTCTCCGACGATCCACTCGTCGAACGGAACATCGGACGCATCATGCGCGAAGCGGAGCGCCTCAACACGGTCATCTCTGCGCTCCTCGAGTACGGCAGGCCGGCTCCTGTCCGACTCGAGCCGGGCGTCCCCGACGACGTCTGGGTCGACGTCCTCCAGTCGCATCGCGGAGCTCTCGAGAGCAAAGCCCTGCTCGTCGAGCACAAAGCGGCGGCGCCCGCCCCGGGCGAGCCTTTCACTCTCGACGCCGAGCAGTTGGCGCAGGCGTTCGGCAACGCACTCGTCAACGCCATCGAAGCCGCCTCGGAAGGAAGCGACCTTCGCATCACCTCGTCGATTGCTCCCGACGGTTCCTGGGAATCTCGCCTGAATAACCCGGGCTCGGTGCTCGCACCGGAAATCTTGGCCGGCGCTTTCGAGCCGCTCGTCACGACGAAGACGGGTCACGTCGGCATCGGCCTCGCCGTGGCGCAACGCGTCATGGCGGACCACGGCGGCTCGCTGTCGCTCGACAGCGACGCGCAGACGGGCACCACCGTTCACTTCGTTCTACCGCCGGCTCGTGGCCGCTGAATCCCCCATCGCGCTCTTGCGCGCGCACGCCCGACACGCGCCCTGGAACGCCCGCGGCCTCGCGGCGCATGTCACGGCGCTCGTCGACGCCGCCGGCGTTCGTCCGACGAACGCGTCGGCCCGCGCCGCGCCGAGTGCGCGATCCATTCGCTTCTACGTCGCCAACGGACTCCTCGAGCGACCAGAAGGCACCGGAACGGCCGCGACGTACAACTATCGCCATTTCCTTCAGCTGCTGGCCATCAAGATCCGGCAGCGCGAAGGCGTGACGCTCGATCTCATCAAACAGGAGATGAAGGACGTCACCGGTGACGCGCTCGAGCGCCGCGTCGCGACCTCGCTCGCCGCGGCCCTTGGCGCCACCGTCGAGACGCGCAAGCAGCCCGACAACGACGACGCGACCGCAGCCTGGCGCCGTCTCCCCGTCGCCGACGGCGTCGAGCTCCACGTCCGCGACGACTCCCCCGCCGCCCGCCACGACGCCCTCATCGCCATGCGCGAAGCCGTGCGAGCCGCCCTGGGTCGAGAAGACATTCGCTGACTCGCGTATCGCGCTTCAGTCGCCGCCCGTCGCCCGTCCTACAACAATCGCGACAACAAGATCGCCCCCGTCTCCACCAACTTCGACCACGCGGATCGCTTCTCGAACGTCTCGAGCTTCATCTCGGTCGCGAACTTCAGATCGTCGAAAAAGATCGAATCCATCTCACGGCCGAACAGCGAATCGAGAACCACCAGATTCGACTCGTTGTTGAACGCCATCGACCGATTGTCGAAGTTCATCGATCCAACCGAGCTCCATAACCCGTCGGCCACGAGCGTTTTCGAGTGAAGCATCGTCGGCTGGTACTCGTAGATCCGGACGCCGCCACGCAAGAGATCCTCGTACCAATGCCGTCCGGCGTACCGCGTCGTCTTCACGTCCGTCTTCGCGCCCACCGTCAACACGCGAACGTCGACCCCGCGATGCGCCGCCCGCTTGAGCAGCCGGCGGAAATCGTCGTCCGGGACGAAATATGAGTTCTCTATATAGAGGCTCTTTCTCGCCCCGGCGATCGTCAACGACAAGAAGCGCTCGGCCGCCGTGCTCCCCAACGTCGGCGACGTGAAGAGCAAGCCGGCGTGCGTCCTCCCCGCGGGTTGAAAGCCGCTCGACGGAAAGAAAAGCGGGCCGGTGATCAGCTCACCCGTCGCTTCCGCCCACGCCGCCGCGAATGCCGCCTGGAGCTGCATCACGACCGGACCCTCGAAGCGCACATTCGACTCGCGCCATTGGTCGTCGCGGCGGCCGTCGCCGAGCCAATAGTCCGCCAGCCCGAACCCGCCGGTGTAGCCGATCCGCCCATCCACCACCACGACGCGGACATGTGAGCGATTGGTCGCCGTCGCGACCGTGTACCACCGTAACGGTCGCAGTTTCGCGACCTCGACCCCCGCGTCGCGGAGCTCGCGAATCCAGGCGCGCGAGAGATGCTGCGAGCCGAACGCGTCGAACAGGAGCAGCACGCGCACCTTCGCCCGGGCGCGCTCGCGCAGAATTGCCGCCAGCGTGTCCGCGACTTGGCCCGGCAGCGAGTAGTACATCTGTACCGTGATCGTTTGTCGCGCCGATCGCAGGTCGGCCCACAACGGCGGATAGACGCCATTCCCGTTATTGGCCTGCTGCACCCCGTTTCCGTCGGCGATGTGCGTTCCCGTGAACAGCTCGAACGTTCGCTCGAACAGCGAATCCGTGATCGCCGGCGGCCCCGACTCGGATAGCGTGACCACTCGGCCGATCGGTGTCCCCCTGGTGATAGTCAGCACGCCGATCAGCGCCATCGCGAGAGCGAAGACGGCGAGCGCCACGAGCCCCGTGCGTTTCAGCTTTCCCATGTATCCCCTAGCGTAACACGCTCTGTGCCAGCGAACGTTCGCCTGGTTTCCTCGGGTCCCACCACGCATTCTTGGGGCGACGCTCATGTTCACGGGATCCACGGTCCTGCTCACCGGCGTTGGTGCGGAAGGCCAGGTCGGCGAGGTTGTCGCCGGTGCCTTTGCGGCGGCCGGCGCATCCGTCGTCCTCGTCGGCCGAAGCCGGCGTCACGTCGAGGCCCGCACGGAGGCCGTTCGCGCCGCCGGACACGTGGCCCACGGGTACACATGCGACCTGGCCGACGCTCGAGCCGTCGCGTCGCTCGCCGAAACCATCCGCGCCGACCATGGACCGGCGCTCGACGCCCTGGTGCACATGGCCGGCGGATTCGCCATGAGTGGCCCCGTCGCCGAGAGCACCGACGACCTGTGGAATCGCCAGCTCGCCATCAACCTCACGACCGCATACTTCACCGCGAGAGCGTTCATTCCCGCTCTGCGCGCGCGCCGCGGTTCCATCGTCTTCTTCGCCTCGCGCGCCGCGCTCCCCGGAAGCACGGTGGCCAACATGTCGGCCTACGCCGTCGCGAAATCGGGGGTCGTCGCCCTCATGCGGGCGATCGCTGCCGAAGAACGACCGAACGGGGTGCGCGCGAACGCCTTGGCGCCATCGTCAATCAGAACGGCGTCGAACGTGCAAGCGATGGGAGACGCGGTCCAATACGTGGAGAGACAGCAGGTCGCCGACGCGGTTCTCTTCCTTTGCTCCGAGCAAGCCAGCGCAATCACCGGCACCGTCATGCCCCTCGGTTGAGCGTTCGCCTCCCTATGAACCTCGCCGCGAAGCGTCGTTCGCTCGCTCGAAGCGTCCTCCTCGATCGTTCGCTCGAGGAGCTGCCGCTCTTTCGTCTCAGCGACGCACCGGACGACGCGGCCATCTCGTACATGACGGAGGACGGCGGGCGGTGGCGCGTCCTCGCCAGTCCAGGCGATCGACTGCCGGGCACCTTCGATCAGGACGTCTATATCGAGTTGATGCACCGGTTTCATGAAGCGGGAGAGCCGGCCGACGGAGCGCTCACCTTCACTCTCCACGCATTTCTCCGCTCGATGGGCCGACAGGCCGATGGCCGCACCTACGAGCAGTTGCGCGGCGCCCTGACTCGTCTGGAGCGCACGATCCTGCAGTCGGAGCACAGCTACTTCGACACGGCCGTCGCCGGCCCGGCGGACGTCAGCTTCACCCTGTTGAGCTCCGTCATGATCGAGCGACGCCGTTCACGCGAGCGCGATCAGTTGGCGCTCTTTCCAACGGTCGTTGCCGCCGAACCAGGCGAGGCGCGTGTCATCCTGTCGCCCACGGTGCGACAGAACGTCGCGGCTCGGCATGTTGTCCCGCTCAGCGTTGCTCGCTACTTCTCCCTGCCCTCGCCCGTCGCCCGCCGCCTATACCGCCTGATTGAGGTCGCGCGTGTCCACGACACAGTGACCTGGCGGGTGGCGCTCGATCGGCTCCGCGACCAACTACCCCTCTCGCAGCGCTATCCCTCACACCTTCAGCGTGTGCTTCAACCCGCGCATGACATGCTCAAGGAGGCGGGAGTGATCCGGGAAGCCGTAGTTCGTCAACACCAAAGAGAATGGTTTGTCGACTACGTCCTAGCCGGCCGAAGACCGCTCTAGCCCGATTTGCGGGCCCATCCGATAACTCGACAGAACAGCCCAGCTTGGCCAGTGTATTACCACCAAGACACCCATGGCTACCAAGCTCGACAAAACGATTCGGCGCGAGATTGAGATTGACGGCGAGCCGTTCACCATCGCCATCTCGCCGGCAGGCTTTCGGCTAACCAAAAAGCGCTTCCGCTCCGGCGTGGCACTATCCTGGAAGTCTCTCTGGACCCGACACGCTGCCGACGCGGTGTCCGACTCCGACCCCCTTCCTGACGACGAATAACCGTCAGTTCGGGAGCCGTTTTTGCCAAGGTTATCGTTCAATACACACCATACGCTGGACGTCCCCATGCAACGCAATCGTAAGCTCGCGCTCGCCGGCGCTTTGTTGATCCCGGTCGTTGGAGGCGGCTTCTTCCTCCAAGCCCGGCCTCAGCGCGAAGGTGCCGCCCTGCTGGATCAAGTCATGACGCTGGTCGCCGAGCGCTTCGTCGACACGCTCCCGCAGCCCGACGTCTATGAAAAAGCGGCTGCCGGATTGGTCAAAGAGCTCAACGATCCGTATAGCGAACTGCTCACGCCGCGCGATCTGAAGCAATTCAACAGCCGCACCGGCGGCCGCTACGGCGGTCTCGGAATGCTCATCGAACCCGAGCCGGCGACGAAAACCGTTCGTGTGGTAACGGTATACCCGAACACGCCCGCCGAAGCCGGTGGCGTGCATGAGGGTGATCTCATCATCAAAGTCGACACCAACTCGACGCGCGGTTGGTCGATCAACCAGGTCTCCGACTCGCTCACCGGAACGCCCGGCACGAAGGTCAAAGTCACCTTTGCCCGTCCCGGCGTCGGAACGCCGATTAACGGCACGTTCACGCGCGCCATCATTCGCATCCCGGCCGTTCCCTACACGCTGACCTTCAACGACAAGGTCGGCTACTTGCCGCTGCAGCAGTTCAACGAGAACGCGGCCGAGAACGCGCTGCAGGCGATTCGCCAGCTCGAAGCCAAAGGCGCCAAGAGCTTGATCATCGATTTGCGCGGTGATCCGGGCGGCATTCTCGAGCAGAGCCTGCAGGTCGCCAACATGTTCATTCCGCAGGGTTCGCTCATCGCGTCGGTCAAGGGACGCGAGGGACCGATGCAAGTCGAGAGTGCCAAGACGAGCCCCATTGCGCCGACGATTCCGCTCGTCATCCTCACCGATGAGCGAACGGCCTCGGCGTCGGAGATCGTCGCCGGCGCGCTCCAGGATCACGACCGCGCACTCGTCGTCGGCCAAACGAGCTTCGGCAAGGGTCTCGTGCAGGGCGTCTACTCGCTCGACGGCGGCTACGCGCTCAAGCTCACCACCGGTAAGTGGTTCACGCCGAGCGGCCGCTCGATTCAGCGACCGCGCAAGTTCGTCAACGGCGCCTTCGTCGAAGAGCAGCCCGACACCACCGAGACGAATACGTCGAAGAAGAATCGGCCGGCATTCAAGTCCGACGCGGGTCGGACCGTCTACGGCGGCGGCGGCATTACGCCCGACGTCATCGTGCCCGACGACACGCTGACGACTCCGGAGCAGCAGTTCGCCAAGGCGGTTGCCCCGAAGAGTCAGGAATTCCGCAGCACCCTCGAAGACTACAGCATGGAGCTCGGGAAATCGGCGCAGCCGAACTTCACCGTGCAGCCGGCGTGGATGACTGAGTTCTTCACCCGCCTGCAGGCCAAGGGCGTGACGTCGGACCGCAAGCTGTTCGACGGCGCGAGCCGCTATGTCAGCAGGCTTCTCGACCAGCGCGTGGCGCATTACGCGTTCGGCGATTCTAGCGCGCGGCGGCGTGACCTCCCGTACGACGCCGCCCTCCGCAAAGCGATCGAGCTGGCCCAAAAGGGCAATTCGCAGCGTGATTTGTTTGCCATGGCCGGCGAGCCGCTGGCGAACGGCGCCCGCGCGACGCCGCCGAAAAAGCCGTAAATTCAGGGCATGCGACTACTGAAATCCGCCGCCGCCGCGATCACAGTCGCGGCGGCGGTTTCTACATGCGCCCGTCACTCCGCGGCCACCGGTCCTTCTCCAGAAGCGGGAGAACGCCACTTCGGCAAGATCCGGCAGCTCACCTTTGGCGCCGAGAACGCTGAAGCGTATTTCAGCCATGACGGCAAGCGCCTGATCTTTCAGTCCACCCGAGGCGGCAATGGGTGCGACCAGGAATTCGTGATGAACGTCGACGGCTCCGATGTCCGTCGCGTCTCCAATGGTCTCGGCAAGACGACTTGCGGCTATTTCTACGATGGCGATCGCAAGATCTTCTTCGGTTCGACGCACGCCGCCGACGTCGCCTGTCCGACCAAGCCTGATCCGTCCAAGGGCTACGTCTGGGGTTTGGATCCTTACGACATCTACACTGCCAACCCCGACGGTTCTGGTCTCAAGCGACTGACCAACTACGGCGTCTACACGGCGGAGGGCACGCTCTCGCCCGACGGCCAAACGATCGTGTTCACGTCGCTGAAGGATGGCGATCTCGATATCTACACCATGCGCGTCGACGGCACCGGACTGAAACGCCTCACCACCGCGCCCGGCTATGACGGCGGTCCCTTCTTCTCGCCGGACGGCAACCAGATCGTCTATCGCGCCTGGCATCCAAGCGACACCGCGCTCACGAATTATCAAGGTTTGTTGAAGCAGCGGCTCGTGCGCCCCAACCGGATGGAAATCTGGGTGATGAATGCCGACGGTTCGAACCAGCACCAGATCACGAGCCTTGGCGGGGCCAACTTCGCGCCCTATTTCACCCCCGACGGCAAGCGGATCATCTTCTCGTCGAATTACAAGAATCCGCGTAGCCGCGACTTCGAGCTCTACCTCGTCAACGCCGACGGCTCCGGCCTCGAGCAGGTGACGCACCACGCCGAGTTCGACGGCTTCCCGATGTTCAGCCCGGACGGACGATCCTTGGTCTGGGCGTCCGGACGGTCATCGAAGGACGGCGATTTGAATCTCTTTATCGCGGAGTGGAAGCCTTAGCCGCGCCCAAATTGTCGTCGATGTGCGCCGCGCGGCGCATCCCGATCAGTGCGGTCGTTACGCCCGGAATCGAGCGGACGAACCTGATCGCGCGTTGCGCATCCGACGCCCCGGGATAGTGCTGCTCGATCTCCGAAGGGAGTCCCGATGTCAGCGTCCCCTGTAGTAGTGTGGCGCTCGCCGTCACGGTAAGCCCCAGCGCCTGCGCCGCTTCGACCGCGCTCGCCTGGCTCCCATCGATCGATTGCGTGTGCTGCCGGATCGCCTCGGGCATCGCCAGGTTGATCGGCAGTTGAATCGCTCGAAAGTGATGCGAGTCCCCCGCGATCCCCCGCGCGATCGCCATGAGCCGGTCGAGGCTGAGATGCTCCACCGAATCGCGGGCCGTTCGTAGCCCATTCCACGTCGCGCACCCGTACACGCCGATCTCGCTTCGCTCGGCGGCCTCCTCCAGCACCTGAAATGCCGCCCCGATCCGGCCGTACAGCGTCTCCCGGTCGACCGCCCGCGCCTGCTGCTCCGGGTTATGCAGGAAATAGGTGTCTATAGTCCGCAGCCCGAGGTTCTGTCGGCTTTTCGCAAGGCAGTAGCGGAGGAAGCGCGGCGCTAAGCTATGACCACCCCCAACGAGCTCCTCGCGAAGCACGATTTCCTTATCGAGAAACTCGCGCTCGACGTATTGGCGGTATTCCTCTCGCGTCGCTGGTGGAGTACCATCGAGCGGAACGTACCCGGCCTTCGAGCAGACGATGATCTCGTCACGCTGGATGACGCCGGCTTCGATGGCGCGCCGGATCGCCGTACCGACGCTTCGTTCAGAGCGCTGCGCCCGATAGTTGAGCGCGGTATCGATGACATTGATCCCAGATCCAACTGCGTGTTGGATTGCCGTCGTATACGATGTGTCATCCTCATCGGTTGTGTCACCTAGATAGGTGCCAATGCCGATGGACGACATGTAACCCATGAAGGACGTGTCCCGAAAATGATCCGCGACAAACTCCGCGCTGAATCGGTCGCGATATCGCGCCGTGCCTGCTCGCGTCGCCAGACCATCGACGATCGCGGGCATACTGTCCGTCTTCCTGGGTGTGTTTCGCGCCATCAAGTCAGAGCTAGCCGGGCTCTGCCAGCCGCGCAAGCACTCTCCATCTTCGCCTCGCTTCTTAGCGCGGCATGCTTCGGCGGCGGCCCGCAGGTTGTCACGCCCGTCCTCGTTGCTCCGCGATTCGCGAACGCTGCTCCGCCGCCGCCCGTGACAGTCCTGCGTCCACTGTCGAGCGTCGTCGACGATCCATTCCGCGGCGTCGATCCGCTCGATTGGCCATCCCCATCGCGCGTCAGAACGGCATCCGGCGCGCCGGGACCGGAGTATTGGCAGCAGCGTGCCGACTATACCATCGCCGCGAGCCTCGACACCGCGGACAAAGTCGTTCGCGGCACGGTAAGCATTCGTTATACAAACAACTCGCCGGATACGCTGCGCTTCGTCTGGCTCCAACTCGATCAGAACCTGTACAAGCCCGGAAGCAAGGGCAGCTTCGTTTTCCCCGCGCAGTCGCGCTTTGGGGTTCGCGGGTTTCCGGGCGGCTACGACATCACCGGCCTCCAGGTCAACGGACGCGGCACCGCCGGAAAGATCGACGACACCATGATGCGTATCGATCTCGACGCACCGCTCCTGCCGAAGGGCGGCCAGTTGACGATCGGAATGCAGTATTCCTTCGCGGTTCCGGAGCACGGCTCCGACCGCATGGGGCGCGACAGCTCGCTCTACCTCGTCGCCCAGTGGTATCCGCGCATGGCCGTCTACGACGACGCGCGCGGATGGAACACCGATCCCTACCTTGGCCAAGGAGAGTTCTACCTCGACTACGGCGACATCGATTACACCGTCACCGTGCCCGCGGGCTTTGTCGTCACCGGCAGCGGAACGCTCCAGAATCAGCGCGAGGTTTTGACCACCGCGCAGGCGCAGCGCCTCGAGCGCGCCGCGCGCTCGACTTCCGTGGTCCAAGTCGTCACTACCGAGGAAGCCGCGGCCAAACGAGCTCGCCCGGTCACCGGGACCAAGACGTGGAAATTCCGCGCCGAACGCGTCCGCGACGTGGCCTGGGCCGCGGCGCCGGACTTCCGCTGGGATGCGACGAGCTGGGATGGCGTGTTGATACAAGCATTATATCAATCTCCTAAAGCCGGTCAGGCGTGGGAATCCGCCGCCGAGCAGACGCAGTGGGCGATTCGCACCTACTCCGATCTGTGGATGCGCTACCCATACCCACAGGCGACGTCCGTCGCCGGCCCCGTGTCGGGCATGGAATACCCGATGCTCGTCATGGTGGGATATGGCACGGCGGACCCATCGTCGATCTTCAGCACGATCGATCACGAGCAGGGCCACGAGTGGTTTCCGATGGTCGTCGGATCGAACGAACGCCGACACGCGTGGATGGATGAGGGCTTCAACACTTTCCAGAACGCCTTCTCGAACGAGCGACGGAATCCCGGCACCGTCGCTTTTCCCGCCTACCTCGGCAGCTGGCGCCAGATCGTCGAGAGTGGCCGTCAGTCTCCCGTCGTGACGCCCGCTGACCGCATTGATCCCGACGCGCTCGGCGCGATGGCCTATCGCAAGCCGGGCGCGGTATTGCTCGCGCTTCGCGCCGCCGTGATTGGCCGCGATGTGATGGACCGGGCCATGCGCGAGTACGTTCGGCGCTGGGCGTTCAAGCATCCTACGCCGGCCGACTTCTTCCGCACGGTCGAAAACGTCTCCGGTCAGGACCTCGGATGGTTCTGGCGAGCCTTCTTCTACGGAACCGACGTCCTCGATATCGCCGTCGATGGTGTCACGATGCGGCAAGCGGGGGGAGAAAACGTCGTTGAAGTCCACCTTCGCCGGGCGACGACAATCCCGTTCCCCGTGACGATGCGCCTCAAGCTCGATGATCGGTCGACCACCGACATACGACTGCCGGTCGAGATCTGGACGAGAACCGATCGCTACGTCGCGACACTTCCGGTCAAGCGCGCTGTCGTCGGCGTACGCCTCTGGCCGGACCCGAGCGTTCCAGATGTAAACAGCGCGAACGATGTCTGGGGTGACGCCCCTCTTGCGGACACCCCGGCGGGCTCGGCGGCAGGGGGCACGGCTCCAAGCGTGCGTCCACCAGGTCGGCAAAACCCTTAGTGCCTTATTCGAATACGCGTCGTCACATGGCAGCGGTGATCGGGGTCGCTTAAATTGCTCGGCTCAGCCGGGCCGCCACGGGCGATCCCGGACCTTGGTCTCAAGTGCGGAGTTCAGCAATGCCAGGTTTCGGCGTTTGGGCAGGACGTTGGTGGATGCCCATTCTCTTCGTGGTCATCGCCGGCCACGTTACAAACGTCTGCGTCACGCTCTTTCTCCATCGTGCGCAGACACATCGCGGCGTGAGGCTGCACTATCTGGCCGCGCTTCCGATGCGCCTCTGGCTTTGGCTGACGACCGCCATCGTGACCAAGGAGTGGGTCGCCTGCCATCGGAAGCACCACGCCTTTGCTGATCGCGAAGGTGACCCGCATAGCCCGCTCATCGAGGGGCTTCGCAACATCGTCTTCAAGGGCGCCTTCTACTACCGACGTGCCGTGCGTCAGCCTGGGATGCTCGAGAAGTACGGCAAGGGCACGCCGAACGATTGGATCGAGCGCCATATCCTGAGCCGGCTGAATTGGCTCGGTATCCTGATCATGCTCGCCGCCGACGTTTATCTCTTCGGCTTCTTCATCGGCCCCGTCGTGTGGGGCGTCCAGATGATGTGGATCCCGTTCTGGGCGGCCGGCATCGTCAACGGCGTCGGGCACGCGCTCGGCTACCGCAACTTCCAAGTGAAGGACGAGAGCCGCAACATTTCACCGATCGCGATCTGGCTTGGCGGCGAAGAGCTCCATAACAACCACCACGCCGACCCCAAGTCAGCGCGCTTCGCCGCGCGGTGGTTCGAGTTCGACATCGGGTGGGTCTACATCCGGATGCTTCAGTTCGTTCGATTGGCAAAGGTCGACTACGCGCGCGGCCACTGACGGAGCGTCTTCCGAACAATGCACACAAGGGGTCGCCACACGGCGCCCCTTTTTTCGCCCCGCCGGCAACTCGCCGAGCCGCCGAGTCGCCGAGTCGCCGAGTCGCCGAGTCTCTAAATTGCGGAAGCTCCAACCAACATCCTTATGCCTGAGATCACCTGCGTTCGGTGCGGGCAGGTCAAGCCCGCCTTCGAGCGCCCGCCATTTCCTGGCGCAATCGGCCAGCGCATCGTCGAGCAGATCTGCCAGGACTGCTGGGGCCTGTGGCTTCGTCAGCAGACTATGCTGATCAACCACTACGGCCTCAATGTGATGGATCCGCAAGCCCGCGGCTTTTTGAAGCAGAACATGCAGGCCTTCCTGTTCAAGTCGGGATCCGAGGAAGAAGTCGATACTTCCAAAAAGGGCACAATTCAGTGGTGACCGCGGCGCGGCGGTCGACAGCGGTGGTCCTCGCGGTTTTCGCGCTCGGCTGTGCCGGTGCGACGTCGACGTCCACCATACCGCGAGGCGGCACGACGCCGGATGCGGGACACTGGGCTGACTCTGTCCTTGCGACGCTCTCGCCACGCGACCGCGCCGCCCAGCTGGTCTGGCCGCAGCTGTTTGGCGACTACACGCCGACATCGAGCCCCGGCTGGATTCGCGTGCGGCAACTCATCACGGGCGAGCATGTCGGCGGCTTCATCATGTCCATCGGCTCGCCAACAGAGACGGCCGAGAAGCTCAACGCGATGCAGCGTCTCAGCGCGCTCCCTCTCGTGTTCGGCGCGGATTACGAGACGGGTGTCGCCTTCCGTCAGCGCGGTGGCTATTTCCTCCCGAACAACATCTATCTGGGCGGCGGGACGATGTTCCCATATCAAATGGGACTCGGCGCGACCCGCGACACGTCGCTCGCCTACCAAGAAGGTCGCATTACCGCCGTGGAGGCCCGGGCGCTTGGCGTTCACATCGCCTTCGCTCCCGTGCTCGACGTCAACAACAATCCCGCGAACCCCGTCATCGGGATGCGCTCGTTCGGCGAGGATCCGCGGCTCGTCGCCGACATGGGCCAGGCGCTTATCCACGGCCTTCAAAACAACGGCGTTCTCGCGACCGGTAAGCACTTTCCGGGGCACGGCGACACCGACGAGAACTCGCATCTCACGATCACCACCGTGCACGCCAGTCGCGCGCGGATTGATTCCGTAGAGCTTGTCCCCTTCCGTCGAGCGATCGCCGCCGGAATCGACGGGATGATGACCTTTCACGGACTCGTGCCCGCTCTCGACACCGCGTCGGTCCCGGCAACGCTCAATCCGGCGATCATGACCGGTTTGCTGCGCAAGCAGCTTGGCTTCAGGGGGCTTCTCATCACCGACGCGATGGACATGAACGGCGTCCTGGCACGCGTGACGACCGGCCCCGCCGCCGGCCAATCGACGTCCGGCAATTACGGCACGATCAAAAATGCCATGAGCATCGCCGAGGCGTGCAAACTCGCCATCGCCGCCGGCGCCGATATTCTCCTCATGCCAAGCGACGTTCCCGCCGCCATCGACGCGGTCGTCAGCGGCGTGCGCGAAGGACGGTTCTCTCAGGCACGCGTTGATTCGTCCGTTCGGCGCGTCCTCGAGATCAAGCAGCGGCTTGGCCTCAATCGCCGCCGCGTCGTTGATCTGGATTTGCTCCGCGCCATCGTCGGCGATACGACGCACCTCGCCGTCGCGGCGACCATCGCGGAGCGGGCGGTGACGCTGGCCAAGGATTCGTTGTCACTCGTTCCGATCGCTAGAGCTTCGACTCCCGCTCCGCGTGTTCTCTCCATCACCATCGCGGGACGCACCGATCTCGGTGCCGGTGCGACGTTCAACGCGGAATTGCGGCGCGCTTTTCCTGATCTTCGCGCCGGACAGATCATCCCCGACGATCCGTCCCCCGACTTCGACCTCCTGCTCCGCGCCGCGGACTCGTCGGACGTCGCGATCGTCGGCTCCTACATCACCACGGGGACGAATGTCTCCAATCCGAACGCGCCCGAGCCGATCGCACAGTTCCTCCGCACGCTCGTTCAACGCCATCCGCGCACCGTCGTCGTCGCTTTTGGCAACCCGTATCTCTTACAACAGATCCCGTCGGTGTCGAGTTACCTCGTCGCGTGGGGAGGTTTCCCCGTCTCGCAGACCGCCGCGGCCCGTGCCCTCCTCGGCGCCGCCGCCATTAACGGCCGCCTTCCGATCAGCATCCCACCCGTGTTGTCGTTCGGTGCCGGCCTGACAAGAGCGGCGATTCCGTAGCCGCAATCGCCCATCTCCGTCCCGATCGCCGGGCTTGACGTTATTCACAGGCTGTCACTAATTCGCCCGCATGCCACCCGATCGCTCCTCGTCGAAGCGTGCTGGCGCGCGCGGTTTCGTCGTCGGTGTCGATCTGGCGCTCTTCACACCGAATGACGGCGACCTGGGCGTTCTGCTGCGAGCCGGAGCGGACGACCGGTCGCGCTCGAGGCTGACGCTTCCCTCCGAAACTCTCAGCGCGAGCGAAACGCTCGAGCAGTGCGCCCTCAATCTGGCGAGGGATGTTGCCGCCGCGGCGCCGACAGTGATGGAGCAAGTCGGCACATTTACCGCGCCGCGCTCGGCGTCTTCCGACGGACCAAGGCTGACGGTCCTGTATTTGGGACTTCTGCCCGCCGGCAGCACCTTTCGCTCGCCACACTCCTGGGTCGAAGTGTCCGAGGCTCCGGCGGCCCTTCCACCACGCCAGCGTGAGGAGCTGGACACCGCCCTCTCGGCGCTTCGCGCGCGTGTCGATCAGCAGCCGATCGCGTTTCGATTGCTTCCCGCAACGTTCACGCTGAGCGAGCTGCAACGAATCTACGAACTGCTTCTCGGCCGAAAGCTCCACAAAGCCAGCTTTCGCCGCGCGTTGCACGCGGCCTCTCTGGTCGAGGCGACTGACGAGTGGCGGAGCGAGGGCCGCGGCCGCCCGGCGCAGCTTTTCCGCTACGCCCCTCCACCACCGCGGCGGCGCCGGGCGCGGCGTGGCGTCCGGTTCGACACGATCGGCTAGGCCGCCTCAATCGGCGCGCTGCGGTCCCTCGATCTCGAGCAGCGCTCGCGCGATTGCGGCGTTGTCGGCCGCTAGCCGATACAAATCGGCAAAAGCCGGCGATCGCTCGTCGCCCTCGGCCTCGGCAATCACAATCGGGTTATGCCCACCGCGCCGCTCGTGTTTGGCGCGACGTTCCACCGATACGCAGCTCTTCGGGACTTCTCGTTCGCGCCGGACGTCGATCGCGACATAGCCGCCGCCAGGCAACTCGCGCCAGTAGATGGCGGCTGCGTTCAGCGATACTTCCCGGTCTGGGTCCATCGCACTTCTCCGGTGTCACCCGCCACTCAACAGGCGGTCGATCACCCGTTTCGTGTTGCGCCGCTTCATCGCCGCGCCCCAAATGTCGCCCGTCCGGCGCAGCCGGACAGGCATCGTCTCGATAGTGAATGCTTCGAGACGCAACGTTCGTCGTAGTTCCGACCACTCGAGCGGCGCCGAGACGGTCGCGCCGCGTCGAGCACGCACGGAGTAGGCCGCCACGACGCTTTTCCCTTCCGCGTTTTGTTGCGCGTCAACGTATATGGAACCTTTCGGACGTGCGCGAATGCTTCGTTCGAGCGTCGCAATCTCAGGATGGCGAGCGGTCACGCGCTCGGCAAGCGTTTGTGCGACTGCGGCCGCGACATCGAACCGCGTTCGCGCCGGCAGAGGCACCACGATGTGAATTCCGCGTGACCCTGACGTCTTCACCGCGGCGCGGAGACCGGCCCGATCTATTTCGTCTTTGACACCCCTGGCGAGCAGAACAACCTGGGCGAACGAGACACCATCGCCTGGGTCGAGATCGATCGTCGCCGTGTCGGCAAAGGCATGGCCTCCCGCGCCGGCTCGCGCCTGCCACGCGTGGACTTCGATGGTTCCGATCTGCACCGTGTACAGCAGCGTCAGCAGGTCCCCACCGACAATCCGCTCCGCGAGTTTTCCGCCTTCCGTGATTACTCGCCCCGTTCTCACGCCTTCGGGCGCGTCTTTCACGTTCTGCTGGAAGAAAGACGGCCGCTCTATGCCGTTCGGGTATCGCTTCAGGATCAATGGCCGATCGGCGATCGTCGGAAGTATCACCGGAGCGATCGTCGCGTAGTACCGCATGACGTCGCCCTTTGAGAAGCCGTCTTTCGGGAAATACACCTTGTCCAGGCTGGACACATGCAGCGTCGCGTTGCGACCGAGCTCGAGGACGCCGTCGCCGCCCGCAGCTTGGATTCGATCGAGCTGCGCGAGAATTGGATCCGTCGATTTTCCGCCTGTCGATCGCCGCGTCCGCTTCGCCGCTACCTCAGCACGCCTGGTTCGTGTCGCCATCCCAGCCGATGCCCCTCGTCGATGGTTCTACGCTATTCACGTTGACGCAACTTTCCGTCCGCGGTCCACGGTCGCGTATGATACAAATTTTCTAATCGGCCGATGACCGCGCGCGCATTCGATTTCGACGGACACAAAAACGCCCCGGCGATCGCCGAGGCGTTTTTGTTCGGCCGTGTGCGCCGGATCACGAGGCCTTGATCACGTCCGCGGCCTGGGGCCCTTTCTGACCTTGAACGATCTCGAACTCGACGCGATCGCCTTCGGCCAGCGACTTGAACCCGCTCCCCTGGATGGCGCTGAAGTGCACGAAGACGTCAGGGCCGCCCTCACGCGAGATGAAGCCGTAGCCCTTGGCGTCGTTGAACCACTTCACGGTGCCGGTAAGACGAGCCATTGCACTTACCTCTTGCAAAAAAACGGTGATTCTTGATCCCGCGCTCGAGGCACAGTCCGCGCACCCCGCCCGGCGTGATCCGCCTCGCCGCGCACACTACACCCATGCGGCAGCGAGGCCGCTTAGGTGTGGTCGGGGCAAGTTTTGTGCAACTTGGAGCGCTTCGCCGGATAGTGGCGGGCGCGAAGAGGCGAGGGATCTTACGCTGCGCCCGCTATGTAGCGCGCAATGCGGCCGCACTCGCGGCAACGGAGCGTCACGTGGGACTTGGGCGGTGCGGGAATCTGATTCGGCGTTCGCTCGATGGTACCCGAACACGACGGGCAGCTGAGCGGTGAACCGGTTCGATCGTTGGCGATCAGATTAAGCGCCTGTGCTGGATTATACGTAGCCGGTCGCGGCTTGCGCATGTGTCCTCCTCAACAGCAAACAACCCGGAAACTGCGGCTCCGGTCCGCCGATTACGACTAACCTTCTAAAGTTACAAGACTAACGAGGGTATCGATTTGTCACGTCGTGCCCGCCTCGCGGTTGGGCTCGCCACGGTTTGGCTCATGGGCTGCGGCCCTCGCGCCCACATTCCCCCGTTCCCCCCCCCAGCCTCGCTCCCCGGAGCCTTGGATCCAGGAGACAGCGCGGCAATTCTCGCTCGCGCGATCGCCCCTTTGTTATACATCCAACGCGACGAGTGGTTCCCGCTCGAACGCGTGGTTGCGGTCGTCCACCCAAAACTGCCCGTCGTCGCCTACCACTTACTCTGGCGCGACGACGTCCATGGGTCCTGGATTCCTTTTACCGTTCCAACGGACGAAGAGGTCCTTTGGGTCGGTTACGACTCGACCCGCGCGCCCACCGACGTCTGGACCTTTTGGCATGGCACCTTGCTCCACGCCGATTGGCGCGCCCGTGGCCAGGTAGCCGTCGATATCCAGTGGGGCAAACACGGCTCCCTCCCCCACCGCATCATCGAAAGCGATCTCCCGCGCTTCAAGAAGTTGAATCTCTTCTACGCCTTCACCTGGATCGGCCTTCCTGATATTTGGCTCGGAGATCTGACAAGGCGCGGACCGTGGTGTTTTTGCCACGGATATTCCCGTTACCGGGACTTTTCGAACTTGATACCGTTGGCTTCGCGGATTGATGTTGTAGTGCGGGGAGTCGACGCGGATTCTGCACTCGCTGCCGTCTTCGGAAAACCGTACTCTCGGAAACGTGCATGGCCGCAGTGACGTACTACCGCTGAGTCCAGTTTTTGCTGTGTCTGCCGTCACCTCTCTTTCACGATTGCCTCCACGGAGAACAACGATGGCCTCGAAAGCCAAGAAGTCCCGCGCGAAGTCCGGCTCCAAAGCCGGCAAGCGAAGCACCTCCAAGCGGCCAACTGCCAAGACGGGCCGCGGCAAGGTGGCGGCTTCGAAGCGATCGAGCTCGCGGCGCAGCGCCGGCGCTTCTCGCGCCAAGCCGCAGCGCGCCGCGGCGAAAAAACAGGCGAAAAAGAGCCAGAAGAAGTCGCGCGTCCCCGCTCCGCTCGCGCGTGTCACGCGCGTCGCCAAAGAGGTCGCGCAGCAGGCGACAACCGCCGTGACGGGCGGCGTCGAAGCCATCAAGGAAATGGGCGAGTCGCTCGTCGAACGCGTTACCGGCTGACGAACTTTCCTTCCATCCAGGACGCGAGCAATTCGATCACGTGCTCGCGTCCAAAGTCGACGGTGATGATGTGCGCGGCGCCCGCGATCCACTCGAGGCGCTTTTCTCGCGCGCCCAATTGCGCGAACGCCCGCTCGGCGTCCTCGACGCCGATTCGGTTGTCCTCACGTGACTGGATCACCAGCGTCGGCGCCGCAACGCGCGGAAGCGCCGCCACGGCGCGTTGTACCGTGACGTAAAGCGCGCGCAGCGCTCCGGCCGTGAATGCGCCGTACGCGAGACTCTTACGTCGCTCCTCGGGATCGCGAATGGAAAATCCCTCGGACGATCCGAACGCCGGCACGACCATCCCCCAGATCCGGCTCGTTCGCGCGAGACGAGTCGCGCGAGGCCGCATCGCGAGATACGGCGCGACCAGCCCGAGCGCGGGAAGGTCGGGCGTGGCCGCGGCGACCTGAATCGCCAGCGCGCCCCCCATCGACACTCCGATCAGCCCGACCCACGAGCGGCCGGCGCGAAGCGCGTGGTAGCTCTCGAACGCCGCGTCGGTGAGGGCGTCCGCGGTCAACCGTGAGAATTCTCTAATCGTCCGGCCGTGGGTCGGCAGGAGCGGCGCGACGACATGGAATCCGCGCGCATGAAGCGCCTCCGCGAGATAGCGGACGGTCTGTGGCGTATCACCCGCGCCGTGGAGAATGAGCACGGCTGGTGCGTTGGGCCGCGCCAGCTCGAACCCGGCCGCGCCGACGATGATGCCGTCCGGGCCGAGAGGATGCGACGGAGCCGCCGACCACGCATGGCGGCGCGCGAGACGCACCAAAAGAAAGAGTGCGACGACGACCGCGAGGGCGACGAACGCCATCGCTCAAATGTAGCGGCCACCCGAGCCGCTTTCGCGCCGGGTGGCCTGAGTCACACAGTCAGCGTCGCCGAGTCGCCGAGTCGCCCAATCGCCGAGCCGCCGAGCCGCCGAGCCGCCGAGTCGCCGAGTCGCCGAGTTAGTGAACGGCTTGTTCCGCCGTTTCGTCGATCGCGGTGAACGGGAGCTCGCCGTCGAAACTTGCCGCGTCGAGCCGTTCGGCCAGGAGCGCCGGAGACGCCACGATCATCGACGACCCGTCGCGCTCCACCAGTCCTTCGCCCGTCAAACGGCCGAGCACCAGCGACACCGACTCGCGTGTCGCGCCGACCAGCTCGCACAGAAGACGGTATCGCGCCGAGCAAAGGACGATCCGCCCATCCGCTCGCGTGAACGTATCGTTGGCCGCCATCCGGATCAGCGTCGCGAGCAGCCGCTGCTCGACGCTGAGCGTCGTGAGCTCGCGAAGCTTGTCCAGCAGCGCCGATCGCTCCGAGACGAGCTGGCTGAGAAGCGTCAGCGCGTACTGAGGCTGTTCGCGTACGAACGCGCGAAACCGCGTCGAGCTCAGAAAGAGCGTCTCGCTCTCGTCATCGGCTCGGGCATCGGTCGCGTACCGCGCCGTTTGCGTAAGGCCTTCCGACCCGAAGGTCTCCCCCGGACAGGCTATCCAAGGAACGAAGCCGCGAGCCGCACGGACTCGGCTCCGCAGCACGACCCTGCCGCGCGTCACGACGAACACACCGTCCGCCGGCGCGCCCCGTTGATAGATTACAAAACCCGCGGGCCAGGATGCGCGTGCCGCGTACGCAACCAGCGACTCACGCTCGGCTTCAGTGAGCCGCGCCGCCCCAAAATTCGTCTCCCCCACAACCATCCTCGCGTCCCGCAACAGGAGCCGGACGTGCAATGTCTGGGCCGCTCTTGACAGGTGCCCGTTTTCGACCTTCGTTGGACCTAACCCTCGTTGGCGGGGTCTTGGGTACTGCCCGCCACGCTGAATTCTCAGCATTTTACGCGCGGTCATGACCCTCGCGGTTGCAGCCCCCGACGGTAGCGACACGATCATGTCGCCAACGGTTCCCATCGTCATTCTGGGGGCCGACGCACTGCTTGCTGCGGCTCCCGCGACCCCGGTTCAGCTCGCGCACGCCTGTTTGCGCGCCGGCTTCGGGAACGTCGTCCCCGCGAGCTGGGGCGACGAGCTCATCGCTGCTGCCGTCCTCAAACGCTTGCCACGCTTCGGCGAACGCCCCGCGATTCAGTGCAGTTGCCCCATCGTGGCGCATCGACTGCTGACCACCGGCGGCGACTTGCGCCCCGTGTTGCTGCCGCTCGTTTCGCCGCCCGTCGCGCTCGCCCGCTATCTGCGTGCGCTTTCGCATCCCACGCGTATGCGCGTGACCTACGTCGGAGGCTGTCCCGGCGCCG
Source organism: Gemmatimonadaceae bacterium (assembly GCA_035535975.1). Classification (GTDB taxonomy): domain Bacteria; phylum Gemmatimonadota; class Gemmatimonadetes; order Gemmatimonadales; family Gemmatimonadaceae; genus JAQBQB01. Next base: position 61,234 of record DATLPC010000048.1, on the reverse strand, counting down.
TCGACGACTCGATCGATATTCGCATGACGCCCGATGCCTTGATGGCAATGCTCGCCGAGCGTCAAATCGCACTCGAGGAGCAGCCACGCGTCTTCGAGTCGATCATTCCTCCCGATCGCCGTCGCTTCCGATCGCAACCCGGCGGCACGCCGACCGCCGAGCACCTTTGGTCCGAGACCGGTTCGCGTTCGCTGGCCGATGTCGAAAGCGACGACTTCGTCGCCGAGATCGCGCAGCTGTTGCTCATCGGTGCCAATGTCCTCATCGACGTCGGGCCGCGTTTGGGCTGTGTCTGTAGCGGCGCCGTCGTCGGCGTGGAGCCGGGGGAGGCGCGATCGAGGATCGAAGCGGCGGAGCCTCCGCGCGCCACCACGCCCATCGTCGACGAGGATCCGCCCATCGACTTGGATCTTCCGATTCCCGCCGCCCCACGCACGCCGGTCGATGTGTCGGCCGTTTCACCCGCCGCTCCACAAAACGTCGGTCCGAAGACCGGCGGTCAGTTCGAGCCGCGCGTCAGCCCCGCGCGCGGCCTTCCGGTCGCGGCTGAGTCGAGGCTAAGCCGCTCGTCTCCGGCCGCCGCCGCTCGCCCCGTCTCCGGGTCGCTTCCCGTCAGTCGAGATGCCGACGGAAAGCGACTGCCTCGCGCGTATGTCGCGCGTCGCAAGTCGCCGCCCGGTCGAAATGGCGGCGCGCCGCCGGCCGACGCGCCACTGGACAATGACGCGTTGGATCTCGACGAAACGCCGCCTGTCGATGCCGGCGCCATCCCGGTGTCGATCGAATCATCGCGAAGTGAACGCCCGCTCCCGCCATTCACGCCGCCGACGGCTGCGGTCCAACACGCGAGCCTCAGTTTGAAGCAGGTCGTGTTGCTGGTCGTGACGATGGTCTGTATCGCCGTGGCGGTCAGCGCCGCGGTGACATTGTACGTCGCCCGCGGCAGCCGTCCGCCCGTCGAAACAAGTCGGCCCTGATCGCCGAGCCGCTTATCGGCTTCGCAGCGCCACGCGCGCGTCGCTGACCGCCTGAGCCGCGGCGTCGAATCGCCGAGCCAGGTCGTCCAGTTCCGATTTCGCGAGGGCTTCATCACCCGATCGAATCGCCTCGTTCACCGACGGAAATACCATGTTCGCGTAGCCGTTGTTCTCGTCGGCGGCGTATATGAGATTTCTAAACCACGGTCTCGTCTTCAATCCCTGCGGCCGTGTCAACGCACGCTCGACGGCCAGGAGCGCGGCGTTCACGCGCTCGAACTGCTGAGGTGCGGACGATGACCCGAGCACCGAGTCGCGCGCGGCGTTGAACGCCGCGGCTTCGCGCTCCAAACGATCGATCGCCGCGCGGAGCGTTGTCGCCGAGACGGTCCATTTGCGGTCCGAGACGCTTCGCTCGATCGGCGCGATATAGCGCCGCATCGTCCGCGCATATTCGACGTAGTCGTACGGCAGAATGTCCGCATTCGCCAGCCGCAGCATCATGGCCGCCGCGATCTTCGCCGCCGTTGCGTGATACTGGAAGCCCGGATCGCCGAACTTGGTCATCCACGTGTAGCTGTCGTACTGCGAGTGATACACACCGCCGGCGCCGCTGAAGCCCCACTCGGCGATCGGAATGCCGAGGTGATTGTAGAAACCGGCGAAATCCGACCCACCGCCGGGATCTCCCATCGCCGGCTCCGTGGTGTCGGCAATGGCCGAAGCGCGGCGCCACTCCGCGTACACGCTTCCCTTCCCGTTCGGATCGGGAACCAGCCGCGCGACGTCGCGCAGTACGCCGCGGAGCGATGGAGAGCCGCCGCCGCCGAACCGCGCACCCTGCGCCGCGACGTCCTGATTCAGGTATGCGACTGCTCCGCGGGTGAGCCGGAGCGAGTCGTCTTCCACGTACTCGGTGGATCCGATCAGTCCCCACTCTTCGGCGTCCCAGGTCGCGAAGATCATCGTTCGCTTCGGCCTCACACCTTGCTTGACGGCTTCGGCCACCGCCCTCGCCGCCTCGAGCACACTCACCGTTCCGCTGACATTGTCCGCCGCGCCGGGACCCCATCCGTCGCGATGCCCACCGATGATCACCAATTCATCGGGGAATTGGCTGCCGCGGATCATCGCGAACGTGTCGTAAATCGGCTTGATCGGCGACGTCGCACGATCGTCGCGGACCGTGACACGCGCCTTTACCGGGCCCGGACCGACGTGATAGTGAAAGGCCAGGCCGCCCTGCCAACCGCGCGGAACACCCGCGCCGCGCAAGAATCGCAACAGCTCATTCGCGTTTCCGTAGCCGATTGGAACGACGGGAATGTGCGGGATGTCGAGCCTCTCCACCGCCAGCCTCGATGCGCCCGGCTTGCTCGGATAGCCCTGCGTCGAGGGATCTCCGTCCAGGTTCAGAATGCTTCCACGCTGCACACCGGCGCTGTTCCGCATCGGACCCTCGGGATACACGTCGCCGACGAGGTATCCGTCGTCCTGCGGGTCACTGTAGATGAGCAATGCGACAGCGCCGTGCTTCTCGGCCTCGCGCGCCTTGATCCCGCGGAATGATCGACCGTACCGAGCGACGGCGATCTTGCCACGCACGGAGACGCCGAGTGAATCGAGCTGCGCATAATCCTCGATCAGCCCGTAGTTGACGTATACTACCTCGCCGGTCGCTTCGCCCGCGCCGCTGTAGCCGTTCACCGTGGGGTATTGCCAGAGCGACGAAGCCGGATCGCCGTCCACGGGCGGCTCGCGAAGACTCAATTCCTTCGGCTGCGGCGAGAGCCGGCTCACATGCACGGCCGTCGGATGCGGCATCCAGATGTCGTACGACCGCACTTCGGTCTCGAGGCCCCAACTCTTCAGTTGGTTGATCACGTAGTCGCGCGTCCTCGCCTGCGCCGGCGTTCCGGAGACGTGCGTCTCTTTCGATAAGCTCCGCGAGTGTCCGGACGCCGACGACGCCGAGGGCCGCTTGATGGCGTCCGCCTCGATCGCGCGTTCCGACGCGGCTGATTGCGACGCGTATCCGGGCAGCGGTTGTTGGGCGCCGGCACGAAGCGCGGCCGCGGCACAAATGAGTGTTACTGTGCGAAATGACACGAGAATCACCGTGAGTGGACGCAACGAATCTACCGACGCTGAACGACGGCGACTATTCGTGCTGTTCGAGTGCCGACCGTATGGCCTCGCGGAGCGCGGTGTCGTCATCCCGCTCGGCGCCGATCGACGCGGCGATCGCGCTGAATTGACGGGCCATTTCGCCCTCGATGAACTCCGACGTCTCCTTCACGCCCAACCCCTCGAGAGCACGCTCCGCCAGATCCCGGAGCAGCCCGCGCGTCTCGTCGTCGAGCCCCGGCAGCGCCGCCGACTGATCCGGCGATTCCTGATGTCCGCGGTCACGCTTCCGCCGCGGTGCTTCCCAGAGCTCGGCGATCGACGCGAGGGTCACGACAAAAGAGCCAGCCGTGTGCTCGCGGAATTCGCGGACGACGCCGCGCCGCCGTAGAACGTGCAACAACGCGCTTACCGCTTCGCGGACGACGGAGACGCCGCCGTCGCTGCCCCGTCCCCGGCCGGTGATGATGAGCACCTCGCCCGCTCGCGAGACCTGCGCTTGCCGCAACCAGGCGTCGGCGCGCTTCGTCGCCTGATCCGCCGTCGGCAGCGACTCGCGAAGATTGAGCGTCCGCTGCGGTCCGAAGCGCGCTTCGTCGAACGCTTGCTTCAGCCCGTTCAGCCCGACGCGATCATCTCTCATCCAGCCCAATCTAGGCGGCGTTCACGCCGCGGCGCGGGCCTCGGCGTGCAGATTCTTCGCGAAACAAATCTCGTTGCAGGCGAAGCGGCGAATGCACCCGAGGCAGTCGCGACCAATTTTCTCGGGATAACGCGCGCGATCCACGCGTTGATATCCCAGCGCGGCAAAGAACGCCGGCTGGAGCGTGAGGGCAAACACGTCATAGATGCCGCGCTTGAGGGCGAGCGATTCCACCGCGTCGACGATCGCGCGGCCAAGCCCGCACCCGTGCGCCTCGCGCGATACGGCGATCGCCGCGATTTCCGCGACCGACGGCGAATATTCCTTCAGCGCGCCACACGCCACGATTCGGCCACGTGGATCGACCGCGACGAGATAGTCGTCGATCGCCAACGCGACCATCTGTGGCGTGCGCCGAAGCATCAGCGACTCATCGGCGAAATCCGCGATGAGTCCCGCGATGGCTTCGGCATCCTCCGGCCGGCCGCGACGAATCGTTGCCGCCACGGTCATTAGAACGCGTCTTCCAGAATGGCCAGTCCGGCCGACAGCTCATCGCGCGTCGCCACCAACGGGGGCAAGAGACGCACCGTGTAGTCGCCCGCGGAACAGACGAGAAGGCCGGCGTCGAATGCGCGATGCACGACCTGTGATGCGGGACCAGCGACATCCACGCCCCACATGAAGCCGATGCCGCGGACCGTTCGGATGCGATCGTTGCGACGCGCCATATCGGCGAGCCGCTTACCGAACCACGCGCCGGTCTGCTCGACGTGCGTCAGCATTTCCGGATCGGCGAGCCGCTCGAGCACGTAGTTCGCCACACTGGCCAGAAACGGTCCGCCGCCGAAGGTCGTGCCGTGGTCGCCCGGTTTGATCGTCGCCGCGATATGCGAGCTGACGAGAATGGCGCCCATCGGCAATCCGCCGGCGAGAGGCTTCGCGAGCGTGAGCAAATCCGGCTCGACGCCGAAATGCTCGTAGGCGAAGAGCTTTCCCGTCCGACCGAGGCCACACTGGATCTCATCGAAAATGAGTGCCACCTGTCGCTCACGCGTCAACGCGCGAAGCTCGCGAACAAAACCGACGTCGAGCACACGGACACCGCCCTCCCCCTGCACCGGCTCCACGATCAGCGCGGCCGCGGTCTCCGGATCGAGCGCGAGGGCAATGTCTTCGATGTCGCGCTCGACGATCGAGATCCCCGGCGCGAGCGGGCGGAAAGGCGCGCGATACGACGGACGATCCGTCGCGGCGAGCGTTCCGAACAACCGCCCGTGAAAAGCTCCGCGCAGCGCGACAATCTCGTGCTTCGCCGGACCGATGGTTCGTGCCCACCGCCGCGCGAATTTGAAGGCGCCTTCGTTCGCCTCCGCTCCGGAGTTGCAGAAGAACACTTTGTCGGCGAACGAACGCTCGACGAGCGTGGTCGCCAACTGCTGGCTCGGCACCGTCGCGTACAGATTCGAGACGTGAATGAGCCCGTCGGCCGCGGCGTGCATCGCCTGTCGAAGTCCGGCGTCGCCGTAGCCGAGCGCGTTCACAGCAATGCCACTCACGAAATCGAGGTAGCGCTTGCCCTCGCTGTCGACCAGGTAGACCCCCTCGCCGTCGACGAAAGACACCGGCGCCCGCTTGTACGTGCCGAGTAGCGAATCGATCACCGGCTCCATGGACACCGTCATGCCAGTCCCCCTCCCCCTGCTCCGGCGCGTCGCACTACCGTTCCGCGCGTGAGATCGTGAATTGCCAGAATGTCGGAAATGCGGACCTGCGGAACGCCTCCCTCCACAGCCGTGAGCGCGGCATGCAGCTTTGCTTGCATCCCGCCGCGCGCGGTCCCGTCGGATACAAGCGCGCGAGCCTCCTCGAGTGAGAGCTGCGGAATGACCTCGCCGTCGCGCAGCACACCCGCGACGTCCGCGACGAGCAGCAGCTCGGCCGCGCCGAGGGCGATCGCAATCGCGGCAGCCGCGTCATCACCGTTCACGTTCAACGCCGCGCCAAGCTCCTCGCTCCCGTTCCGACTGACCGGCGAGATCACGGGCAGATACCCGCCGGACAGCAGGTGTCTGAGAAACGCGACGTTGATGTGGTTCGGCACCCCCACATGCCCCAGCGCCTTCGCGTCCATCGGGCTCGCGCAAATGAGCGACGCATCTTCGCCCGACAACCCAACGGCGCTGAGCCCCTGCTCCACCAACGTCGACACGAGTCGTTTGTTGGCGCTGCCAGACAACGCCATGCGGACGAGATCGATGTCTTCCGCTGTGGTCACGCGTCGTCCGCCGACGAAGGTCGACGTTGTTCCGAACGCTCGTTGAAGCGCCGTCACCTCGTCACCTCCGCCGTGAACTAGGACCATTCCACCGCCGTCGCGTGTCCACCCCGCCGCGAGCGTCGTGGCCAGCGCGGGATCCCCCTGCGGGCGGCCGCCCACCTTGATGACGCGCGTCACGTCGGTAGTCCCGCGGTTTCGTCGAGACCCAGCATGAGGTTGGCGTTCTGTACGGCCTGTCCCGCCGCGCCCTTCATCAGGTTGTCGATCGCCGATGTGACGAGCAGCGCCGCAGACCTCGTCCCGGCGAGCGGCGTCGCCGAGATGCGTACGACGTTGCGGTGGCGAACGTCGCGAAGCCTCGGTGTGTCCGCGGTGATCTCGATGAACGGCTCGTCGTCATACGCCTCGCGCCACGGCTCGAGCGGATCGGCCAGCGGCTCCGCCAACGGCACGACGATCGTCGACAGGATGCCGCGCGCGACCGGAAGGAGATGCGGCGTGAAAACGAGATCTGGCGACGCTCCGCTGCTCCACCCTTCGAGCGTGGCGCGCATCTCGTTGAGGTGCCGATGCGTATTGCCGATCCCGTAGGCGCGGAAATCCTCCGATACCTCGCCGAACAACAACTCTCGCTTGGGCGAGTTCCCAGCCCCCGTAACGCCGCTCGCCGAATTGGCCACGATCGTTGCGTTCGGGGCGATCAGCTGCTGCCGAACGAGCGGCGCCAGAGCGACGAGGATCGACGTCGGATAACAGCCCGGATTGGCGACGACGCTGGCGCCCGCGACGAGATCGCGGTTCAACTCCGTCAGACCATAGGGAATCCCCTCGCACCCATTGCCCGGGCGCAGGTCCGCCGATAGATCAACTGCGCGCGCACCAGCCTCTCGCGCGCGCTCAACCCAGAGCTTCGAGGCTCCATGCGGCAGCGCCGAGAAAACGAGCTCAACGTCGTGAAGGGGTGCGTCGTCGGTCGCGATGTACTGGAGCTTTTGGGCGCCCAGACGCAGGACGGCGCCCCGCTGTTCGTTCGCCGTAGCGAACGCCAGCGTGAGCCGCGGATGTTGCGCGACGATGCGGCAGAGCTCCTGCCCAGCGTACCCGCTTGCGCCGAGTACCCCAACACTGATTCTATTCACGCTTAATGCATAATAATGCGAAATCGGCATGTCAATCAGTTCGGGACGGTTCGCCGCTGCCGGACCGTGCCCCAATGACCACCAACACCGAGAAGCGATCTGCGAAACAAGCACGGTAGGCAGGACGCAATTCTTCGACTCATCGGGAGCCGACAGATCGCGAACCAAGAGGACCTGAAGCAGCTACTCGCCAAGGACGGGTGGAACGTCACTCAGGCGACGCTGTCGCGAGACTTGCGCGATCTTGGCGTCGTGAGGGTCCCGTCCGAAAACGGTTCGCGCTACATGTTGCCCGAGATGGTTGCCGACGAGGCTAAGCCGTCCCTGGACGGTCTCTTACCCCAGTTGTTCTCGCGCATCGATGGAGTCTCGGAGCTCATCGTCCTCCACACCCTGCCCGGCGGAGCCCAACCGATTTCCGAGGCCATCGATTCGCATGGCTGGACGGAGATCATCGGTACGCTCGGCGGCGAGAACACTGTTCTGATTATCTGCCGGTCCAGCGAGGCCCGAGCCGTCGTCACCCGGCGCTTGCTCGATCTGGCCAGAGTGCCCTGACCTCACGCGGCCAAGTTCATCGACAATTGCACGTTGACGTCGCCAAGGCCGACGATTAAATATGCACTTGAACTGCATAACTTGGCAATCATAGGAGCGCTCATGTATAAGACGATCGTGCTCGCCTATTCCGGCGGCCTCGATACATCGATCATCGTCCCGTGGCTCAAGGAGAATTATCACGGAGCCCGGGTCATCTGCGTCGCAGGCGACATCGGGCAGGGGAGCGAAGAGCTCGCCGGCGTACGCGCCAAGGCGATCGCGTCGGGCGCTGATGAGTGCTTCGTCGAGGATCTCCGCGAGGAATTTGTCGAGTCGTTCATCTATCCGACGCTTCGCGCTGGCGCGATCTACAATCGCAAATACCTTCTCGGCACGTCGATGGGTCGTCCGCTCATTGCGCGGCGGCAGGTCGAGGTCGCGAGACAGGTCGGCGCCGACGCGCTGGCGCACGGATGCACGGGGAAGGGAAATGACCAGGTCCGCTTCGAGCTGACCTACGCGACCTTCGCTCCCGATCTTCCGGTCATCGCGCCCTGGCGTACCTGGAATATTCGGAGCCGCGAGGACGCGATCGCCTATGCCGAAGCGCACGGGATCCCCGTTGCGGCGACGCGCCAGAAGATCTACTCGCGCGACGCCAACCTTTGGCACCTTTCGCACGAAGGCGGCGTTCTCGAGAACCCGAACAACGCGCCGCCCGACGATCTGCTCATGCTCACCCGCACGGTGACCAAGGCGCCCGATCTCCCTGAGACCGTCGTCATCGGATTCGACGCTGGTACGCCGGTGAGCGTCAACGGCGAGCGACTCAATGGCGTCGACCTCATCGCGACGCTCAACGAGATCGGCGGCCGTCATGGCTGCGGCGTCGTCGATCTTGTCGAGGATCGTCTCGTCGGCATGAAGTCGCGCGGTGTCTACGAAACGCCGGGCGGGTCGCTGCTTTACGCCGCGCATTCGGAGCTCGAGCAGCTCGTGCTCGATCGCCGAACGCTGGCGGCGAAGGATCTCATCGCGCCTCGCTACGCCGATCTGGTGTACGAGGGCCGGTGGTGGACGACCGAGCGCGAGGCGTACGACGCGTTCGTCAACGTCACCCAAGATCGCGTCTCCGGTACTGTCTCGCTCCGTCTGTACAAGGGTTCGATCGCCGTCGTCGGTCGGGAGAGCAGCAACGCGCTGTACGATGAGCGCTTTGTCACCTTCGGCGAGGACGACGTCTACGAGCAGAGCGACGCCGCGGGCTTCATTCGCCTCTTCGCCCTACCGGCTCGGGTCCGCGCACTCAAGGATCAAGAGCTGGGACTTGCTCCAGCCACGGACGCCCCGGCGCCCGAGGCTACTACCGCCGAAATCCCGGCGCTGCAAATCGCCTGATGACCACCGTCGCCGCACACGCGTCCGAGACGACGCACAAACTTTGGGGCGGGCGCTTCGCCGCCGACGCCCGTCCGGAATTCGACGCGCTCAATGCATCGATCGGCGTGGATTTTCGTCTCTGGCCGTACGACATCCGTCTCTCGAAAGCGTGGGCGATGGCATTGTACAAGGCCGCCGTTCTGACCCTCGATGAGTGTACGGATATCGAGCGTGGCCTCGACGCCGTTGGCGCTCGCTTGGCCGCGGGTGAACAGCCCGCCGCGGGCGACGAGGACGTGCACACGCTCATCGATCGACTGTTGCACGACGAGATCGGCGAGACGGCGTCCAAGCTGCACACGGGTCGCAGTCGCAACGACCAGGTGGCGACGGCGACGCGTCTCTGGTCGATCGACGCGGTATCGCGCTTGGACGAGGCCGCGCGTGCTCTGCAGCAGACAATGATCGACCAGGCACACGGGTTGGAGACGGCGCTCATGCCGTCGTACACACATTTGCAGCGCGCCATCCCCGTATCGGCGGCACACTGGCTCCTGTCGCACTTCTGGCCGCTCGAGCGCGACCGGGTCCGCCTCAAGGCCGCGCAACGCAGTGCGAGCGTTTTGCCGCTCGGGTCGGGGGCTGCGGCTGGATCAGCCTATCCCGTATCGCGCGTTCTCCTGCAAGGGAGTCTCGGCTTCTCGGCGATTTCGCCGAACTCGATCGACGCGGTGAGCGATCGCGATTTCGTCGCCGAAGTTCTCTTCACGGTCGCGATGATGGCGACCCACCTGTCCCGGTTCGCCGAGGACATGATCATTTACGGAACGCGCGAGTTTTCCTTCGTTCGTTTCGGCGACGGCTACACGTCGGGATCGAGCATGATGCCGCAGAAGCGGAACCCTGACGCGTTGGAGCTCGCTCGCGGATCGGCGGCTCGAATGCTCGGCGACCTGACAACTTTGTTGGCCACGCTCAAGGGTCTTCCGAGCAGCTACAACAAGGACCTTCAGGACGACAAGCGTGTCCTGTTCGACGCCGTGGACACCATGCTCTTGGTCCTGCCGGCGCTGGCCGGCGCGCTGGCCGAGTGTGAGTTCAACGCACAGGCCATGCGCTCAGCTCTGGACACCACCATGATGGCCACGGACCTCGCCGACTACCTCGTCCGGAAGGGAGTCACATTCCGCGAAGCGCATCACGCCGTTGGTCGGCTGGTTCGACAGTGCGAAGACCAGCGGATGGAGTTGCACACCCTGCCACTCGCCGCTTTCTCGGACGCCCATCCGCTGTTCGAGCATGATGTTTTCGATGCCTTGTCGCCCATTCAATCGGTAGAGAATCGGGAGATCGATGGAGGGACGGGGCCATCCGCGGTGCGGGCGCAGCTTGCGGCAGCTCAGCGGGCGATCTCATAGCATATGTCGTCGGGTAGGTCAGGCGGCGCATCCAGCCAGGGTGCGCCGCTTTTTTATTCTCAGCTATGAGGATATATTCGACCTCGCACGAACGCCGAAAATAGACTCACGCGTGAGAATAATTAATTGTGCCGGCGTATCATATTGATATAGCTTGCTTTGTAGCGGAAGTAGAGAGAAAGTGGATTGACAACTTTCTCTCGCGCGTCGACATGGCCGGCGCGGAGTCGGCCGGACACGGCGTCGTTCGTCGCCTCACCATCGGCGCCGTTCGCCAGATCGCGCTCACTCGGCGCATCGTCCAGGACCTCGGGCTTTCGATCGAGCGCGCCGCAACGCTGGCGGGAAGCCTGATCGCGAACGCCGGAGAGGTTCGGGGCCCGAACGGTCTCATCATGCGAGTGGACATCGCGGCTTTTGAGGCGGACATCGATCGTCGGTTGGCCGATGCCGTCGAGGCGGTCGTTCTGGCGCGCCGCGGCCGACCGCCCGGAGCTCGAATCCGACCGCGCTGAGCGGGCCGTTGGACAAAGCAAACGGGCGTGCTCCAAGAGCACGCCCGTCCGTTCCTTCAGTTCGGAGTGGGCGCGTTAGCGCCCGGCCACCTTGCTCACATTCTCCGCGGCCGGCCCCTTCTGGCCCTGGACCAGATCAAACTCGACCGGGTCGCCCTCGGCGAGCGTCTTGAACCCATTCCCTTGAATGGAGCTGTAGTGGACGAAGCAGTCCTTGTCACCGCCGTCCGGTGTGATGAAACCAAACCCCTTGGCGTCATTGAACCACTTCACCTTTCCAGTCGTACGCATGTCCCACTCCTGAAGTACATCCGCTACAACACCATGTTGCGCGGGCCGTAAGACCTACAACCGGCCTCCGTCACCCGCGCAGGTCCGGTCGTAAGCGACGGCCAAAGTATTCGTAACGACCAGAACGGTCAAGCACTGAAAGTGACCGTGGGTCGGAACTGATGTATACGCGTATCTTTCGTCTACTCTTCATCTTGACCCGATGACCAGCACCTTTTCGAGGCGCGCTTCCGTGACGGCCGTGGTCGGCGCCGTGAAAGTCGGTGGCGTCGCCCCGATCGTTGTTCAATCGATGACGAATACGGACACCGCCGACGCGATTGCGACGGCGGAGCAGGTCATCGCGCTCAATGAGGCCGGATCGGAGCTCGTTCGCGTCACGGTGAATAACGAAGAAGCCGCGGCTGCGGTGCCGGATCTCGTCGACCGCGTGCGACAACGCGGATCGAGCGTCCCGATTATCGGCGATTTCCACTACAACGGCCATCTACTTCTCGCCAAGTATCCGGCCTGCGCCGACGCGCTCGCGAAGTACCGCATCAATCCCGGCAACGTCGGCGGGAAACGTCGCGACGAGAATTTTCGAACGATCGTTCGCATCGCCCTCGACCATGACAAGCCCGTCCGCATCGGTGTGAACTGGGGTTCGCTCGATCAGGACCTTCTTACCGAAATGATGGACGCGAACGCCCGGTCGAGCACACCCGCGGATGCGCGCGAGGTGTATCTCGAGGCCATGTCGGCGAGTGCACTGCGCTCCGCGGAGTTGGCCGAAGAGGTCGGTCTGTCACACGACCGAATCGTCATCTCGGCGAAAGTGTCCGGCGTGCAGGACCTCGTCGATGTCTATCGACGCATCGCATCCAGGTGCGACTATCCGCTGCACCTCGGTTTGACAGAGGCCGGCCTGGGGATGAAGGGGATCGTCGCCAGCACGGCAGGGATTTCGATTCTTCTCTCGGAGGGAATCGGCGACACGATTCGCGTATCTCTTACACCGCGTCCGAATGGAGATCGCACCGAGGAGGTTCGCGTCGCGCAACAGATTCTGCAGTCGCTGGGTCTCCGCAGCTTCGCGCCGCAGGTGACCGCGTGCCCCGGATGCGGCCGCACGACGTCGACCTTCTTCCAGCACATGGCGGAGGACATTCAGTCCTACATCCGCGAGCAAATGCCCGTGTGGCGCGTCAATTACCCGGGTGTGGAGGAAATGAAAGTCGCGGTGATGGGTTGCGTGGTGAACGGGCCGGGCGAATCGAAGCACGCGAACATCGGGATCTCATTGCCGGGAACATTCGAGGAGCCCAAGGCACCCGTCTACGTCGATGGCGCGCTGTTCACCACGCTTCGTGGCGATGCGATCGTGCCCGAGTTTCTGAGAATTCTCGAAGACTATGTCGCGTCGCATTACGACGCCGACGTGACGCCCGGCCACGGCGCCGGCGCGGCGTACGAATCGGTGAAGTAGCGGGCAGGGAAGAGCCGCTCAGCGCGCCGCGGCGATCTCGCTTCGCGACCACTCCTCGAGCTGGGTCACGACATTCTCGAGCTCGAGCATGATTTCACCGCGAAACCCGATTTGCCGCAACCGATCGAAGACGCGCCGATACCAGCGCACCGTGGCTTCGCGGCCGCCGTTGAAACGGCTCCATACGCTGCTCGGATCGATCGTGCGGCGAAGATCCGCGAGAATGGTGCTCGCGTTGTGGAGCTTGTCGGCCGCGCAAACCCAGCGCGCGGATTCGCCCGCATGCTCGAGGCGCTGCAAGTAGTCGTCGCGCCGCTCGTCGCTCGAGAACTCGATGCCGTCATCGTCGACGCGACGATGCGTAACGGCCAGCACGGTACTCAACACATCCCCGCTGAACTTGTCGCCGATTCGCTGCTCGAGCATTTCGCGCGAGTATGCCTCGCGAACGCAATCCTCGATCACATCGTGAAGGATGCCCGCGACGACGGTCTCATCGTCACGCTGGTAGCGCGTGAGAATGATCGCGACGTTCGCTGGATGTGTCAGGTAAGGCAGGCGAGTGCCCTTGCGCACCTGCTGGTCGTGGTGTTTTGCCGCGAACGCGAGCGCGTGGTTGATGCGGTCGGAATATCCGGTAGTCGTCATCTTCCTTCCTCAGCCTATACCCGGCGCCGGATCGCGTCAACCGCGACCTTCGCCCGCGAACCAGCGTACAATTCGCTCCAAACCATCGGCGTCGAGCTGGTCGAACGCGGCCCGTTTGTCCGAGTCGACATCGAGCACGCCGATGAGCGTGCCGGCCCGGTCAACGACAGGAACGACGACCTCCGACTTGGCGCGTGCGTCACAGGTAATGTGTCCGGGGTAGCGTGACACGTCGGGGACAATGATCGTGCGGCGCTCCGCCGCGGCGGTTCCGCAGACGCCCTTGCCGAACGGGATCTCCAGACAGCCCAGCGACCCCTGATACGGACCGACCCGCAGCAGATCCGGCGCGACGACGCGATAGAAACCTGTCCACAAATGACCGAGCGAGTGGTGAATCATCGCCGAGATCGTGGCCATGCCCGCGATGTCGTCGTCGATCCCCGAGAGTATCGATACGATATACGCGAAGAGCTGGGGATACGCTCGATGTTTCGGTTCGCGGCTGAGGTCCGGAACGTTCTCGGCCATGATTATCTCGAGATAGCGGCGATGAGACGGAGATCGATCACCAACACGGCCAACCCTTGAGCGGCGATCGCCGCCGCCGCGCCAAGGCCGCGTTGGCTGCGAGCGAGGACGTGCGAAGCGCCGCCCAGCACCGCGCCGACACCAACGATCCCGACGTCCAGCCCCGCGCGGGCCCAGGTCAGACGCTCGAGACGTGCCGCGCTCGAAAGATCGCGCATCGTCAGCTGCTGCAGCTCGATCGCGCCGACGACGGCGATGACCAGTCCCCACACGGCCAATTGGGTCGCGAAACCTCCCAGGAGCGCGGATCGCCCCTGTCGTCCGCCCGCCCTGGAGATCACGACCGACGCCGTCGCCATGATCAGCGAGAGCGCGGCCCACACGAGCAGCTCGATGGCGTGTTGACGCTCGGCGCGTAGAACGAGATCAGCCCACACGTGTCGATGCGAGACGGTCGAGAGAGGAAGATCAGCGCTTCGCCGTGAGCGTCTTCATCTCGGCCGTTTGGAGCGGCCGCGGCGCACGCGCGATGTGTTCGGGCGTCGGTAGAACAGGCGGTACAGCGTCCCACAGAACAATACCTGACGGTACACCGCCGCCGCGTTGCACAGCGGCGATCGCGGCCTCGAGCTCCGAAAGCCGGGTGTGACCGGCGCGCGCGCAGATCACGGTATCCGGAACTGGGAGGGCTCCGGGTAGTCCGGCCTCGGCGGTCGCCACGTCGCCGACGATGACGATCGCCTCGTAGTGACGCGCGAGCCGCGTGGCTTCTTGCCGAAAAAGATTCGTGATGACCGCGCGGTCCAATCCCCCAGGCAAGATGCCGCTCGGAATGACGTCGATCACGCGATCGCGACCGATCATGGTCTGTGTCGTGACCTCGGACCAGTCGATCCGCTGCTGAATGATGTCGGCAAGCCCGGGCTCGGCATGGCAGCGCAGCGCGGCGGCGATCGTTGCGCTCTTCACGTCCGTGTCGATCAGTATCGTGCTGCGAGCTTCGTCGGCGGCGATCGCCGCGACATTCATGGCAACGACGGCGGCGATGTTTGGATCGGCCGAGACAACCGTAAGAACCAGCCGGCTCGCACCGGTTCTCGCCAGATGGAGATACGTCAGTTGATACGGCGCGGCCGCCGGATCGAAGTAGGGCGGCATGAGGCGATCGGTCGATCGACGCATGCGATCGGGATCGCGCGGCCTGGGTCGCACGGTGGCAAGCACCCGGACGCCCGTCACTCGTTCCGCTTCGTGCGCGTCGCTGATACGTGGACGACGCAATTCGCCGATGAACGCCACGCCAAAACCAAGTGCAATCCCGATGATCAGCGCCGCGCCGAGGAGCGCGGCCGGCGGAGCACCCTCCGAGGCGGCTCGGCGCGCACGAGCGGCTTCTTGGTCGAAGTCGCTCGCCTTGGAACGCGCGTCGCCGAGCGCGACACTCGCCTGGTCAACGAGCGAGCGCGCCGAATCTCGTTCGGCCACCCAGCCCGCGGTATCGATCGTCGTCGAAACCACAGTCGGCCGCTGTGCCGGCACGTTCAGACTCGCGATTTGTCTGCGAATGGCGTCCCGGCGTTCCTGGGCTGTGGATTGAATCGCGCGCCCGATCTCCGTCGCCCGCGACGTCAGCGCGAGATAGACGGGGTCAGCGCCGCCGGTAGTTCCAAAACCTTCACGTTCGCGCTCGACCTCGGCTAGCGAATCGAGCAGTACGCGGATTCGCGGGTTCGACGCCAGCTGAGGTGATTCGGCGAGCGCGCGGTATGACGCCGTCACCGGCGCTCCTTCTGCGCGCGTCAACAGTGCGTCGAGATCGCTGACCGCATTGGACAGCGAGTCCCGCTGCGACAGGATGGCCGGCGGAATGATCGGTTCTTGGACTTGCGGTGTCGGCGGCGCGAGTCGGGCCTTCGCAAGTGACGCCTCAGCCGCGGCCAGTCGTCGACGGGCCTCATCGAGCGCGTTGCTGAACACCGACGTGTCGGGCCGCGGACCTACCGGACCGGTCAGGACCTTCGCGCCGCGTCGTATTTGCTGCGGCGCGAGCACCAGCGCGACCAGCGCGGCGACAAAAATGCCACCGCCCACGATCGCGATGAACTGCGGACGGGCAACGGCGTTGCGGGCGCGCGCCGTTAGCCAAGCCGAGCGCGAGGGGCCGCGCGATAATTCTCCGGCGAGCGATGCCATATGCTGAAGTTTGGCAGGGCACGGGCCAGAGCGGCAAATGCACTCTGAAAAAAAAGCGGGGCCCGACTAATCGAGCCCCGCGACTACCCGTAACGGTCCGTTTCCTGTTACTGGACCGTGATCGTGCCCTTCATGCCCATCGCCAGGTGCGGCGTGCAGTGGAAGTCGTACTTTCCGGGCTTCACGCCGCCGAACGAGATGACGTACTCCTCGTTCGGGTTCATCATGTTGGGGCTCGAGAGCTCGGAGAGCTTCGAATCCATGTTCGCATCGAGCTGCGCCTTGGACGCGGGATCGGTGATGGTCGCCGGATCGAAGGAAACGTTGTGCGGGCCGCCGCTCACCATGACGAACTTGACCGCGTCGCCCGTCTTGATGGTGACGTTCGCCGGATCGAAGCGATAGCCCTTGTCATCGCCAATCATCTTGATGGTCACGGTCTGGCCGGTCGCCGGGACCTTCGCGACGCCGCCCGCTGCAGGGGCCGGAGTCGCCGGGGCCGGCGTGCTCGGCGCCGGGGTAACAGCCGTTGTATCGTTCTTCTTGGCTTCACCGCCGCCGCCGCAAGCGCCGACGATGGCCACGCTCGCGAGGAGCGTCAATGCATGGAGCCGCATTTCTTCTTGCCTCCAGAAGTGCCGAGTGGTACGGACGAGATTGATAGTTTTGTCCGCGATCGCGGAGAATGTGAAACTATTCACAAACTCGGCAGCACGCAACGCGGAGCTTCGTGTGCGGCAAGTCGGCTGCAAGTGACGCGCCGCTCTTCGGCCCTTTAACGCGCTCGAGACTTCAGAACCGTGATCGTCATCCCTACCGCGGAGTTACGCGGATCGTTTGTCTACGCGCCGCTTGGAAATCATGGCCGGTCCGCCGCCCGGACGCCGGTCGACGCCGATGCAACTCACCGCGCCTTCACCGCGCTTGGCTTCCGGCAGATTCACCTGTACGACGTCGATTCCGACTCGGGCCGCGACCAGAACGAGACGCTCATTGCTGAGATCGCTCGCGATGCGGCAGCCGAGATCATCGTCTCGGGCGGTGCTATCTCGGAGGACCGAATCGAGCGACTCGTCGACATTGGCGTCGGCCAGATAATTGTCGTCCTGACCCAGGACGATGATAAGGATACCCTGGCCAGAGCGGCCGATTCCTTTCCTGGCCAGCTCATCGTCCGAGCCGACGTCGTCGACCCACTGTTTGGCCGACGCGGCTCGCGGTGGCAAGTCGCTGCCGAAATGCTCGACCTGGCGAACGAGCTTACTTCGCTTCCGCTCGCTGGTCTCGCCGTTCACGGTGCCTCATCGGACGGATTTCAGGGAGCTCCACTTCGCTTTATCGAAGATCTCGTGGAGGCGTCCAGCCTACCCGTCTTTTGTCGCACCGAAGCAAGCGCAGTGGGCGAGCTTCGCGCGCTCGAGCATCACGGCGTCGCCGTGACCGTGCTCGGTTCGTCACTCTTTGACGGACAACTCGACGCGCAGGCCGTCGCGCACCATTTCGATTCCTAGAAGCGATCGACGAGCGGTCGAGAGAGTTTGCTCGGGTTGCCGAGGTAGACGAATCGAAAATCGTGCATGTACTGCCGCGCGACCCGACGCACATCCTCCGGTTTGACTTCGCGCAAAGTCTCGACGAAACGGGCCGCGGCACGATAGTCTCCATGGTACAACTGCGCGCGGGCGAGGAACGTCGCCTGATCGGAGTTCGTCTCGTTCTTCAGGAAGTAGTCGGTGATGAACTGCTGAACGAGGCGCTCGAGCCCTCGCGAATCGATCAGCTCCTGTTGCAGTCGGTCGATCTCGCTGCGCATGATCGCCAACGTGGTGTCGGGCGCTACTGTCGTCACATACACCCCGCCCGTCGCGATCGCCCTCTCGACGAATGGAGCCTCGACCTCGTAGGACAGATTGCGCCGCGACCGAATCTCCGTGAAGAATCGTCCGGACAGCACCGCCGTCGCCACGCGCAGCGCGTTGTAATCGGGACTCTGAGCGGGCGGACCGGCGTAATAGCCGAGGATGTAGTTTGTCGGCAGCTGCGCTTCCTGCATCAACAGCGCTTTCTGTGGCGCGCCAGGCAGCCGAGGTGAGCTCCATGTGTAGCTGCCCCGCGGCAGCTGCCCCAACGTCTGCTGCACCAGTTGCTGGAGACGCGACCGCTCGATGTTCCCGACGACCACGAGCAGCATGCGCGACGCCACCATTTGGGACTTTTGGTAGGCGCGTAGCTGACCGACCGTGATCGACTGAATCGTCGCTTCGGTGCCTTGTGGCGCGAAGCCGTACGGATGGCCGACATACGCCAGACTATCGGCCAGGTGATTGATGACCGGATCAGGCGTGTTTGCGTCGAGACGCAGCCCCGTGAGAATTCTCGACCGAACTCGTTCGACCTCGATGGAGTCGAGCGTCGGCGCCATGAGTCGATCGGCGAGAATCATGAAGCACGAGTCGAATGTCGCCCGAACGCCGGTGAAACCGAACAGCGTCCAATCCTCGGTGGGCTCACTGACAATCGTTACACCGAGCCGCGCGGTCAGAGAACGCGTCGTTTCACCGGGGAACTTCGTCGTCCCTCGCTCCGATGACGCGAGCAAAAACGATTCGATTCCCTGCGTCGCCGGCGTCAGTTGCTGCGCTCCGCCGAGCAGGTAGAAGTTCGCCGCGACGACGTCGTTCGCGGTATTTCGCCGAAGGATGACGCGAAGCCCGTTGATCTCGAAGCTCGACGTGCCGGTGTCGGCCTGCGCCGCGGACCGCGAATAGGGGCCGACCACCGCGGCGAGTAACAGCGCGCCGAACAAGCGTCTGCGCCTCACGGTTGCGGACCCGTGCCGAGCAGCGTTCGCGGCGTCACCCCCGCCAAACGGCGATTCTCGGGCGAGAGGAGAGCGCCGACGACGCGCGCCTTGCCGACGATGTACTTGTTCGCGTAGGCCGTGAGATCGCCGCGCCGTTGTTTGGCCATCGTGTCCACGTACCCGTAGAAGTAGTCGAGACCGGTCACGGCCCACCAAAACCCGAGTTGATGCGCGAAGCCGGACGCGCGTTCCAGTCCGAGCTCCGTCCCGACGATGCGCCGGCGCTTGATCGCCGCGAGATCGTCGTCGGAGAAGTACGTCGTGTCCCCGAGCTTTCCGATCTCCTCGCGCAGGGCCTTGATGGCTTCGGCGAAATGTTCGGGAGAGGTCTCACCCGCGATCGTAATCGGTCCGACGTGATTGAGCGTGTAGTAGTTGACCGTGATCGATTCGAACAGGCCGCTGTCGACCAGCCGTCGCTGGAAGCGTGAACCGGGTTGATTCAGCACGTCGGAAAAAACGTCGGCCGCATACGTTGCGGCTTGGTCTTTGGTCGCGCCTGGACCCTGCCATTGGAACATCACGACGATGCTGCCAATCGGCTGCTCGACGATCAGCGCGGAGTCCCGCGCAAGCGGCGGTGGGTCCGGGATCGTGTCCGTCGCGAACGGATCCGCGCCGCGCGCCCAGCCTCCAAACACCGCCCGTGCGAGCGTGAACGCGCGATCAGGAGCGACGTCTCCGGTCACGATGATCGCGGTGTTGTTCGGAACGTAGTACCGCTGCTTGATCGCCTGCATCTTCGCGGGCGTCGTCGTTTGAATGATGTTGCGCTCGCCCAGGGGATTCTTGCGACTCCATTCCGTGGTCCAGAGGGCCTGTCCCATCGCGCGGCTGAAGCCGAACATCGGATTCGATTCGTTTCGATCGTACTCGCCGATGACAACCTGACGTTCCCGCTCGAGCTCATCGGGCCGGAACAGCGGGTTGACCAGCGCGGCGGCGAGAAAGCGCATCCCACCCTCCACACTGTCCGCCGGCACGGTGAGGTAGTAGTTCACCCGTTCCTCACTCGTCGTCCCGTTGAATTCGGCGCCGAGCTCCGAAGCCTTGGCGACGAATTGGTCGGTCATCGGGTATTCCTTGTTCGCCTTGAAGAACATGTGCTCGTACAAGTGCGACAGCCCCGAAAACTCGGGCGCCTGCGTGAACGATCCGTTCTTTACATCCGCTTCGATCGTCACGAGAGGAACGCCGCGGTTCTGCACGACGATTACTTCCAGACCGTTGGGAAGTGTCGTTCGTTGTATATGCCGCTCCAGTTCGGCCCGCTGCGCCACAGCGGCCGTTGGCAGAAGCAAAAGGAAGGTGATTTCTTTCAGTCTCGACAATGGAAAACTCCGATCAACTGAAGCTTGACCGCCTCGCCCGGCGACTCGATCCGGGCCACCTGCGCCGCAATGAGCCGATCGGTCCATACACCACCTTCCGCATAGGCGGTCCGGCCGATCTTTTCTTCGAGGCGACTACCGCCGACTCGCTTGCGAATGCCGTGCTCGCGGCGCGTGACCTCGACGTACCGTACTTCGTTCTCGGACTCGGCGCCAACATCCTCGTCGGCGACCGAGGGTTCCGTGGCCTGATGATCCGGAACGCCGCCCGCCGTCATGAATTTCGCGAGGCCGGCGACCAATGTCTGCTGTGGACCGAGAGCGGCGCCGTCGTAAAGGACCTGATCCAGGAGTCAGTGTCCCGCGGCTGGTCGGGGCTCGAACATTACGTCGGGATTCCGAGCACCGTCGGCGGCGCCATCTGGCAGAATCTCCATTTTCTGGCGCCGGCGCCCGCCCGTGAGCGGACCATGTTCATCGCCGAGGTCTTCGATAACTGCGAGATCCTCTCGGAGGAAAACGAACGACGCGTTGTCGACTCCGGGTATGTGGGTTTCGGCTACGACGACAGCGTCTTTCATCACCGGCGAGACATCATCCTCGCGGCGAGCTTTCGGCTGGTCCGAGGCGACCAAGCCATCCTCCATCGCATCATGCAGGAAAACTTGAGCTGGCGGGGCGGAAAACATCCCTGGTTGGACTGGCATCCGAGCGCTGGATCGATCTTCAAAAAGATCGAAGGGGTTGGCGCCGGTCGTCTGGTGGATCAATGCGGCTTAAAAGGCTTCCGACAAGGCGACGCGCAGATCTCGCACATCCACGCGAACATCATGGTCAATCTCGGCGAGGCGACGGCGGCCGATGTGCGGCGGCTGATCGAGATCGCGCAGCAAGCGGTCGAAGAGCAGCACGGCGTTCATCTCGAACCGGAAATCGGATTCGTCGGCGAATTTTGAGTCTCAGAACAACGCGCCGAAACCGACGCTCAACCGCCAGGGCGCGTTGTGATCGAGCGGTCGGGCCGCGCCAACGTGCAGCAGATCGCCGAACAAGCTGAGGCCTGCGCCGAACGTTGAGCGGATGCGGTCCGTTGGTCGAGAAACTGGCTCGCCCGCGTCGGTCGTCCCCAGCGCCAGCGCCGCGCGTCGCGACGCGTCCGAGCTGAGACCCGACCAGCCGCCTTCTATGCTCGTAACAAGTCCGGGACTGAACCCGGGCAACATCAGCGTCCGGCCGACGTGAATCGGCCGCTCCCACAGGCCCAGCCGGTAGCTCGCGAACGATCGAAAAACGACCGCCCGGTCGCCGACAAACTCCTTGTACGAGTAGCCCGGCAGCGACTCGGTCCCTCCCAGCTCGAACAAGACTTGAGGCGGGAGCGCGTTTCCGAAGGCGGCGCCGGCGTCCGTGTGCATCACGAGCGACAGGTTTCCCAAGTGACGACGCGCCGCCAAGCCGGCTTCGATCCGCTGCCACGCCAGGTCACCGCCGGCAACCTCGTAGTGCAGTCGAGCGCCGACTCCCGGACGTAGAAAATCTCCGGTGACGCTCGGGTGCCACTCGAAATCGGCGGCGGCCTTCGCATAGCTGCCGCTCGACGCGCCCCTGTTTGGCTCGAACCCGCGCGTCGCGAATAGCCCGTGATGCAAGCGTGACGCCTCAGCGTGGTCCGAGCCGATTCCAAGCTGAACGCTGCTGATGGCGGTCTCCGCATTTCCTATGATGGACGTCAGAGACAATGAGAGCGCGCGGCGATCGACGTAGTCGTAGTTGTCGACCGAGCTGATGGCCGCGCCGAATCCAGGATCGTCGCTGAGCGGCAGGGTGAAGTCGTTTGTGCTCTCGAGGGTTCGTTCGGCGCGAAGGGTCGCGAGTTGCCTCCCGCGCCGCAGCGACACGTGCGCCCCGCCGCGCGCCGTTTGCTCGCTGAACGCCCAACCCGAGCTGACGCCCGCCGACAAGCCGGGAGCAAGGGACCTGAAGTCGACCGACGGCTCTAGGCCGAGGAACAAGCCCTCGACACGATTGAATCGGATGTATTTCGAGGCGCGCGTCGAGAAAAGATTCAGCCGCGGAGGTCCGTCAACTCGCCACGCTTCGGGCGCCATGTCGGCGAAGTCGTCCGCGTGAACACTACCACTTTGCGCACCGAGCTCGCGGCTCCAGCCGTCGAAGCGGCTTGCACTGTCGCCCTGCGCCCACGAAACGATCACGCGGCGCGAATCCGACGAACTGTCCATACCCGCCGAATCATTTACCACGATGTCTCGGATCGTCGACACGATCCGAAACACAGGCCGGGCTTGGCCGAGAAGGGGGAAGCTCACCTGGAATTCGGTCCGCTGCGATGCAGGCAGCCAATACTTACCACCCACCTCCGCGTTGACGAACTCGACGTACGCGGCGCCGGCAATTCCAGTCAGGCGCGCCAGACGATCGGAGCGTGCGCGTTCGCCGCCGGCGGCATGAAACCGGCCTCGCATGCGCACGATCTGGTGCCGGTCGGCATCGAGATCGATCTCGCCGTCGAACACGCCCCAACGGGTGTCGCTGTGAACGTTCGGCGTCACCCGCACGCGCGCGATCGGAACGTTTCGTGATCCTATCCGAAGAACAGTGACAGTGTCGCCGCCGGAGAACCTGTAGAAACGTTCGCGATCGGCGGCGAATGGATGCACCGCGACAATTGTGTCGTTCCGGTTTGCCGCCGTGAAGTAGGCGCCCAGCGAAAGGCGTTCTCCATATAGCGTCGGAACGGTCCATCCGCGAATGATGGTCATTGTCGAGTAGGGAACGCCGATGTTTTGCGAGCGGTAGCCGATGATGTGAAGCTCGTATCTGCCGTTTCGCCACCAGCGTCCTTCCGACGCGATCTGTTCGATCTCCGCGCTGTGCTCTCGGCCAAGCGTGTCGCGGATGATCAGCGCCGTTTCCGTCTCGATTCTACTGTGGTATCCACGAAGACTTGATGGAGGCGCGCGATTCGAGTCCGCGGCCATCGCAATCATGCCGCGGAGCGCCTCGGAGCTGTAGGCACCGGTGTCAGGAGCGACGGTCTGTGACGACACCAGTTGCGCGAAAACGACGACGAGGCGCAGCACAGAAATCAGGCGCCCTGCCCGGCGAGTGTCTCGAGCGCTTCGGTGGCGGCCCCCCATTGCTCGAGCAAGGCGTCGAGCTCGGCCTTCAGGGCGTCGAGACGAACGCCGAGTTTCCTGGCCGTCGAGACGCCGTCGTTCGCGGCGTACAGCTCCGGATCCTCGAGCTTCGTCGTGATCTCGGTGATCTCTAGTTCGGCTGTTTGAATTCGCGTCTCGAGCTCACCCACGCGCTCTCGAGCCGTTCGCAGTGCCGACCGCGTGGATCTGTCGCGCTCTTCCCGGCGATCCGTTCGTCGTCGCTCCTGGATGCGCCGAAGCGCCTCCTCCTCCGACGCTTGCACCGCCGCCGCATGCTCGCGCTCGGATGACACGACTTCCCATTCGTCGAACGATCCGTCGAATTCCGTGAGTCGTTGATCGTGGATGATCCAGAGTTTCGTCGTCAGAGATCTAAGAAGCTCGCGATCGTGGCTCACGAGAAGCACGCTGCCGTCATAGGCGGCGACCGCGTCTTCCAGTGCTTCGATCGATTCCACATCCAGGTGATTGGTGGGCTCGTCGAGGATCAGCAGATTGGCGCGGCTCAGCATGAGCATGGCGAGGCCGAGTCGCGCGCGCTCTCCGCCCGACAGTCCGTCGGCGCGGCGCTGCACCTCGTCGCCCGAAAACGCGAATCGACCGAGGTGTCCCTGGATCATTCGCCGATCCCAGGTTGGTCGCAAATCGCCGACAACGTCATAGAGCGTCTTGTCGAGCGGCACTTGCGTGAGGTCCTGCCGATAGTAGCCCGTGTTGATCCCACCGCCGACACGGATCACGCCGTCGTTGACCGGATGATCACCGACAATCGCGCGGACGAATGTCGACTTTCCCGAACCGTTCGGGCCGATCAAGCCGACACGATCGCCCCGCATCAGCGTCGCGTTGACGCCGCGCAGGAGGATGCGGTTTCCGACGCTCACTCCCGCGTTCTCGGCCGTGATGACGCGATCGCCACCTCGCTCGGTCACGTCGAAACGGATCCCCATCGTGTCCGCGTCCGCCAACGGCGCGCTCAGTCGAGGAAGCCTCGCGAGGCGCTTTCGTCTGCCCTTCGCCTGCTTGCTGTTCTGGCCGGCGATGTTGCGGGCGATGTAGTCCTGCTCGGCCGAAATGCGACGTTGTTGCTGGTCGAATTGCCGTTGTTGCGTCAGCCGCGCGAGCGTTCGCTGCTCGACGAACGATTCGTACCCAGCCACGTAGGGCGTCGCTCTGTGTCCTTCCAGATGCAGGACATGGTCTACGACCGCCGAGAGAAAGGCGCGATCGTGGCTGATCAGCAAGACGGTCGCCGTCGAGCGCGTCAAATAATCCTCGAGCCAGCGCGTCGTCTCGAGATCGAGGTGGTTCGTGGGCTCGTCCAGTAAGAGAACGTCCGCTGGACTCACGAGCTGGCGCGCCAGTCCCAGGCGGCCGCGCTCTCCGCCGCTGAGATATGCCACAGGCATCTCTCGCGCGGCGACCGGATCGAAACCAAGTCCGTGCAGCACGGCGTCAACGCGCGGCGCAATCGTGTATCCGCCCTCGCGTTCGAAGCGCTCCAGGTCTCGTCCGTACTGCTCGAGCGCCCGGGTGTTCGCGTTCTCGGCAAGCTGATGCGCCTGCTCGGCCAGCGATCGCTCCAACTGGAGAAGCTCGGCAAACTGACCGGCTGCGGCTTCCCAAACCGTTACCGCGTGGCCGAAATCCCGATGCTGTTCCAGCAAGGACACGCGTACGCCGGGCGAGCGCGCTATGTCGCCGCGAGTCGGTTCGAGCTCGCCCGTCAGCAACCGGAATAAACTCGTCTTCCCCGCGCCGTTTCGACCGATGATGCCCCATCGCTCCCCCGCACCGACGGTGAACGACACGCCGTCGAAGAGCATCGTCGCGCCGAAATCGACGCCGACGTTGGCCATCGACAGCTGCGTCATTTGGCGACCCAGGCTTTCCACTCGGCCTCGGCGGGGCCGACGGTCAGCAGATTGCCGAAACGAACGAGCGGCATCCGAAGCAGAAGTGGATCGTCCACTAATCTTTCGACCCAACGGTCGTTCGAATGTTGCGCGTGGCGGAGACCAAGCTCCTGAAACCGTTTGGAATCGGGATCTAACAGCCGATCCACACCGAAGCGTTGGACGAAACGCGCGAGCTCTCCGGGCGAAGGGCCGCGCTCCTGAAAATCCACGAAGTGAACCTTCACGCGACGCTCGGCAAAGAATCGCAGGGCCTTTCGCGTGTCAGCACTCTTCTTCCAGCCGAAAACTTGAACTTCCATCGTTACGGGCGAGGCATTATTGATCGCCGAGAGTAGACACGGGGACTAACCGTTGGGGCGAAGAAGCGAACATACCTACCGTCCGGCATGGTGGGTACCTGGCGCACATGCGCAGACGCTGTGGGCGAAGTTCTTTCGCCGGCGTCAGCCGCTGCATGCTCGCGCGGAACGTTGGACGACCCCAGATAGAGATTTCGTCGACGTCTTCCGCGCCAACGCCAAACCCGGCGCGCCTCGGTTGCTGCTTCTTCACGGACTCGAGGGGACGGTACGGTCGCATTACGTCGGCGGTTTCTTTCGGGAAGCGGAACGGCGCGGATGGGGTGCGGATCTTCTCATTTTTCGTGGCTGCGGCGACGAGCCCAACACCGCCCCGAGATTCTATCACTCCGGCGAAACGACTGATTTGAGCTTTGTCATCGATCGCATTCGCGACGAGCACCCGAACGCGCCACTACTCCTTGCCGGCGTCTCTCTCGGTGGCAACGTCTTGCTCAAGTTTCTAGGCGAGATCGGCGAGAACGCCTGCGAATACATCGCCGGCGCGGCCGCCATTTCGGTTCCCTTTGACCTCGAGCGTGGTGCCCGCTTCATCGGGCGAGGGTTTTCCAGGATTTACGATCAACATTTCTTGCGCTCCCTCCGGCAGAAAGCGCTCGAAAAGCTCGCCAGATTCCCACGCCTGTTCGATAGAGGCGCGCTAATGCGGGCGCGGAACATCTACGACTTCGACGACGCCGTGACCGCTCCGGTCCACGGCTTTGCCGACGCTCGCGACTATTATCGTCGGTCGAGCTCGCTCGGGTTTCTTCATCGGATTCGAGTTCCTACCTTGCTGCTGAGCGCGATAGACGATCCGTTCCTCCCGTCCGAGGTGCTCGACGAAGTCCGGTCGATCGCCGGTTCCAATCCCTCGCTACATCTCGAATTCACGGCGCACGGCGGGCACGTCGGCTTTGTCGCCGGGCGGGTGCCGTGGAGACCGTTCTACTATGCCGAATGGAGAGCGTGCGATTTCATCGCCTCACAACTCGGCGCGTTTCACTCGAAACCTATTCCATCGGTCCCATGACGGCCCTCTACCTGTTGGCCTTTGTTGCCGGTCTGATGCTCGCCGTTCGAATCATGATTCGCGGAGTCGAGCGACCGGCAGACACTCATCCGTTGCGCGAGCGATCGTTTCGGCACTCCCCGGCCGTCCTTTCTGCTTTCGGCCTCGTATTCGGCCTTGCGGGCTATATGCTCGCGGGCCGAGTCGGGGGGATTGCGACTTTCCTTTCGAGCGCCGCGCTCGGTCTCCTCGCGTCATTTGTCGCGGCACGGCTTGTGACGAAGTGGTGGGCTGTCATTCCGGAACACGACGTGGACGACGAGCGTTATGTGCTTCAAGGGCACATCGCTCGCGTGACGAAAAGCATTCGCCCGGAGGTTGACGGGGAAGTCGCCTTCGAGGTTGAAGGCAAGCGCCACGTTCTTAGAGCCCGGGGAATCGATCAGGGCTCACTCGATGTCGAGACCGAAGTGGTCATTGAACGGATCGAGGACGACATCGCTTTCGTCGAGGCCTGGGCGGAGGTCGAGAAGCGGCTGTAGGAGCGGGAGGACGATATGCGGGACGCCGTTCTATGCATCCTGATCATCGGCGGTTTTTTTGTACTTCGTGCCGTTCTCGCCACGGTGTTTTTCTATTATTTGCTGCCGGAAGGCGACCGGTGCCCAAACTGTGACGCCGCGACGCTTCGTGTAGCGTCACGCGGCTGGAATTTTTTCTTCCCGAAATTCCGCACAAGCTGGTGCTACGAGTGTGGGTGGCACGGCCTTTTGCGACACGGGCCCGTCACGCCTGCACCGTCAGCGAAGGAACTGACGAAGCATCGGCCCTGATGCCCGAACCGACGGTCACGCGCCCGCGAAAAGCTGCAGCCAGTCGGGCCAATTGCCGCTGAGCTCGAAGAAGTCCTCGAAGTAGACGAGACCCGCGCGCTCGAGATCATCGATGAACGCGGGCAAAGCGTCCGCGCCGGTGTAGATCGGCCCGAGTGCGACGAGCCCTCCCTCGACTCGAAATTCGTCGGGCGTCAGTTGAAGCCGCTCGTCGATTTCTCCTCGGCTTAGTCCTTTCGCCTCGTACGCCGTTCGGCGAATGACCAAGACCGGGGCTCCGCTGGGAATTTTCAGTGGCACTCTCGAGCCTCCAGTTGTCGGATCGAGAATATAGGACCGCTCGACCAAGCTTTCGCGACGCGATTGCCCGTCCGTAGCTTTCAGGACTATGTCGCAGCTTCACGCCGCCAGTGCGCTCGAGGCCTCATTCGACGTCATCGTCATCGGAGCCGGCCATGCCGGGACCGAGGCAGCGGTGGGGGCTGCGCGCGCCGGCGCCCGGGTCGGCTTGATCACGAGCGCGCTCGAGACAATCGGGCAGATGTCCTGCAATCCCGCGATCGGCGGAATCGCCAAAGGCACGGTCGTTCGCGAGGTCGATGCGTTGGGCGGGATCATGGGGCGAGCAACGGATCTCGCCGCGATCCAGTTCCGAATGCTCAATCGCAGCAAGGGGCCGGCGGTTTGGGCGCCGCGGGCTCAGTGCGATCGCGGTCTCTATCGCCGCGCGGTTCGCACGCTCGTCGAAGCGCAGCCCGGGGTGTCGACCGTCCAAGGCACGGTCGCCCGACTCATTCTCGGTGACGGGCCGTCCGTCGTCGGCGTGGAAACGCTCGAGGGTCGCCGATTCGGCGCTTCGGCCGTGGTAATCACCACGGGCACTTTTCTTCGCGGACGCATCCATATCGGAACCGAGACGCGCCTTTCGGGAGGCCGAGCCGGCGAGTCGGCGGCGACTCATCTCGCCGAGCAGCTCGAGAACGCCGGACTTACTGTGGAGCGGTTCAAGACTGGAACGCCTCCGCGCATCGACGGGCGTTCCGTCGATTTCGCGCGACTCGAGCGCCAAGAAAGCGAGATCGAGTCGTTCGACTACTCGTGGTCGGTGTTCTGGCCCGAACCGCGGCGCCGCGGCGGTGAAACGCGCCATCCGATACAGCTTCCGTGTTGGATCACCTTTCTCGAGGCTGCGGGAAAGGCGATCATCGCCGAGAACATCGGTCGATCGGCGATGTATGGTGGCGCCATCGCGTCGCGCGGCCCCAGGTACTGTCCGTCGGTCGAAGACAAGGTGGTCAAGTTTCCAAACGCGGATCGTCACCAGCTGTTTCTGGAGCCGGAGGGCCACGACACGACCGAGCTGTATGTAAACGGTCTCTCGACGTCGCTTCCCGCGTCGGTTCAGCTGGAGATTCTTCGTTCGGTGCGTGGTCTCGAGTCGGTCGCGATGACCCGCGCCGGCTACGCCATCGAGTACGACTATTATCCACCGACGCAGCTCGACTCGACGCTTCAGGTGAAGGCGCTCCGCGGACTGTTTTTCGCCGGGCAGATCAACGGCACCACCGGGTACGAGGAGGCCGCGGGGCAGGGCGTGATCGCCGGCCTGAACGCCGCCCGGTTTGTTCGCGGCGAGTCCGGCGTCGTGCTCGGTCGGGAGACGTCCTATATAGGAGTTCTCATTGACGATCTCGTAACCCGCGGAGTCGACGAACCGTATCGGTTGTTCACGTCTCGCTCGGAGTTTCGCCTGACGGTCCGACAGGACAACGCCGTGAGGCGCCTCAGTCC
This sequence comes from Gemmatimonadaceae bacterium, assembly GCA_035535975.1. Taxonomy (GTDB): domain Bacteria; phylum Gemmatimonadota; class Gemmatimonadetes; order Gemmatimonadales; family Gemmatimonadaceae; genus JAQBQB01. Next base: position 31,817 of record DATLPC010000048.1, on the reverse strand, counting down.
GACTGGTATCGACTTGGCGCTGTACACGCCGGCTGAGCGCGACGTCGTGGAGCGTCGCCTCGCGGATGAAGACGCCGCGAGCGCGATCGCGCGCGAAACCAGCGTCACCCCGGAGCGCGCCAATCCGCTGCTCGAGCGCTCAGGGAGCGCCCCGGTCGCGCAGTCGACGCGCATCGCCGAGCTGGCGAAGCGGCAGGGAATCTCACTCGAGGCGTTGCTCGACGCGGCGTCAATCGAGTACGCCTTCGCGCCCGAGGCATTGGTCACCGCCGAGCTCGAGCTCAAGTACGCGGGATACTTCGTTCGTGAGCGTGATCAGGCTGCGAAGCTTCGACGCATGGGCGCCTTCGCGCTGGCCGCGGATCTGCCATACGAGACGATGTTGTCGTTGTCCTTCGAGTCACGCCAAAAGTTGGGCGCGCTTCGTCCGGGCACGCTCGCCCAGGCCGCGCGGGTACCGGGAGTAAGTCCCACCGATCTTCAGAATCTGGTCCTCGAGGTCGAGAAGTTGCGGCGTCGGGCCGCGGCGCCAGCGTCGAAGGAATAAGCATCGATCAATAGTGGCAATTCGCTACTATTTAAGCGACGCGATTCTTTGCACGCCGGTTTTCTTCAACGCTGGAGCTCAGATGCGCATGACCTTTTTCCGCTATGCGGCTCGAACGACCGTACGCTCGGCGGCCGTCGCGGCGGTAACCGCAACCTTGGCGTTCGGTCAGAGCGCATCGAACTCGCCTCCCCAGGTCGTGACCACGGGCACAGCAGAGGTCCAGCTGTCTCCGGATCGCGCTACCGTAACGCTCGGCGTTCAAAGCCGGGCAACGACAGTTGCCCAGGCGACGGCTGATAATTCGCGCCGACAACGCGCCATCATAGACACACTTCGAGCGCTCGGGCTCGGCTCTGATCAGATTACGACAGTGAATTTCAACGTTTCGCCTGAGATGCAGTACCCACCCAACCAGTCTCCCAAGGTGACTGGGTACGTCGTGACAAACATGGTCCGGGCAAGCCTTCGCCGCATTGAGGACGTTGGCCGGACGATTGACGCCGCCCTGGCTAAGGGAGCGAACGAAGTCTCCGGAATCGAGTTCACGTCATCGCGCGCCGATTCAGCACGGCGAGCGGCCATCGCCGACGCTGTGGTGCACGCGCGGGCCGACGCGGAGGCTATGGCGAGGGCGGCTGGCGGATCGCTCGGGCAGCTGCTCGAGCTAGTGTCAGGTGTTGAGCCGATCCGGCCATTCGAGGCGACGATGGCTCGAGCGCGAGTCGCGGCAGCCGCGCCAACGCCGATCGAACCCGGTCAGCTCACGCTGTCCGCCACTGTCACGGCTCGCTGGGCTTTCATTCCCAGCCGATAGCGCCCCGGTTAATCGTGCCGAGGCGCGATGTGCCACGTGGCACATCGCCGAGCGTGAGTACCGCTGAAAGTGCCACGTGGCACGTTGTTCGGAGTTCTAGGCGCGGGTAGATTGGCGATCCGGTCTTGGCGCCGCGTCTTTCTTCCCTGACTCGACTCATCGGCTGAACGTGGCACGCGTCATCGCAATCGCGAATCAAAAGGGCGGTGTCGGTAAGACCACGACGGCTGTTAATCTGGCAGCGAGCCTCGCAGCGGCGGAGCGCCGCACCCTCTTGATAGATGGGGATCCTCAGGGGAACGCGACGAGCGGATCCGGAATTGATCGCGCCAGCATCGGGACGACCGTCTACGAGGTGCTCATCGGCGAACGATCGGTCGCCGACGCACGAATTCGAGGGCACCACTTCAAGGCGCTCGATATCCTTCCAGCCACGCCTGACCTGGCCGGCGCGGAGGTTGAGCTCGTCGAGCGCCAGGGCCGCGAAAGAATGATGCGCGCGGCAGTTTCCCAGGTGCGAGACGAGTACGACTTCATTCTCATCGACTGCCCCCCGTCGCTCGGCCTCATCACGCTCAACATGCTCGCCGCCGCCGACGCCCTCCTTATTCCGCTGCAGTGCGAGTACTACGCGCTGGAAGGACTGTCCCAGCTGCTGAATACGGTGCACTTGATTCAGCGGAGCGTAAATCCAGACCTCGGCATCGACGGCGTACTCCTCACCATGTACGACGCGCGCCTGAACCTCTCGCGACAGGTTGCCGCAGAAGCCCGAGAGTACTTCGGTGCCCAGGTCTTCGAGACAGTCGTCCCTCGAAACGTTCGTTTGGCAGAAGCCCCGAGCTTCGGCAAGCCTATAATCCTGTATGACGTCGCTTCAGTCGGCGCTCAGGCCTATCTCTCTGTGGCAAAAGAGCTTATCGCGAGGACACGATGAGCATGGAACGACAACGCCGCTTGGGGCGCGGCTTGGAAGCGCTCATTCCAAGCGCAAGCGACACCGCCCCGGCGACCGCAGCCGACGTTGGGCGCATCCCGATTGCCTCCATCCGGCCGAACCCGTTCCAACCTAGGCGCGAGTTTCGACCTGATGAGCTCGCTGAACTTGAGGCATCCCTTCGCGCGAGCGGTCTTCTACAGCCTATTAGTGTCCGTCGCCGCGGCGATGCATATGAACTCATCGCCGGCGAGCGGCGTGTTCGAGCCGCTACAAACCTCGGATGGACCGAGATCCAGGCGATCGTTCGTGACTTCGATGACCGCACGATGCTCGTACTCGCCTTGGTCGAAAACCTCCAACGGACGAATCTCAACGCTCTGGAGGAAGCGCGAGGGTACAGGCGACTAATCGACGAATTTCAGCTGACCCAGCAGCAGGTGGCCGAAGCCGTCGGCAAGGACAGGACGACAGTTACTAACCTATTGCGGATCCTCTCGTTACCTGACGAGATCTTAGGGCTCGTCGAGCAGGGAGCGCTCTCACCCGGCCACGCTCGAGCATTGCTCGCACTCGGTCAATCCGGCTCCGCGGTTTTGCTCGCTAGCTCCACCGTAAAGGAAGGGCTGAGCGTTCGAGAGCTCGAGCAGCGCGTGCGAGAAGCGAATACCCAACCGGACACAACCAGTCCTCCAGCCAAACAACCCCGCCCATCAGCAGCAGCAATACAGCAGAGCCCGGTACTGCGATCGATTGAGGACGACTTGCGCAAATACCTTCAGACAGATGTGCGCGTTTCAGCATCAGGTGATAGCCGGGGCAAGATCGAGCTTTCGTTTTTCTCCGCCGACGACCTTGATCGACTGCTCGAACTCATTCTCGGCGAAAATAGACGCCAGTAACGCGACATTAATGTGATATCTTCCAGTCACATGGAAGTTTTATGCGTAAGACTAGCAGGACCACTAATCCACACTGTGCACAGTCTGCTAAGTTGAACGGACACAACAATTAAGACTGATGGGTATCCGACGGTCTCTCCGCTTTTCCACAATTGTTCTCGCGTGTGGTTCGCTCCTGGCGGCTTGCCAAAAAGAGGGCGAGTCTGCGAAGCCTGGCGTTGCTGATTTTAAGGTCGCTCTGCTCACGCCAGGACCAGTGTCTGATCAGTCCTGGAACGGTGGCGCCTATCAAGGGCTGATGTGGATTCGGGACAGCCTCGGCGCCCAAGTCAGTCACGTGCAAACGAAAACGCCGGCGGAATTCGAGGACAACTTCCGGCAGTACGGAACTCAGGGCTATAACCTTGTTTTCGGCCACGGATTTGAGTTTCAAGACGCAGCTCGTCGCGTAGCCCCTGAGTTTCCGCGAACCTTGTACGTGACGACATCGGGTTCGACGTCAGGTTCCAACCTCGCCGGAATGACTTTCGGGTTCGCCGATGCTTCGTACCTCGCTGGTGTGCTCGCGGCGTCGGTCACGAAGACAAGAAAGATCGCGACCCTCGGGGGAACGGCGTTGCCTCCGGTCGTCGAAAGTTTCCGCGCGTTCGAGCAAGGAGCGCGCGCAACCGACTCTTCGATTCGCGTTATCAACTCGTATATCGGAAATTGGGACGACGTCAGCGCAGGAAAAGAGCAGGCGCTCGCACAAATCGCTCAAGGGGCTGACGTCATCTTTCAAAACGCCGACGCCGCTGGTCTCGGCGTCTTCCAGGCCGCGCGTGAGCGAAATGCACTCGTCATTGGTTCGAACTCGAATCAGAATGGCGTCGCGCCGGACGTGACGCTTGGGAGTGTGGTCATCGACTTGCCGCGCGCTTTCCTCCAGATCGCGAGAGAAGTGAAAGCGAAGACGTTTCGGCCGCGGGTCGTCGAGCTTGGGGAAGAAGCGCACGTCGTGACCCTTGTCCTGAACCCAGCGTTGTCGGCACGGCTTCCCGCACCGGCGCGCTCTCGAATCGATTCACTCCAGTCGTTGATGCTCGCCGGACAATACCGGGTTCATGTCGACACGACAGCGGCGAGAAAATGACACAGCTCGCCGAGATCGCCGCGTTCCTCGACGAATTGCTGCAGATCGCGAGCATCCCGGACTATCCGGGCGCCCTCAACGGCGTGCAGTTGGCGAATCGTGGAGAAATCGATCGCGTAGCAACGGCGGTTGATTTCTCGACTGCGACGATCCGCGGCGCCATCGAATCGCGAGCGCGATTGATTCTCGTTCATCACGGCATGTTTTGGGGAGGCCCTCAGCCGATCGTCGGCCATCGATACCAGCGCATTCGCGCGCTCATCGAGCACGATGTCGCCGTCTACGCGGCGCACCTGCCACTCGACGTGCATCCGGAACTGGGTAACAACGCTTTGCTGGCAAGGCGGCTCGGCTTGGAGCCCAGCGGTGGCTTCGCGACGTTTCAGGGAAAGAGCATTGGGCTAAGCGGCGCTTCGGCGCTTCCGACGCGAGCGCTCGTCGAGCGCGCCGGCGAGTTGTCGAAAGAATTTGCTGGGACACTGGTGACGACGCCGTTCGAGCCGGATCATGTGACGCGGTTGTGGGGCCTCTGCACCGGCGCGGGCGCCGACTCGGCAACATTGCGCGAAGCGGCCGAGCGAGGTCTGGATACCATTATCGTTGGTGAAGGCCCTCACCACACGGCGGTCGAGGCGCGCGAGCTCGGGATCGTGGTGCTGTACGCGGGACACTATGCCACCGAGACGTTGGGGGTCCGAGCCCTCGGCGACGCCGTGGCTTCGCGATTCGGCATTCCGTCCAGCTTCGTCGATGCACCAACCGGGCTTTGATCGAGAGACTTCGCCGAGCGAAGTGCTCCGGTTGTCAAACGTCGCCAAGTCCTTCTCAGGGACGGTGGTCCTCGACGATGTCTCGTTTCGGCTCGAAGCCGGAACGATTCACGCTTTACTCGGAGAAAACGGCGCCGGTAAAAGCACGCTGATGCGCATCGCTTTCGGCCTCCACGCGGCGGACCGCGGCGAGGTCCAAGCCGGGACCCCGCTTCGGCCGATTCGCTCCCCGATCGATGCCATCACCTCGGGCGTTGGAATGGTTCACCAACACTTCACGAATGTGCCCGCGATGACGGTCGTCGAAAACGTCGCCCTGGGTGGAAGGAGGGGACGATTCGACGAGGCCGCCGTATCGAGCCTTGTCCGCGACATCGGTGAGCGGACCGGTCTGACGCTCGACCCTCGGGCCCGCGCCGGCTCCCTGTCGGTGGCGGGACAACAGCGATTAGAGATCGTTAAAGCGTTGGCGCGGGGAGCCCGCGCGCTCATTCTCGATGAGCCGACCGCCGTGTTGGCGCCGACGGAAGCCACCGAGTTGCTCGAGTGGCTCCGGCGATTCGCCGATGCCGGCAACGCGGCCGTTCTCATCACGCATAGACTCGACGAGGCGTTGCGTGTCGCGGATCAAATCACGGTGCTTCGACGCGGAACGCGCGTGCTGTCAGCGCCCGCGGCATCGCTAGACACTTTTCGATTGTCCGAAGCGATGATCGGTCAATCGGCGGCAGTTTCGCTTCCGCGGACCGATCGCGGCAACGGCACGACCGGATCAAGCATCGCACAACTCGACGGCGTCAGCGTACGAGACGACCGTGGAGTCGAAAGCTTGACCGACGTCAACCTGGTCGTAGGCGAGGGTGAGATCCTGGGGATTGCCGCGCTCGATGGAAATGGACAGCGTGAACTGTTGCGCGTGCTATCGGGCCGAGCGCGCCCGAGCCATGGCCGTGTGTCGATTCCAGACGAAGTAGGGTTCGTACCCGAGGACCGTCAACGTGACGCGTTGATCCTCGACGAATCGCTCACCATCAACGCGGCGCTCCGCGACGCCGGAAAGGCGCGCGGCATCATGCGCTGGGCGCAACATCGCGAGCAGGCTCGCCACGTCATCGCCGACTACGATGTTCGTGGCGGTACCCCGGAGACTCAGGCTCGCACGCTATCCGGAGGGAATCAGCAGAAATTCGCTTTAGGACGCGAACTCAACACATCACCCCGCATGATCGTCGTGGAGAACCCGACTCGCGGGCTCGACATCCGAGCGTCAGCGGCTGTTCACACGCGGCTTCGTCTCGCGGCGCAGCGGGGGACCGCGGTGATCGTCTATTCGCAGGATCTCGACGAAGTGCTTGCGCTGGCAACACGCGTCGTCGTCGTTCATCGCGGACGAGTGCAGAGCGTACCCATCGATCGCGGGCTGATCGGGCGCGCTATGCTGGGCGTCGCATGAGCCACGTCGCGACCGACGTTCGGGATCGCGATCCGCGACGCTGGCGGATGCTTGCGTTGCTCGCGACCGCCGAGCTCCTCGGCATGTCGCTCTGGTTTGGCGCGAGCGCCGTCGCCACACAGCTCGCCGCTCACTGGTCGCTCGGCCCGAACCAGACAGCGTGGTTGACGACGATCGTGCAGCTTGGGTTCGTCTGTGGCACGGCGGTGGCCGCGTTGCTGAACCTTGCTGACGTGCTGCCCTCGAGATGGTTCTTTGCCGTTGCCGCGCTGGCCGGCGCGTCGGCCAATGCCGCTCTGGTTGCGACGGATCGTTTCGCGGTCGCACTCGCGCTCCGATTCGCGACCGGGTTCGCGCTCGCCGGCGTTTACCCGCCCGCGATGAAAATGGCGTCGACGTGGTTCCGTGAGCGGCGAGGCCTGGCCATCGGCACTGTCGTGGGAGCGCTCACGGTCGGCAAAGCCACACCGTATCTCGTGCATGCCCTTCCCGCCGCGGGCCCGCACACGGTGATCCTGGTTGCCTCCGCATGCGCCGTGATCGCGTCGATGCTCGTCGCCGCCCTTTACATCGACGGTCCATATCCCTTTCCACCTCGCCCATTCGCGTGGAGCCTCGTTCACACCGTCGTGGGGCGACACGAGTGGCGCCTCGCGACCGGCGGATACCTCGGCCACATGTTCGAGCTGTACTCGTTCTGGACCTGGATCCCGCTTTTTCTTGCGGCGAGCGTTGCGGCGCAGCATGGAGACGTCGCCGGTTCGCCTACGGGCGTCGTTTCGGTGGTCGCGTTTGGAACGATTGCGGTTGGCGGAATTGGCTGCGTGTGGGGCGGACTCGCGGCGGATGCTCGTGGACGTGAGCGACTCGTGACTTTGGCTATGGCGTTGAGCGGGGCATGCTCGCTGTTGATTCCGCTCGCCTTCGGACGATCGCTCTGGGTGGTGGGATCCTTGGCGTGGGCGTGGGGCTTTTTCGTCATCGCCGATTCGGCGCAGTTCAGCGCGCTCGTCACGGAGGCCGTGCCGCCGCACGCTGTCGGCACCGCATTGACCGTGCAAACGTCGCTCGGCTTCCTGCTCACGATGGTCTCGATTCAGCTGATTCCACCACTCGTCGGCGTTATCGGATGGCGTTGGGTGTTTCCGGTTTTGGCGATTGGACCGATGTTCGGCATCGCCTCGATTCGACGCCTCGTGGTTTTTCGGGCGACGCGGACCGTTTCGTGACGCTGTTGGGGCGAGGCGGGTTGATGCGGGCGCTCCGCGCGATCGCGATTGTCGCCGCATTCATCGCCGGCCTCGCACTGTTCCTCGTCGTCCTGCGTTATGATGCTGCTCGGGCCGCGGCAGCGCTCGTGAATGGCGCCTTCGGTTCGTGGTACGCCTTCGGATCCGGAACGCTCGTTCGCGCAACGCCGCTGGTGCTCACCGGTTTGGCGGTCGCGATTGCCTTTCGGGGAGGCGTGTTCAACGTCGGCGCCGAAGGACAGTTCCTGATGGGTGCCACCGCGGCAACGGCCGTGGCACTGTATGGTCCGAGAATCAACTCAGCGGCGACGGTCGCGCTGTGCTTTTTCGCCGGAGCCGTTCTCGGTGCCATTTGGGCCGCGATCGCCGCGCTTCTTCGCACGAGATTTCATGTGCTCGAGGTCATCAGTACCATCATGCTGAACTTCACGGCGATTTACCTCGTGTCGTATTTAGTTCGCGGACCAATGCAGGAGCCGACGCACGTCTATCCGCAAACGGCCTCGATTCCTCACGCCGCGGAGCTGACGCGACTTCCTGGGGGCACACGACTACACGCCGGATTTCTCGTCGCTTTGGCGTCGGCTGGCGTGGCGTGGTGGATGATGCGAAGCACGGCGGCGGGCTTTCGTCTGCGCGTCACGGGATTGAATCCGGATGCCGCGAGCAGCGCCGGGCGGATCGACGTCCGCCGCGTCGTGTTCATTGCGTTCGCGATCAGCGGCGCGCTAGCGGGGCTCGCCGGGGCAATCGAGGTCCAGGGAGTGACCTTTGCCCTCTATGAGAACATTTCACCAGGGTATGGCTATACCGCGATCGCCGTGGCGCTGCTGGCCCGTCTCGATGCGGCCTTGGTGGTGCCGGCAGGCATCCTGTTCGGCGCTCTCGAAGCGGGCGCCGCCGCCATGCAGCGCGACGCCGGAGTGCCATCGGTGGTCGTCTCGGTCGTGGAGGCGGCATTGATCCTCGCGCTGTTGGCGTCGCGCGGAATTCGACATCGCTTTCGCGAGACGGTGTGAGCGCGCTCTTCGCAGCATTCGTCGCGTCGGCAATCCGGACAGCAACGCCGCTCGGATTGGCGGCTCTCGGCGAAGTCGTCGTGGAGCGGGCGGGAATTATCAACATCAGCCTCGAGGGAGTGATTCTTTGCGGAGCGTTCGGCGCGCTCCTCGGCTCGACATACGGCGGAGTGGTCGGCGGGTTCGTCGGAGCAGTCGTTCTCGGCGCCGCGATGACGGCGGTCTTTGCGTGGTTCGTGGTGCGGCTGCGTGCGGACCAGATCATCACGGGGACCGCTCTGACGATTCTCGCGATGGGTGTTACCGGCACGCTGTATCGCGCTCTCTATGGTACTGCCGGCGCGGCACTCTCGATTCCCACAGCTGGGCCGCTCTCGATTCCCGGTTTGTCTCGCATCCCGGTAATCGGCGTCGGATTGTTCGACGAGCCGGCGGTGACGTACGCCTTCTACGGGTCGATTTTTCTTCTTTGGTGGTGGATGTATCGCACGCTGGACGGGCTTGGGCTGCGCGCGGTTGGCGAGTCGCCGGCCGCCGCACGCGCGGCGGGGATTCGCGTGGGGCGCGTTCGGACGCTGAGCCTATTGTTCGGCGGGGTGATGGGCGGCCTCGCGGGCGGTACCCTCGTGCTCGCACAAGCGGGAACGTTCGCCGAGGGAATGTCGGCGGGGCGAGGCTTCATCGCGATCGCGATCGTCGTGCTCGGTCGCTGGCACCCGGTCGGCGTCGCGATCGCCGCGCTGGTTTTCGGTGCCGCGAGCGCTGTGCAGTATTTGCTACAAGCGGCGGGACTCGGCTTGCCCTATCAGCTATTTCTTGCGTTGCCGTACGTGCTGACGCTTCTGGCGCTCGCCGGTGTCGCTGGACGGACGCGCGCGCCGGCTAGTCTCGCCAAAGTCGACGAGGCGTGAAACCGCCGCGGTTAGAGCCCGCAGTGGCGTCGCGCGCTCGACCACTGGTTTCGCCATTTCGTTACTCCGACGCGCTCGAACAACGCGTAGGCGACGTCGTTGCCGAAGTCACGGGAGATGACGATGGCAGGGGTGCGCGCATCACCAATAAGCAGCGCGGCGAGTAGTTCTCGGCTTTCGATCGTTTCCTCTTCGCCGTAGGAGCGCTCGCCGTATGCGGCGGCGATCGTAGAATCGCCGCGCGCCTGTTCGGCGATGAGAAAGGTTCGCTCCTGGAGAGGCGTCGCTTCTTGGTTGAGCTGGCGACTCAACGTTCCGACCAGGACCTGCGGCCCGTCGGGAATCGTGAAGCGCGAGATGGAACGCACGACGAACGGCAAGCCGGAAAAGCGTCCCGACGAATCATTCGGGAGCGCCGAGGCGAGGCGATTGAGCCAGGTCGCGTATCTGGCCGAATCGGCGCCCGACAACGAACCGATCGAATCGACGGGAAGCGGCGCGACCACGCCGCCGATAAACCCGACGCTCCAAGGACGTGGCGGCGGAGCGGTGTTGAGCGATGCCACAACACAACCGCCGGAATCGGCGACGGACGGCAAGTCGGCCGTCTGCACAACGCCTGCTCGACTGAACAAGGTTGCGGATGCGGGGCGAGGAAGGGCCGAGAGAATTGCTTGGTTGTTGTCCGCGGGAACGATCACCAGGGCGCGACTGGGTGTCTCCCCCGATACGAGGAGCACCGGACCGGCCCCGACGTTCCAGTTCACCGGAGCCGTGGCGGATGACTCCGCCGGTTGCGGTGTGACGGTCGGCGCCGCGGTGGTTTCGACGCGACTCGGCGGACGGTCTCGTCGGCACCCTGCCAGGAACAGCAACAGGGAAAGCTCCGCGGACGCGCGGAAATTATTCATTTGCCCTAATTTGTGGCCGCCTGATCGTCCGTCAACGTCGGCGATTGAATGGCTACGTCACGCGACGTATCTCGCGACCGTTCACCGGGGTGATAGGCTCCAGTCATGTACGCGCTTCTTCGCGCGCTCGCCGGCGTAGCTCTTCGATGGTTCTATCGATCTATCCAGGTCGATGGTCGCGAACGGATCCCGCGACGAGGCCCCGTTCTCTTCGTCGTTAACCACCCGAACGCGCTCGTCGACGCCATGCTGGTGGGCTGGGCCGTCCCGCGGCGCGTCCTTCTCACGGCGAAGGCCACCCTTTTTGGCAACCCGTTCGGAGCCATGCTGCTTCGGTGGGTCGGCGTTGTTCCACTGCGACGGGCGAGTGACGAGAAAACTGTTCGAGAACCGCTCGATCCGTCGCGGAACGAAGATACGTTCCTGGCCGTCCGAACGGCTTTTCAGGCCGGTCGGGCAGTTCTGATCTTTCCCGAAGGAAAGTCGCATGACGAGCCGGCGATGGCGCCCCTGCGAACCGGCGCGGCGCGGATGGCGCTCGACGCATGGAACAGCGGCGCGGCGCCGATGCTCTCGATCGTTCCTGTGGGACTGACGTTCGAACGAAAGGACACGCCGCGTACGAGAGTCTTGGTACAGGTCGGCGAACCGCTCCGGCTCGAACGATGGTGCGACGTCCAGCACGCGCGGCCGGTAGAGGAATTGACCGCGGAGATCGACGCGCGACTTCGTGTGGTGACGCGCAACTATGCGTCCGCCGACGAGGCAGCGCGCGTCGTGCGACTCGCGTCGACGATCGCGGCCCTCATCGAGCCAAACCGGCCACTCGGCAAAGTGGATCGCGAGCTCGGTGTCGAAACGACCATCGCGCGACGAATCGAAGAGCTGTCTGCCCAGCTGAACTCCGCCGATCCTGAACTTCGAGCTCGCGCCGATTCGGTCGTGGATCGCCTCGAGGCGCTCCACCAGGTCGCTGCGGCGCACAGAATTCCTATTGACGATATCGGCATCGATCTCACCGCGCGCGCCGGTCTGCGGTTCACGGTACGGGAAGGCTGGCTCCTACTCACGGCGGGACCGATCGCGCTTTGGGGTCGCCTGAACCACCTGATTCCATTTCGGGCGGCGGAGTGGATCGCGATGCGCTCCGTTGAAAGCGCCGCGGATCCCGCGATGCGAACGCTGATCGCCGGAGCGGCGTTGGTGTTGGTCGCATACCTGGCGCAAACGGTCCTCGTCGGATTACTCACGACGCCGCTGATCGCGGTCCTGTACCTGGCGAGCCTGCCACTGGCCGCGGACGTGAACTTCCTGTTGAGCGATCGCCTGCGGCGAGCCGTTCGACGGGCGCGTGCGTTCTTCGTTCTATCGGCCAACCGCGGGCTGCGCGAGTCGCTTACTAGCGAGCTCGCTCTGCTTCGTGCGGAGGTGTTAGAACTGGACGACGCGTTCAACGAGGTGCGAGCCGAGACCGACGCTTAGTACCGCGGCGTCGGGGGCGGAAGGACGGGCCCACCGAGGTCCCAGTGCCACGCATCCCGGCGGATCCCGGTCCGAGGATCCTTTAGCGGTTTGAACTGGAGCCTGTGCTCGGGTAGGCCGACGGCGCGTCCGTAATCGAGCAGGAGCGCGCGATTTGTTGAAACGAGGTGCGCGAGCTGCCGTCCCTGCCATAGATGGCGATGGAGCCACAGGCCACCGTTCATGGCGTGGATCATTCCATCGCGGAGCTTTTTGAATTCCTTAAATGATGGCGCGACGTCGGTCACGTCGCGGCCCGCTTAGTTGCAGGCGACGACTCCGGAAACTGTTGCCGGCGCCACTGCTGTGGCCGTTCCCATGAACAACGCACAGAAGTGAGGATACGAAAGCGGGTTCGTCGAGGTGGCGGCCCAGCCCGTCGCCGTCGCCTGGACGATCGCAACGGAGTCGCCTCGCGTGGTGTTGAACTGGAGGGAATCTATGGCCGAGCTGTAGGACGAGTGGTCGTAGAAGTAGCCCTCTTGCGCCGTCATGAGGTTGTGCAGGTCGCTGCGCATCCCGGCGTAATAGGCCTTGCCCTTCGTCGCCTGGAATTTCGGTATCGCGATCGCGGCCAGGATGCCGATGATCACGACAACAATGAGCAGTTCGATTAGGGTGAAGCCGCGCCGTTGGACTCGCATTTGGGTACGACCTGGGAATCGGGTAGGCTGGTAAAAGCGGTATGTCATAACGGCCCTCATGCCAGCATCTGGCGCCCCTGAAGGGCAAAGGCAGTGCCCGCTTCAGCCCAGATTCGTAACCATCAGCCATGAATAGGGTTGCGATTTCATGGGCCGCCAATATTCCGGTGCGATAGACGGATGTTTGCGGTCGATTTGCAGCTAATGCCGCAAGGTGCGAGGGTTCTTTGCCCCGCTAATCTGCCTTGGTCGAGAGCCAGTTGTCGCCGCTGGCGATGTCGACCACGAGCGGGACCGCGAGGGTGGCGGCATGCTCCATCTCGTAGGTGACGAGCGTTTTGACGTCCTCGAGTTCCGGTCCGGGAACCTCGAACACCAACTCATCGTGCACCTGGAGCAGCATTTTGGCGTTGAGGGCGCGAGCGACGAGCGCTTGATGAATGCGAATCATCGCAATCTTGATGAGGTCCGCCGCCGAGCCCTGGATTGGGGAGTTCGCGGCGGTGCGTTCACCAAATGCGCGGATGTTGAAGTTCCGGTCGCGCAGCTCGGGGATATAGCGTCGCCGGTTGAAGATGGTCTGGACGTATCCGTGTTCCCGCGCGAATTCGACCATCGAATCCAGGTATTCGCGAACACGATGAAAGCGTTGGAAATAGCGTTCGATGAATTCCTTCGCCTCGGCGTGGGCAATCTTGAGTTGGCGCGACAGGGCGTGAGGACCTTGGCCGTAGATCGTTGCGAAGTTGATCGTCTTGGCGCGCGCGCGCATCTCTTTGGTCACCTGCTCGATGGGAACGTCGAAGATCAGCGCCGCGGTTTGGCGGTGTATGTCGCCGCCGGCGCGGAACGCCTGGACGAACGCGGGATCGTCGGAGAGGTGGGCAAGGAGCCGTAGCTCGATCTGCGAATAGTCGGCGGCGACGAGCGTCCAGCCGCGCCGCGGAATGAAACCGCGGCGAATGTCGCGACCGAGCTCACGCCGAATCGGAATGTTCTGGAGGTTCGGCTCACTCGACGACAGACGTCCCGTGGCCGCGGTCGTTTGACTGAACGACGTGTGAACGCGCCGTGTGCGCGGATGAACGTACGCCGGCAGGGCATCGATATAGGTGCTTTCCAGCTTCGCAATCTCGCGGTACTCCATGAGGAGCACCGGTAGCTGATGGCCCTCGTCGGCGAGTTGCTGCAGCACGCTGGCGTCGGTCGACGGTCCGGTCGGCGTCTTCTTGAGAACGGGCAGGCCGAGCCGATCGAAGAGAATCTCACGCAGCTTCGGGTTGGAGTTGATGTTGAATTCCTCGCCCGCCACGCCGTAGATCTCCTGCTCGACGCGTTTCCGTTCGCGCTCGAACCGTTCCTTGAGGGACTGGAACCACTCGAGGTCGATGGTGATGCCCGCCCACTCCATCTCGGCAAGCACCTCGACGAGCGGGATTTCGACTTCGTGAAACAGCCGCGTGAGCTGCAGCGTCTCGAGCTGCGGCTCGAAAAGTTCACGAAGACGCCAGGTAATATCGGCGTCTTCGCAGGCGAAGTCGCGAGCGCATTCGATCGGAACCTGGTCGTACGGAATCGCGTCCTTGCCCTTTCCGCACAACTCGTCGAACGACGTCATCTTGTGATTCAGAAACTCGAGGGCGAGCAGATCCAACCCGTGGGAACGACGCCCAGGATCGAGCACGTAGCTGGCGATCATCGTATCGAAGTCCAGACCGCGCAACGTGACGCCGGCCGCGCGAAGGACGAGCAGATCGAACTTGGAATTCTGCGCGGTCTTTTTGACGGTTTCGTCCTCGAGGAGCTCGACGAGTGGCCTCATCGACGGATCATCGAGGGCGGGCAGATTCTTGAGTCGCGGCGATCCCTGCGCCAGCGCGCGAGCCGCGATGCTCGTCGGCTCGGCGGTTTTCTTCGGACGCGCCTTGCGCGCAACCGGCTCCTGCAGCAAGGAGTCTCCGAGCCCGAGGTCGAGGTCGCCCTGGCTCTCGACGCGTTCCGAATGGGAGAGCGGCAGATAGTACGCCTCGCCAGCGGCTACGCTCACGGCGAGCCCGACGAGGCGCGCGCGCAGCGGGTCGAGCGGCTGGGGCGCGTCGACGTCGACGACGGTCTCAGTATCGATGGCGATGTCGGGCGCTCGTCGCGCGCGAGCAATGAATTTCTCGAGCGCGGGAATCGTGTCGACGGTGGTGTAGTGCGTCGTTGGAGCGGCGGGTCGCTCGGCGACGACCGCGCCGGCCGAATCGGCCGTGGGCAGATTCTTGGCGAGCGTGTGGAATTCCAACTCGACGTATAGCGGCCGCAACCGCGCGTAATCCGGCGCGGCGAGACGCATCGCGGCGAGATCGAGCGTGATGGGAAGATCCTCGCGAATCGTGACGAGCTCTTTGGACAGGAGTGCGAGGTCGCCTTGCTCGAGCAGCGCCTCGCGGGGTCGTTTCTTCGTCAGCTCCGCGGCGTGCGCGAGAATGTTTTCGACGGTGCCATACGCGGCGACGAGCTCCTGCGCGGTCTTCTCGCCGATGCCCTTCACGCCGGGAACGTTGTCCGACGAATCGCCGACGAGCGCGAGGTAGTCGGTGACGAGCGACGGCGGAACACCGAGTCGCTCGGTCCCGTTTTCGACTCCGACCCAATGCTCCTCGACGCTAGCCGGGCCGCCGCGTCCGGGATTGAGCAGCCACACGCCGGGACGGACGAGCTGCTGAAAGTCCTTGTCGCCGGATACGACGACGACGCTGGTTCCGGCGTCGACCGCTTGACGCGCCAGGGTTCCGATGACGTCGTCGGCCTCATAGCCTGCTAATGTGATAATTGGAATGCGATGCGCGTCGAGCACGTCGCGGATGCGCTCCATGCCGCGATCGAAATCGGACTGCAGCTCCTCGGTCAACTTTTCGCGCGTCGCCTTGTACGCGGGGTAGCGCTCGTGCCGGTGGGAGAGCCCGGAGTCGTGGACCCAGCCGAGATAATCGGGCCGGTGGGTCTCGAGGAGTCGTTGCAGAAAATTGACGACGCCCCACGCCGCCGATGTGTTTTCTCCGCGGCTCGTCGTGAGCGGGCGCGAGATGAGGGCGAAGAACGCGCGGTAGATGAGCGCGTACCCGTCGACGAGAAAGAGACGGGGCGAAGGCGGCGTCGAGATCACGGCGCGGCGCGGTCGTGCGTGGTTGCGATTGGCGAGCGAAGCATCCTCGAAAGGTCGAGGCGCGACGCGGTGCGTTCAATCCCCGTGCGACGAGTCCGCAAACGCAGCACCGCCCGCCTGGTGGTCGGCGGGCGGTGCAAGGTCGTTTCGTCCGTGGAGGCGGCTACGTCAGACCCGGACCACGTTGGCGGCGTGCAACCCCTTTTCGCCCGTGCGGATCTCGAATTCGACCTCTTGTCCTTCGGCGAGCGTCTTGAAGCCTTCCATGCTGATGGCGGAGAAGTGCACGAAGACGTCCTCTCCGCTGTCTTGCTCAATGAAGCCGTAGCCCTTGGCGTCATTGAACCACTTCACCTTCCCTCTGGCCATTCGAGCTGCCTCCTACGGGGTGATTCGATCCTGCACTTCCGGTGCTGGGCAAGCCATCCGACTTGCGGGGCCCTATATAGGTAGGGCTGGTCAGTTTGTCAAGCAAGCAGAGCCCGCTGAACGACGACGATTTGCGCACGTCGGCAGCGAGAGGAGCGTGGTGGTTGTTCGAGTGGCCGATTCGTTCGGCCAACCGGCGCGCTTGCTTGCCTCTGATTGTCAGGCGGATTAGGTTCGCCGCGTGCCACGCGAAAGCCTTGTCGGACAAACGATCGCCGGCTACTCACTCGAGAGCGAAGTCGGTGAAGGTGGAACCTCGGCCGTCTTCCGCGCCACTCACGCGGATCATGGAACCGTTGCGGTCAAAGTGTTGCGCGAAAAGCTGCGCCAGGACCGCACGGCGGTCGCGCGCTTTCTGCGCGAAGCCCGCTACGGCGAACGGGTGACCCACCCAAACGTCGTGCGAACGATCGAGATCGGCGAAGCCGGCCCGGGAATGCATTTCCTCGCCATCGAATGGGCGACCGGCGAGATCCTCGAGAAATACGCCAAGCGACAAGGGCCGCTGCCCGTCGACGAAGTGTGCACGATCGTGCGGCAGATCGCCGACGCGGTTCAAGCCGCGCACACGGTGGGCATCGTGCATCGGGATCTCAAGCCGGACAACGTGATGTACGATCCGGCATCGCACCTCGTGAAGCTGCTCGATTTCGGCATCGCGACGGACACGGACATGTCGCCCGAGCAGCGTCTGACGCGCGCCGGATTTTTCGTCGGCACGTTGATGTACGTCGCGCCGGAGGCGTTGTCAGGCGAGCTGGTTGGACCCCTCGCCGATCAGTATTCGCTCGCGACGATCGCGTATTTCCTCCTGACGGGCTGCTTGCCATTCCCGGCCAAGACGCCGCGGGAAATGTTCTCGCAGCTGTTGTCGCAGCCGCCGATCGTGCTCAATCAGGCAAAGCCGGGTCTCCGATTCTCGCCGCAGCTCGAAGCCGTCGTCATGCGCGGGTTGAGCAAGGAACCGACGAAGCGGTATGGCGACGTCGTCGCCTTCGCGACCGACTTCTGCGAAGCGGGGAACGCGCCCCTCGCGAAAGAGAAGCAGGGGATCGCCTCCAAGCTTGCGTCGATCTTCCGCAAGAAAGACTGAGTCAGTCGTTCGGCGCCGATGCTCCGTCGGCGCGCGCGGGATCGAGATCGTCGGGATGCACGGGCATCCACAAGGTGAAGGTGGATCCTTTTCCCAACTCGCTGTCGACGCGAATGTCGCCGCCGAGGAGTTGGGCGAGCCGTTTGGAGATCGCGAGTCCCAAGCCGGTGCCTCGCTGCATCGACTCGCTTCGCGGTCCCGCGTTCACCTGCTCGAATTCCTCGAAGATCCGCGCTTGATCGGCCGGCGCGATACCGACGCCGGTATCGACGACTTGCAATGCGATCCACGATCGTCGCGCATCGGGCGATTGCGCGGCGAGCACGGGATCGTCCGGTGTGCGACGCCGCACGTGCGCGAGTGCCGCGCCGGTCTGCGGCGCTCCGACGAGCCGCGCGCGCACCGCGACGCCGCCCTGTGGCGTGTATTTCACCGCGTTGCCGATGAGGTTCACGAGAATTTGCCGAAGATGCGTCGGATCGGTACGAACGCGGGGGAGAGACGCGCCGACGGCGATCGAGAAGCTGAGCCCCCGCTCATTGACGAGCGACTCGAGCTCACTGGCGATGTTCAGAACGAACGGACGCAGGACGAGCGTTTCGGGGTGCACCTCGAGCCGACCAGCGGCGATCTTGGCGATATCGAGCACCTGATCGACCAGATGTCGCAGATGTGTCGCCGAGGCCGCGATGCGGTCGACCGGCGGCACTTGTCGCGGCGACAAGTCGCCATACACGCCGTCTTTGAGCAATTCGACGAAACCGACGATGGCGTTGAGTGGCGTGCGCAGCTCGTGCGAAATGTTGGCGAGGAACTCACTCTTCGCCGTGTTGGCGCGCGCCACTTCGCTGTACAACCGTTCCAGCTCCGCGGACCGCTCGCCGACGCGAATCGCCTGACGTCGCTCGCGGAGCACGCCGTACGCGAGCAGCGCGACGGCGGCGAGCGTGAGCCCGCCGAGCAGAATGCGGAAGGGGCCGACGTCGTGCTCGTGCGCGACCACGAGCGTCCACGGACGGCTGTCGCGAACCTCGATCGGCGAACTTGCGATGAGGTCCGAACGCAGCGCCTCGCGCGGGCCCGATACCAGGACGGTATCCGTTCCAACGACGAGCGCGGCGGCTGTTCGTTCGCTCGGCCAGCGCCCGATAACCGCCTTGACGGCGGGACTCGCCGCCGGCGCCGCCATGGCCGCACTGTCGCGCAGGACCGCCGCGACCGCGTAGCTGGATTGCTGCGCGTCGATCGACGTTTGGCGAAACGCGGCGTGCGCCAGACCGCGGTCGCCCGCGATCAATCCGCCGATCATGAGCAGCAGCGCCGCCGTCAGGAGCAACGACACATCGCCGACGGACGTACGGGCGAGGGGCAAACGAACCATTTATTCTGGTACCGACCGGCGTTGAATGTCCGCCGCTATTCCGAGAACCGCCATGTCTAACCGAGACGATCTCATTTTGCTACTCGCCGCGCGTTCGGCGAGACGGGGAACCTTCACGTTAGCGTCAGGGAGGCAATCCTCGTTATACATCGACGCCCGGATGACCACAATGAGCCCGGAGGGCTTGACGCTCATCGGCCCCGCGGGCTTGGCGGCCCTGGAGGATGCGGGGTGGCGCGCCGACTCGATAGGTGGCCTCACGCTCGGCGCGGACCCGATCGCGTACGCGATGGCCTACGCCAGTGCGAAAAGCTCGCGACCCTTGCGTGCCTTCACCGTGCGCAAGGAAGCAAAGGCACACGGCGCGGGGAAGTTGATCGAGGGGCCGTTTCAGGCGGGGGACCGCGTCGTCGTGATCGAGGACACGGTGACGACCGGCAACTCGGCGCGCACGGCGGCGGCGGCGGTCCGGGCGGCCGGCGGCGACGTGATCGGCGTGTTGGCACTCGTCGATCGCGAGGAGGGGGGCCGCGAGGCGCTCGCCGCCGAGGGGCTCGACGTAGTGGCGCTGGCGACGGCAAGCGAGATCGTCGCGGCGATGGATGCCGGCGCCGCTTCGCCTCAGTGAATCAAGCTTCGTGCATACGCGGCGCCCCAGGATGGGCTGAGCGGGCGTAGCTCGCGCAGACGGTCGAGGTGAGGGAGTACCAACATCTGACGAAAATGCTGGAGCATTCCTTCGCCGTCGTACTGTTCGCGGAACTGCATCGCGGTGAGCTTCATCAGCGTGCGCACGTGCCGCCCGAAGCTTTGCGGTGACGAGTAGTCGAGATGGTTGGCGACGTTGGCGACGGAGAAGCCCGGATTCTCGAACAGCCGCGCGGCGCGAATCAATCGAGCCATGGCGAGGTATTGCTTCGGGGCCGGCACGCGGGCTCGGAAGAAGCGGCTCATCAGCGTGCTTGGCAGGACATCGAGATGTCGCGCGAGGGCGCGCACGGTAGCGACCTGCGGCGGACACGTAAAGAGGATCTCGAAGAAACGCCAACAATCGCGTGGCGCGCCGGCGAGATCGAGCGCGAGTTGGCCAAGTGCCTGGCGTTGCATGTCGTCGCCGCCGACACCGAGCAAGTACTGACGCAGCTCGCGCCATCCGTCGGAGTCGCGCACGTCGACGAGCCGGCGAATGCCCGTGGAGCCGAGGTTCAGCATCGCCTGCGGCGTCGAGCGATCCAATTGACTGAGAAGCGCGACGGTCGGCACGCGCGGGAATTCGCGGACGAGCGCGGCGACGCCCGCTCGCGCCTGCTGATCGCAACAGGCGACGGAGACGACGACCGCGCCAACGCGGTTCTCCTTGATGTCTTGCACGACTTCGGCAACCGACGAGCGATGCAGCGCTTGATATGAACCTTCGCCGGCTGCATCGACCCGCAGTCGCTCGGTCGGGGTGAGCATCGTTGCAATCGGTAGGACGGCGCGGGTCGACGGGGACGAACGTGAAAACATGATGTGCCCCATGGGTGGGTTGGGGGGATCACGGTGCGCGACGCGATATTTTCTCATCGCGCGCGCATTGTAATCGTCGGATGGCATGCGGACGTCATGCGGCGACGGTACTTCCGAGCGTGCGCGCGTATTTTTGATTAGATTTCTTTGGTGTGCCAACCGGATGGTCGCGACCGGTGTTGTTTCGCCGGCCGAGGAAAGTCCGGGCTCCACTGAGCGCGCTGCCAGGTAACGCCTGGGCACGAGTGACGAAAGGTGTTCGTGACGGACAGTGCCACAGAAAACACACCGCCGACGATCTTCGGATCGGGTAAGGGTGAAAAGGCGAGGTAAGAGCTCACCGTGCGTTCGGTAACGGACGCAGCAAGGCAAACCCCAGCGGGAGCAAGGCCAAATAGGCAGCGAGAGGCGCTCACCTCGATCAAGACGCTGCGGGTAGGCTGCTAGAGGGCGCAGGCGACTGCGCTCCGAGAGGAATGACCATCGGGACGTTCGTCGTCCTCACAGAACCCGGCTTATAGGTTGGCACAGCGGCGCGTTGCTTCGGCAACGCGCCGCGCTGTCATTCGTCGTCGAACTCGCGCGCGTGAGGCGGCCGCGTCGACGGACGTTCCTCGGTCGTACGCGGCGCCTGCATCAATCCACGCGACGGCATCCAGCGCCCCGTAAAAACCTGGCGCAGCGCGCGCCAAATGAGGCGAACGGCCACGATCATGCCGGCAAGGAGCAGCAGCGCGACCGCAAGCGTGATGAAGGGATGCTGCCAGATGGCGGTCGCTACGCCGGCGACGAGCACGAGCTCCGCGGTGTTGGCGATGCCATTGGTGACGGGTTCGGGCGACGCGTCGATGGCGTAGCGGAGGCCAAGCTTCGTGGTATGCGTCGTCACGGCGAGACCTCCGCCGAGCAGCGCCGCGACGAGAACGACCAGCGGATCGGAATGCCAGGCGGTTGCCGCGGCGAGCGCCGCCGCGGCGGGCGGGCGAATGAAGCTGTGGAGCGTCTCCCAGGCGGCGGCAACGCCTGGAATCAGGGTGGCCGAGAACTCAACGACATAGAGCGCGACCGCGATGACGATGACGCCCATGTTGGCGAACGCCTCGACCGTTGTCGGGACGTCGTGGACCCATCCGTATCGGACGGCGAGTCCGGTGACGGCCACGGTCGCGTACAGATTGAAGCCGGCCGCGTACGCCAGGCCGAGCGCCTGCATCAGCGTCACGAAGCCAATCACCTCAACGCGCTCCCGCCCCCCGCGGGGAGGCCGTGCATGCTAGTCGAGCAGGCGCAGCGGCATCACGAGGCAGAGGTACGTCGCCGGGTCGGCCCAGCCTTCGGGCTCGACAGTGGCGGCGCGTTCCGGCGCCTTGAACGTGAGTCGCACCTCTTCGGTCGGAATGAAGCGCAGGATCTCGAGCAGGTAATTGGCATTAAAGCCGATGTCGAGCGGGTCGCCGGAGTAGCGAACGGCGAGCTCGTCGGCCGCTTCGCCGAGGTCCGGCGTCTGGACGCTGAACTTGAGCATTCCCGCATTAAACGATAGTCGAATCCGGTGCGTCTGGTCGGAGGCGATGATCGACATTCGGCGCAACGCACTGGTCAACGCCTGCCGATCGGCAATGGCGACGCGATTGTTGTCGCGCGGGATCACTTGATCGTAGTTCGGATACGGCCCCTCGATGAGGCGCGTGAATACCGCCGTGAACGGCGAGCGGAACCCGAGATGGTTTTCGCCTTTCGCGATCTCGAGCTCCTCGTCTTCCGGAAACAAGCGACGGATCTGCTCGAGGGCCTTGGGAGGGACGATCAGATCGGTGGCGGGTGCGCCGGCCGACTTGATCGGGACTTCCATCTTCGCGAGCCGATGGCCGTTCGTGGCGACCATGCGCATCATATCGGGCTTGAGCTCCCACAGGACGCCGTTCAGGATCGGGCGGCTTTCTTCGGTGGAGACCGCGAAAGCCGTGTGCGAGATGAGCTTCTGGAGATCGCCGGAGCGAATCCGCCAACTCTCGTTGAACCGAACGTTCGGAAAGGCCGGGAACTCGTCGCGCGGCAGTCCGAGGATCTTGAAGTGGGTACGGCCGCAGTCGAGCGTGACACGTTGCTCTCCGGCGGCGGCAATGCGAACGGGAGCCGGGGGAAGCTCACGAGCGATCTCGCTGAGCTTCTTGGCGGGAATGGTGATGGCGCCCGGTGATTCGACGTCGGCCGCGACTTCGGTGGTCACTGCGATGTCGAGGTCGGTGCCGGACAGCCGAATGCCCTTGTCCGTGGCCTCGACCATGATGTTGGCGAGAACCGGCAAAGTTGTTTTCGCCGGAATGCTTGCAGTCACTGCGGCAAGACCTTCCTGCAACTTTTCCCGGGAGATCGTAAACCGCATCACGGCTCCTATGGTGTGCAAAACGCCGACGACTTACTAAGTCTTTCTAAAGAGCTTCAAACTAGTAGGAGTAGTAGAGCGCTGTTGGTCGCGTGGAAATCGCTGGAAGTTACACCGGACCAATCAGTTCGACTATAGCTGCTCGTGTGGATCGTGTGTGGGGAACGCGAGTTGTCCGGATTGTCCGGCGCGGAGTTTGGGGAAGAAGTAGACGAGGTGTGGAAAGGGGTGGGTTTTCTGTTCAATTCCGCAAGCTTTCCAACGCAGATTGAAGCTTTGCCAGGCGCTGCGCGAACGACGGATCTTCTTTCATCATCGCAGCGACGCGCTCGAGGCTGTGGATGACCGTCGAGTGATCGCGGCCGCCGAACGCGGCGCCGATCTCGACGAGCTGCATTCCGAGGAGCTCGCGCATCATGTGCATCGCGACCTGCCGGGGAACGGTGAGATTCTTGGTGCGGGTCTTGGAGCGAAGACCTTCGGTCGTTACGCCCCACTCTTTGGCGACTGACTGCTGAATGGCGGCGGTGTTGAGCGCCGGCACCAGGGAAGCGTCGCCGTCGGCCGGTTTCAGCTTGTCGCGGAGGGCATCTCGGGCTACGTCGACCGTGATCTCACGATGCTTGAGGGAGGCGAACGCCAACAGCTTGATAATCGATCCCTCCAGCTCTCGCACGCTCGACCGGACGTTCTCGGCGATGAAGCGGATGACCTCTTCGGGGATCGTGAGCTCGAGGTGATCGAGCTGTGCCTTCTGACGCAGGATCGCGATGCGGTGCTCGAGATCGGGCAGCTCGATGTCGGCAACCATTCCCCACTGGAAGCGCGACACCAGTCGGGCTTCCAGACCGGGGATCTCCGACGGCGGGCGATCGCTGGTCAGGACGATCTGCCGGCCACCTTCATAGAGCGCGTTGAAGGTGTGGAAGAACTCCTCCTGCATGGCCTCCTTCCCCTTGAGGAAGTGGACATCGTCGACGAGGAGGAGGTCAGTTTCGCGAAATCGGCGCCGGAAATCGGCGGTGGTTCGGTTCTGGATGGCGGCGACGAGCTCGTTTGTGAACTGCTCGGTGCCGATGAACGTGATGCGGGTATCGGGCTTCCGCTGGAGAATCTCATGGGCGATGGCCTGCATGAGATGCGTCTTGCCGAGTCCGGTTTCACCGTAGAGGAAGAGCGGATTGTAGACTTTGCCTGGAGCTTGGGCGACTGCGTGCGCAGCGGCGGCCGCAAGCTCGTTGGACTTGCCGATAATAAAGTGATTGAAGGTGTACCGATCGCTTAATGGCGGCGAATTACTGGCGCCATTCTGTCCCTGAACAGGCCGTTGCCGAGGCTGTGCGATGAACAGGTCCATCTGCGTCCTGGTCCGCCGCTCTTCGGTGACTTTGAAGACCACGGAGAGCGGATGGCCGAGCGCGACCGGGGCAAGGCTGGCGAGAAGCTCGGAGTGCTTTGACTCATTCCAGTCCGCCGCGAACTGGTCGGGAGCGCCGACGTAAATGGTGTCGTCCGCGAGAGAGAGCGCCTCGGTGGGCTCGAGCCAGGTTTTGAACGTTTGCTCGGGGAGCTCTTGGCGAGCCCGGTCGAGCAATCGGCTCCAAGCTTCGTGGGCGGTCAGCGTCATGTGGGACGAGCGGGTAAGTCGAGGCGGGGGAGCGAAGCTAGCGCGCTATGTGGAAAAAGCAATTGCGTGAGGTGGTTACTTTGCCGTGATCTTGATCTATCCGCTGATGTGGGATACGTTTACCGGTTCTCAAGCCGTACCATTCGCACCGTTTTTGGAGTTATCATGGGCAAGCCGACGTATCGTCCCCGGAACAAGCGCCGCATCAAGACTCACGGATTTCGCACGCGCATGGAAACCAAGTGGGGACGCGAAACACTCAGCCGGCGCCGCAAGAAGGGACGCAAACGTCTCACCGTTAAGCTGCCAAGCAAGTACGCAGGCGCCTAACGAGAAGGGCGGCTTTGGCTTCTCGCGCCATCAGCGTTTGGCGCGAGGCACCGATATCCAGAATGTCATTCGAGAGGGGAGGCGGGTTCGGACGACGTACCTCGATGTCCGAATTCTCGCTTCCCCTCTTCGTCATGCGCGGGTCGCGATCGTGGTTCCTCGCTACAAGCACACCGCTGTTCGTCGCAATCGCGTGAAGCGATGGCTCCGCGAGCTCGTGCGTCTCGAGCTCCTTCCTACACTTCGCGCCGTAGTGCCGTGCGACGTGGCGATTCGTTCGCGGCCGAATGCGTACGACGCCAGCCTGGACGATTTGCGCGACGACATCAGGTTGGTCGTCCGACAAACCAAGGGTACGCCGGTCCGCTAGCATGCGAACAATTCTCATTCTCGCCGTGCGCGGTTACCAAGTGGCGATCTCACCGCTGCTACCGGCCTCATGCCGCTATTATCCAAGTTGTTCGGCGTACGCCATTGAGGCGATCGAACGACATGGCGCGCTCCGCGGCGCATGGCTCGCCGCTCGCAGAATTGCGCGGTGTCACCCGTTTCGGCCGGGCGGGTACGATCCGGTCCCCTAGATCACGGCAACTCGACCACCTGCATGGATAAACGCACACTGCTGGCGCTCGCGCTGATGGCGCTGGTAATCGTCATCACGCCGCGCTTGTTCTCATCGAAGCCTCCGGCCACCTCGACGAAAGACAGCGCCGTGGCGTTTCCGGGCGCAAAGAACGACACGATCTCGCGCGCGACCGGCGCAGCTCCCACGACGACACCGGCGGATACCGTGGCGCGAGTCGCCGCGGCTCCAGCGCCTGCTCCACCGGCTCCAGGTCGGACCGATACTGCGCCCCGAGAGATCGTAACGCTGCCGACGCCGCGCGCCGAGCTATCCCTGGTAAATCCGGGGGCGGTTCCAAAGACGGTGCGAATCGGCTCGTACAAAAACCTCCGTCCCGGACGCGCCGCCGACACCGCGGGCGTGACGATCAGCGACGGAGGAGCGCTGCTCGGGTATCGCGTCGTTCGCGGCGCGGACACGATTCAGCTCGACACGGTGAAATTCACGGTGGCGAAACAGGGATCGGCGATCACCTTCACGTCGCCGGCGGTGACGCTCTCATACGAACCGACGAGCGACGGGTATCGAACCGCGGTCAAGGGAACGGTCGCCGGCGCGACGCCGGGTGCCGCCCTGCTCGTCGATCTGCCGGCGACGATTCACTCGGTGGAAGCCGACACGTCGGACGACATGCGACATCTGGCGTTCGGCTACAAGATCCCGCTGCGCGACGTGACGAGCGTGCCATTCGGCAAGCTCGATCCGGGCGCCGTGCGAGCGGACAGCGGATCCTTCCAGTGGGTATCGGTGCGCTCGAAATACTGGCTGGTAGCGCTAATGCAGCCGGTGGGGGCCAAGCCGGCCGGCATCTTCCGTGGTCTGGTGATGCGCGGAGGTCCGCGACTCGGGAAGATCCCGAATCTCGCTGAAGCCACGACATCCCTCCCTCTCTCGAACGGCTCATTCGCGTTCGATTTGTACGTCGGCCCGCAGTCGTGGCAAGAGCTGCACGCGTTGGGCAACGATCTGGAGAACGTGAATCCATACGCCGGCTGGTTCCACGCGGTCGTGCAGCCGTTCGCGACGATCGTGATGCGCGTCCTGCTCTGGATGCGGTCGACGTTCCGGGTGAATTACGGCTGGGTGCTTGTGTTGTTCGGCGTCGGGATCCGGTTGCTTCTGTGGCCCCTCAACCAGAAGGCGATGCGCACGAGCATCCAGATGCAACGACTCCAGCCCGAGTTGACGGAGATTCAGAAACGCTACAAGGACAATCCGGAAAAGCAGCGTGAAGCGCTCGTGAAGGTGTACGCCGACCACGGAATGAGTCCGTTCAGTCCGATGCTCGGCTGTGTCCCCATGCTGTTGCCGATGCCGGTGTTGTTCGCGCTCTATTTCGTATTCCAAAACACGATCGAGTTCCGCGGCGTTTCGTTCCTATGGTTGCCGGACATTTCGCTGCGCGATCCGCTGTACGTTATACCGATCGTGATGGGCGCGTCGATGTTCGTGTTGTCGTGGATTGGAATGCGCGCGTCGCCGCCGAATCCACAGGCGAAGGTGATGAGCTACATGATGCCGGCGATGTTCACGGTCATGTTCCTCAACTTCGCGTCGGGCCTCAACCTGTACTACGCGGCGCAGAACATCGCGGCGTTGCCCCAGCAGTGGGTGCTGACGCGCGAGCGAGTTCGGGCGGGCGTTGGGGGCACCGCGAGCACGAATCCCGCAAGTCGCTCTCGAAAGACCTAGACCGGCGCCGACACTCGGGGGGGCGGCGCCTGTGGAGCGCGCATGCGAGTCACCTACATCGGCCACGCCACTCTTCTGCTCGAGCTCGACGGTATTCGGATCCTGACGGATCCGAACTTCGAGCCGAAGCTCGGACGCCTGCTGCCAAGGGTCTCGGCGCCGGGAATCGCGCTGACGGATTTGCCGAAGCTCGATGCGCTCCTCCTGACACACGCGCACGCCGACCATCTGTCATTCGATTCGCTCGAGCGGTTGCCGCGCGACATCCCGCTCATCGCGCCGCCGGCGGTGGCGAAATGGCTTCGACGCCTCGGCTTCGAATCGGCACGTTCGCTCGCGCCCGGCGAATCGATGCGGCTGCAGGATGTCGAGTTGCACGCGGCGGCCGCGACGCACAAAGGCAACCGATACGGTTTCGACCGATGGCGCAGCGCGGCGAACATGTATCTGCTCTCGGGGTCGACGACGACCTTCTTCGCCGGCGACACGGCGCTCGTCGACGACACGCATCACATGGTCGAGCGCACGTTGTGGAATCACGGGAGAGAGCTCGATCTAGCGCTGCTCCCGATTGGATACGCGCCGTGGTGGAAGCCGGGCTTTCGAAAAGGGCACCTGACGCACGAGGATGCGCTGGACTTGTTCGAGCGCTTGCGCGCGTCGGTATTCGTTCCGTATCACTGGGGGACGTTCCGACACGTGACGGCGACGGCGCACGACGCAATCAACCGGCTGAAGGCGCGACTCGCCTCGCACCACTTGAGTGACGCCGTGAAAATTCTGGAGCCGGGCGAAACGCTCGATCTGTCGGCTGGCGGCGCACACGCGACGCGCTAGATGGCGGATCAAGACAGCGCCAGTCCTCTCGACCTTTCGGATACGATCGTCGCCGTAGCGACAGCGCCGGGGCGCGGGGCGCTGGCAATCGTTCGGCTCTCGGGTCCGCAGGCGCACGCGATTGCGCGCGGCACGCTCGATCGTTGGCCCGACGGACCGCGTCGCGTCGTCGTATCGCCAATGCGTGATGCGTCCGGAGCCGAGCTCGATCAAGTTGTCGTCACCCGGTACGACGCGCCGGCGTCCTATACCGGCGAAGACGCCGTCGAGCTCGTCACACACGGAGGCTCTGTCGTCTCGACGACGGTGTCGGCGGCGCTCGTCGCGCGGGGGGCACGGATCGCTGGTCCGGGCGAATTCACGCGGCGCGCGGTCCTCAACGGCAAGATGGACGTGCTACAAGCGGAAGCCACCGCGGATCTCGTCGACGCCCGTTCACGCGCGGCGCAATCGGTCGCGCTTCGACAGCTCGACGGTGGCCTCAGCCGCAGAGTGCTGGAACTCCGATCCAAACTCATCGAGCTCGAGGCGCTCATCGCCTACGACATCGATTTTCCAGAAGAAGACGACGGCCCGATCGCACCCGCAAGAATTGCCGACGCGGCCCAGCGGCTGATTACCGCGCTCGATCAACTGCTCACAACATCGAAGACGGGCGAGCTGGTACGCGAGGGGGCACTCGTCGTTCTGGCCGGAGCGCCGAATGTCGGCAAGTCATCGCTATTCAACGCGCTGCTCGGCGAATCACGCGCGATAGTGACGAACATTCCCGGAACGACGCGCGACGCGATCGAAGCCGTGATCGACACCAAGGGCATACCCCTACGGCTCGTCGATACGGCGGGAATTCGTGAAGCCACGGATGTCGTGGAGCGACTGGGTGTCGAAGTAAGCGGCTCGTACGTCGCGCGCGCCGCGGTGGTTCTTGCCTGTGGCGAGGACGCCGAGAGCATGCGAGCGATCGGGACGGGATTGCTGGGACGTACGAGCGCTCCCGTCATCGCGGTGCGCACGAAGTCCGACCTCGCACCGCCGAGTGACACCGAGCTCGTATCGGCGAAGAACGCCGTCGGCGCTCGAGCCGCGGTCGCCGTGAGCGCCGAGCGCGGGGACGGACTGAATCCACTCGTTGAATTGATTCAAGCGCTGATCGCGGGGGGCGATGCCGCGACGGATCTCGATGCGCCGATTCTAACTCAAGAGCGGCATCGTTTCGCGATCGGCCGCGCGCGCGATGAGGTCGTCGAATTCCTCGCACGTTGGCGGAGTGGCGAGGTCCCCGCTCCGGTGGCCGCGGTTCATCTGCACGACGCGGTAGCGGCGCTCGAAGGATTGGTTGGCGCGGTCGACGTCGAGCAGGTGCTCGACGAGGTTTTCCGCCGATTTTGTGTCGGGAAGTAGGGTTACGCCGTCAGCGCCGCCGCGTGACCGACGGCCGCGATCTCTTGGGCGCTCGCGCGAATCGACCAGGCCAGGCCGCGCGCTCCGACAGCCGGTTCGGTGAGTCTCGCGCCGAGGTAGTAGCCCGCGCGCTCGGGCAGAACGTACCGATCGACCGTGCGCGCTTCATCGCTCATTCCGCCGGAGAGGTAGCGTAGACGAAGTCCGAGACCGCGGCGATCGAGATCGGCGGCGACGGCGCGTCCGACGACGGGTTCCAGCTGCCGCACGTCGGCGTATTGTCGTCGCTCGTAGCCGAAGTACTCCCACGCGGCATGTCCCGGACTGACGGCCCGAGAGACGTGAACGGCCAATCCCTCGTTGACGAGCAGCTCGCGAAGCGTCGCTCGGCGACCACTGTCCCAGTAGGAGTAGTGACCGCCCGCCTCCCGGACGATGGTGCGGAGCTCGCTTCGGCTCGTGGGCGAGGTATACCGCACGACGTGCGCGATCTCGTGAGCGAGCCACGCGGGAATGAGCTCGGGATCGAGTCCGAGCCCCTCGGTCTGCGTGTTCGTCTGGCCGGTGAAGTGCTCGAGGCAGACAAAGGCGCTGCCCCGCCCATCGACGACTAGTTCGCCGGCGTTTGCCGCGCCGACGCCGACCATCAGCACGACGTCGACATCGCAATCCATGTCGAGGATTTCGCGGCACTGCTGCTCGGTGGCGCGCGCGAGGCTCACGACATCGGTGCGCGCCAGCATCGCGGCGACATCTTCGTGTCCCGCGTCGATCGTCGAGCGGACGATGTCGAAGAAGTGTCCGGTTTCGGGATCGATGACGTAGTTCTGCCAGTAGGACTGGAGAAGTCGTCGGTGAGTGTCGAAGTAGCGCTGGTAGGCGGCGAGTCGATCGGTGCTCTCGAGAACGGCGAAGAAATCAGGGAGCAGGTTGATCAGCATTCGACCGGACGCGGGAGGGCGGCGCGCGAGTCGTGCGATCGGCTCGCACGACGGACGCGGAATGATAGTAATGGCCTAGTACGTGAACAAGAGTCCCGCGACGGCTCTCTCGACATGGCACAATTTTTCCTTTTCACACCTGTGGAAAGGATGTAGACGTAGGCGGGAGAGGCACCGATGACCACGCTTCAGCAGATCGAATTGCAATGCCCGATTTGCGAGACGCGTTTTCGCTCGCAAACGGTGGTGTCGACCAACTCCTTCGGGGGCAAGCGCACTGATTTTCACGAGCGCGCCGCGGGCACGCAGCCGCTGCCCTATTTGATCCATACATGCAATCGCTGTGGCTACTCTGGCGCCGATCGCGACTTCACTGAGGAAGCAGAAGTCACGCCGGTGCTCAAGGAACGGGTGTGGAACGAGCTCGCACCAGCGATCACGTGCGGCGCACTGAGCGGCTCCGAGAAGTACGAGGCGGCCGCGAAGGTTGCAGAGTGGCAAGGCATGGAGCCGCGGCACATTGCGGATCTGTTGCTTCGCGCCGCTTGGTGCTGTGTGGACGAAGGCGACGTAGAAGCCGAACGTTTCTATCGACGCAAGGCCGCGTGGAAGTTCGAGGAATCGCTCTCGAGCTTCGACGGGGTGGCGCGAGAGGAACGTGCGGTGTTGACCTATTTGGTCGGAGAGCTTTGGCGCCGGGTGGGTGACGGCGGCCAGGCCAGCTCATGGCTCAATAAGGTGCAGGGCGAGGTGGTGGACTCGCAGTCACAGCAGTGGGTGATCGACGCTGCGCGTCAGCAGCGGGACTGCCCAAGAGAGTGGTTTGGGTGAGACACGAGACAGGAGACGAGCGACACAAGAGCTGAGGGGCCGCCGGAACTGTTGGCGGCCCTTCAGCGTTTAACGGGTTCCGAAGAGACGGTCGCCGGCGTCGCCGAGTCCGGGGAGGATGTAGCCGTGACCGTTGAGCTCCCGGTCGAGTGCAGCGCAATACACGACGACGTCGGGATGCGCTGAGGCGAGACGACGCACGCCTTCAGGGGCGGCGACGAGACACATGAATCGGATGCGCGTTGCCCCGGCGCGCTTCAGTGATGCGACGGCCGCGGCCGCGCTACCTCCGGTCGCGAGCATCGGATCGAGGAGAAAGAAGTCGCGTTCAGGGGCGTCACCGGGAACCTTGAAGTAGTAGTCGACGGGCTCGAGCGTGTCGTGGTCGCGGTACAGCCCGATGTGGCCGACCCGTGCCCCGGGAACGAGGCGGTAGATCCCCTCGACCATTCCCAAGCCGGCGCGCAGAATGGGCACGAGCGTGAGCTTCTTCCCACTCACCCGGCGTCCGACGGTGCGCTCGAGGGGCGTGGATACGGCTGCGTCCTCGAGCGGGAGGTCGCTCGTGGCCTCGTAGGCCATAAGCATCGCGATCTCGTCCACGAGCTCCTTGAAGATCTTCGTCGGCGTTTCGCGGTCGCGCAGGATGCTGAGTTTGTGCTGCACGAGCGGGTGCGACACGATGCGTAGCGTCGGGAACCCGGGGGTGGTGTGCATGGCGCGCAAAGGTACTAATTTCGCGCCCATGAAAGAATACCAGGCTGTCATCC
>DATLPC010000047.1:0-5631 GCA_035535975.1 Gemmatimonadaceae bacterium | reverse complement strand
ACGATTCTATCGACCAGTCGTCTCGGCATGCGTCGGAGCGAGGAGAACGGCACACTCAGCGGGAATCCACCAACCATCGTCGACCGTCTCGAGTGGCGAAGTCCCCCAGCCGCCGTATTTCGGCGTGTCCGTCGAGAAGATCGTTTGCCATGCTCGTCCGGTTGGTGGCGCGACCAGCGGCTCAGGGAACGGGTCGGCGTGGAATCGGCGGCCGAGATTCACCACAAGCAGTCGATCGTCGCCATTGTCTCCAAAGAAACGAAGCACGAAGGCCCATTCGGTAATGACAGCTCCGTCGAGCGAGCGAGGTGCGCGCGATCGAATCACCGGATCGTCGCGACGAATGCGAAGAAGATCGCGATGGAGATCCAATGCTTCGCGGTGCGTGGCGCGTTCGGACCAATCGAGCTTGCATCGGGCGAACGTTTGGTTGTCGGACGGATCGTCGACGGGATCCGACCCATTCGACGGACCGAAACTCGGGAACTGCGCCATAAAATCGCGACGTCCGGCGCGAACGAGCTTGGCGAGATCCGCATTGTGATCGGCGAAGTACAAGAACGGGCTCGACGCGGCAAACTCCTGGCCCTGAAAGAGCATCGGTGTTTGCGGCAGCAACAGCAGCAGCGCGGTGAGTGCTCGATACCGGCCCGGACTCGTCTCCTGTTGGAGCCGGCGGCCGTCGCGGCTGTTTGCTATCTGATCATGATTCTGCGTGAACAACACGAACTTCGACGGCGGTAGGTCGAGTGCCGCTTCGCCGCGGCGGTGGTGTTGCCACGCGTACCATTCGCCTTGGTAGAGAAAGCCGTACTTGGCCAGCGAGATCAGCTCCTGAGCCGTGCCTCGGTAGCCGCTGTAGTATGCCTCGCTGCGACCGGTCGCGGCGACGCGAGCGCTGTGATGGAAGTCGTCGTTCCAGAGCGCGTCCAGCCCACAACCATGGTCGCGCAGTGGCCGCACGAGCGACGCCTGCTGTGGCTCGTTCTCGGCGACGACGATCGTATCGCGCCCGCGCGCCGCACTTCGAACCGCTTCGCTGACCTCTGCCAAGATGTGCGGCGTCGACGAATCGAAGATCTGCTGCGTTGCGTCGAGCCGGAGCCCGTCGAAATGAAATTCGTCGATCCAGTAGCGAGCGTTGGTCAAAATGAACTCGCGCACGGGCGCCGAATGCTCGCCGTCGAAGTTGAGCGCTCGCCCCCACTCGGTTTCGTTGTCCGTGACGTAGTGGGGCGAGAACTGACCGAGATAGTTGCCGTCCGGCCCGAAATGGTTGTACACGACGTCGAGGATCACGCCCAGGCCGAGTCGATGGGCCGCGTCTACCAATGCCCGCAGATCGTCCGGCGTCCCGTAGAGCCGCGTCGGTGCGAACAGGTTGACGCCGTCGTAGCCCCACCCGAATCGCCCGACAAAGTCGGCGATGGGCATGATCTCGAGCGCCGTGATGCCGGTATCGACCAGATCGGGTAAACGTTCAATGGCGCCGCGATAGGTTCCGTGCCGCGTGAACGTGCCAACGTGAAGCTCGTAGAGCACCTGCCCTTCGATTGACAGACCGGGCCAGTCGCGGTCGGTCCAGTCATAAGCCGTCGGATCGACGACCATGGACGGTCCATGCGGACCATCGGGCTGGAAGCGGGAAGCTGGGTCCGGATAGGCGTCGCCGCCGTCCAGTCGAAACCGGTATCGCGTTCCCACTGTGGCGTTTGTGGTGTACCCTGAGAAGTAGCCGTTTCCCTCCGCCATCAGAGGCGAATCGGAAGCATGGGTCGGGTCGTCTTCATTGACGAGCTCGACGGACTTCCGGCCAGGGGCCCAGACTCGGGCGTGCACTGTCGCGGATCCGTCGGCTTCGTGTACGATCTCGGCGCCAATCGGGTAACGGCGCTGCGTGGACGACTCGATCGATTGTGGTTCTGTGGTCATGGCGGACTGGATCCGGGGCAGGATCGGGACCACGGGCACGCTCCATCCGGTAGCAAAGCGCGCGCTCACCGCGTACTCTTGGCGAATGATCTTTGACCGACATGTCCAGCGACCACGATCGCGATTCTGAGATGCAGTCGTCGACCGGCGCAGCCCCATCGGCCGAGCCGATTGCAAGCTCGGGCGCGCCCGGCGCCGCCGGTGTGACGGATCCGCATCTCACCGAGAGCGCGCTGGGCTCGGGCTTGCTCGCGCAACAGCCGACGCCGAGCGCCGATGAAGCGATCGCCGTCATCAAAGTCTGTCCGCAGTGCGGCACCGAATACGAGACGGGAGATCGCTTCTGTCCAAAGGATGGGACCTCGCTTCGTCCGAAGGCGGCGGGCGATCCACTCATCGGACGGGTGATCGCCGATCGGTACCTCGTGCTGGCGCGAATCGGCGAAGGCGGAATGGGCCGAGTCTATCTCGCCGAGCACGTGAAGATGACGCGGCAGTGCGCGATCAAGGTGATGAATCCGTCGCTCGTCAACGATCCCGACTCATTGCATCGATTCGCGCGCGAGGCGTCGAACGCGGCACGTATTCTTCACTCGAACGTCGCCGCCGTGTTCGACTACGGCGAAGCCGACAAGATCGTGTACCTCGTGATGGAGTACGTCGACGGCGAGTCGCTGTCGACGATCATCGCGCGCGACGGGCCGCTCGACCCGCGACGCGCGATCGACATCGCTCGACAGGTCGCCGATGGATTGTCGGCCGCGCACGAGCTCGGGATCGTGCATCGCGATCTCAAGCCCGACAATGTCATTCTCACGCACACGCGCGGCGGCAAGGAAATCGCCAAGGTCGTCGACTTCGGTATCGCGAAAGCAATCGCCGAGTCGCCGCAGGACGCGCTCACGCGGAGCGGTCTGGTCATCGGCACGCCGGAGTACATGAGCCCGGAGCAGTTACTCGGCGATCCAGTCGATGAGCGCGCCGACATTTACAGCCTTGGCTGCATTCTGTACCAGATGCTCACCGGGGCGCAGGCCTTCAGCGCCGATACGCGCGAGCAGATGATTCGGCGGCGATTACACGAGACGCCGCCGCACGTGCGCGATTTCGATCCCGCGCTGCCGCGCCGATTGGACACGTTGATCGTACACATGCTGGCGCGCTCGCCGACCGATCGTCTCGCGAGCGCCGCGCAGGCGCGCGATCAGCTCGATCCCGCGCTTGCGCTCGGAGGTTGGGATCCGTCGTCGCTCACGGCGCCGCGACGTATTTCGCCGCCGCCACCGCGACTGTCGCCGTTGCCGCGCTCGAGCGATCCCTCGTTGCAGCCGACGATGCCGATGGCGCAACAGAAGATGAGCGTGAAGCGGATCGGGCTCGCGACGTTGATCGGGTCGGCGCTGTTAGCGAGTGGTTTGGTTTTCTGGTCGCAATTACAGGAAGCGCCGCCGACACCGGCGCCGGTTGCGCATCACGACAGCGTCGTCGCGCAGCAACCCGCGGCGGCTCCAGTGGAATCGGTAACGACGCCGCCGCCAAAAACTGTGACGCCCGCGGGCACGCCGGCGCGCATCGCCCCGCTGCGTCCCGACACGAGCGTGGTGCATCAGATCAAAGTGCCCGTCGTCCCCTCAGATACAGCGGTGTTGTATCAGACGTTCGAGCCGCTGGCCAACGCAATCAGCACGGAGGAGATCAACGCCGTGCAGCTCAGGTTCCCGAACATTCCCGACGCGGAGCGCGCCTGGTTCACCGGATTGTTTGGCCGCGCCGCCAACGTTCGAGTGAAGAACCGAACGTACGAGGCGCTGAGCATCCATGGCGACAGCGCGGACGTCGTCGTCACGTTGCACATCAGCTATCGCAACAAGAACGCGGCGGATCCCACGACGCTACAGCGGAAGTACCGGGCGCAGTTGGTCCGCGCCGACGGCGGCTGGAAGATCACGGCGCTCCTGCCCGAGACGCGTTGACGACCGGCGATACGATCGCCGAAACTCAGGGACGTTTGCCGATCCGCGCCATCAGGTCATTCGAGACATCGTCCAACACCTGCGTATCGTAGCCGATGTCCCATTCATCGTTGGCGCCTGGGCGCTGCCAGTTGGCCGTCGCTCGCACCGACACCTGCTTCCATTCGTCGCCGAGAAACCGAATCATCACGCGCGTGCGGTAACGAAGGTCGGGCGCGCCGTCGCGCATGAAGCTCGCTTGCCACGGCGTCATCAGGAAACCCGCATGCTCGTCGCTGACGTCGACGGAGTAGCGCTTGGAGAGGACTTCGGTCGCGGCACGGAAGGCGGCGGCCTTGGTCGTCCCGTCGCGTATGTCGATGAGACGCGTTCCGCGCACGTCGGACGTCGAGACGATGAACGTCGGGGGCGGACCAACGACCGGCGCGATGGGGCTTCGAAGTCGGGTGCAGGCGCCGAGCGAGGCCAACGCCACGAGCGCGACAGTACCGCGGAGGCACGACCGGCTCCAGTTTTCCGACCTGCTGGGCGTCGTCATCATACGGGGAATGTCGCGCAGTCGCCCGAAGATGTCGACCGCCATCGACGGCGGCTGTCGAGCAGCCCCAGAAAGTCAGGGAATCTCGGGCGCAATTGCGGGAGAACCGCCGGATTTGCCAAGGAGCTTCAAATGGATATAATCAAGCCGTCTCAGCACTTACCAAGTGGCGCGCGTTAGACTCTGGTAGCACGCCGCGCCACCCGACCGCTCCTCAATGAAAATCAGCGTACCAACGGAAACCGCTCCGCGCGAGCAGCGCGTCGCGCTTGCGCCAGATAGTGTCTCACGGTTGATCAAACAATTGAAGGTCGAGGTCGCGGTTCAGCGAGGGGCGGGGCTTCGCGCGGGATTCCGCGACGAAGCATACCAAGCCTCGGGCGCGACCCTCGTCGATGGCGCCGCCGCGTTCAGCGGCGCCGAAGTAGTCGCGAAGGTCCAGCCGCCGAGCACTGCGGAGATCGCGCGGATCGACAGTGGCGCAACGCTCATCTCGCTGCTCCGGCCCGGCCACAGCGCCGACACGAGTGCGGCGCTCGCGCAGCGACAGGTCACCGCCCTTGCACTCGAGCTGGTGCCTCGAATTACGCGCGCCCAATCGATGGACGTGTTGTCGTCGCAGAGTACGGTCGCGGGCTACAAAGCCGTCCTCGTCGGTGCGTCGACGTCGGGCAAGTTCCTGCCGATGCTGACCACGGCGGCCGGGAATATCTCGCCCGCCAAAGTGTTCGTGATCGGCGCCGGTGTGGCGGGACTCCAGGCGATCGCCACCGCGCGCCGGCTCGGTGGTGTCGTCTCGGCGTTCGACGTGCGACCCGCGGCGCGCGAACAAGTGCAAAGCCTCGGCGCGACGTTCGTCGCCAACGAGCTGGTGAGCGAATCGGCTGAGGCGGCGGGTGGGTACGCGCGTGCGCAGACGTCCGACGAGCAAGCGCGAACGCTCGCCGCGATCGCCAATCACATCAAGGACCAGGATCTCGTCGTCACGACGGCGCAGATCCCAGGCAAGACCGCGCCGATCCTGATCACCGAAGAGATGGTGCTCTCGATGCGTGCCGGTTCGGTCATCGTCGATCTGGCCGCGGAAACCGGCGGCAATTGCGCCTTGTCGAAGCCGGGCGAGGTCGTCGAGGTGCACGACGTAACGATCATCGCCCCGCTCAATGTCGCAAGCACCGTCGCGTTTCA
>DATLPC010000046.1:0-6028 GCA_035535975.1 Gemmatimonadaceae bacterium | reverse complement strand
GGCATCGTCCCCACGCTCACCGCGCGATCGATGCAGGGCTCGTGGCCGTTCTGGGCCGGGTCGGACCGCCTGATGGTCGAAGAGTTTTTCCGCGGCGGCTTTTCGTCCGGCGCGTTCGTGACGGGCGAGATCGCGCCGCGGCTCTTCTACACGCTTTCCGTCAACAACAACCTGAGCCAGTTGGGCCAGGTGCAGGCGAACGACAGCCGCGATCTCGCGTACAGCGGGAGCCTTCGGTGGCAGCCGACGACCGGTGAGTTCGGCCCGCGCAATGGATTCGGCGACCTCGAATACCACACACGCGTCGCGACGCAGTTCGGTGTTTCGGGCGGCTCGAGCCGCGAGTTTCGTGGAACGCCCGACGACCAGGCGCCCGTCGCGAGCCAGGTCAAGTTGTCGGACGGCATCAATCCATTCGACTTTGGCGCCTTGGCGCCGGGCGTCACGGTGAAGAACCTCAGCTACCACGAGCTGGCGATCGACGCCGGCGCGAAGTACCGCGGCTTCGCGTTTCAGAGCGAGTTCTATTTCCGAACGCTGAACGACTTCGTCGCCGACGCCCCGCTTCCGCTCACGTCGATCTACGATCGCGGCTTCATGGCGGAAATGGGCTACATGGTGGTGCCAAAACGACTGAACCTCGATGTATTCGGCGGCTACGTGTCGGATCAGTTTCGACGATTCCCGTGGGAACTGGGCGGAGGCCTCAATTATTACCCGTCGGGCACGCGCAGTTGGCGGCTGAACCTGCACGTCATGCACGTGGACAAGTCTCCCGCGAGCTCGTTCTTCGGCTACTATCTCGCCGGTCAAACCGGAACCACCTTCTCGATCGGCACCGACGTCTTGTTCTAAGCGATGGCGTCGCCAGGTCTTCAACTTCATGCGCATCCGGTTTAGTTTCGATAGACGGCGCAACGAACCAGCGCCCATAAGCCGATGCAACGGCTGGTGTTGGGGAGGTGGCCGAGAGGCTGAAGGCGGCGGTTTGCTAAACCGTTATACGGGCAAAACCCGTATCGAGGGTTCGAATCCCTCCCTTCCCGTCCGAGAGCCCGCCGAACGGCGGGCTCTCGTGCTTACAGCCACTGCCGCAATCGTACGTCATGTCACCGGAACGACTTCGCTTCGCCCCGTCGCCGACGGGGTATCTGCACGTCGGCGGCGCGAGAACCGCCCTATTCAACTGGCTTTACGCCCGTCACTACGGCGGCCAGTTCCTGCTGCGCATCGAGGACACCGACAAGGTCCGCAGCACGGAAGAGAGCACGCGCGCGATCTTCGAGGGGTTCAAGTGGCTCGGCCTGGACTGGGACGAAGCGGTTGTGCACCAGGGCGCGAACCTCGAGCGCCATCAAATGGACGTCAAACGCCTCCTCGACACCAATCGGGCGTACCGGTGCTTTTGTACGACGGAGGAGCTCGAGGAACAGCGGGCCGCGGCGAAGGCGCGAGGTGACGCGTTCAAGTACGATCGCCGCTGCGACCGTCTTCCGAGAGAAGAGGTCGAGCGCCGAGTGTCGTCGGGCATGCCGTTCGTCGTGCGCTTCCGAATGCCGGAAGGAAGCACGTCGTGGGACGACCTCGTCCATGGAACGATCACGTTCGCAAATGAGGACATTGGCGAAGGCGACTTCATCATCCTCCGGTCAGATGGCACCCCCATCTATAATCTCGCGGTGGTGTCAGATGACATCGCCATGATGATCACGCTCGTCATGCGCGGCGACGACCATGTGTCGAACACGCCGAAGCAAATTCTACTGTACGAGGCGTTAGGCGTTCCCGTGCCGCGCTTCGCGCACCTGCCGATGATCCATGGACCCGATGGCAAGAAGTTGAGCAAACGCCATGGTGCGACCGCAGTTGGCGACTATCAGCACATGGGAATTCTTCCAGACGCCATGCTCAACTTTCTCGCCTTGTTGGGCTGGTCACCGGGCGATGATATCGAGGTCATGACGATTCCTCAGATGGTGGAGTTGTTCTCGACAGATGGATTGTCGAAGAAAGCAGCGATCTTCGACATGACGAAACTCGAGTGGATGAATGGTCAGCATCTGAGTTTGACGAGCCCGTCGGATCTCGCGAAGCGTCTGATCCCTCTGATCGTCACCGCGGGACTGGCCACCGAAGAGGAGCTTGCGGCGCGTCGTGATTGGTTCCTGCAGCTGATCGATCTGCTGAAAGTGCGTGCGCGCACGCTCGATGACATCGTGCGTCAGGCGGCGCCTTACTTCACTGAGACGGTGGAATACGATGCTGAAGCGGTCGCGAAGGGATGGAAGGACCGCGAAGCAACGCAAACGATCCTCAACGCGTCGCGCGACGCGCTGACATCGGCGCCGAAGTGGACGACAGACGCGCTCGAGCCGGAATTGCGCACGCTCGCCGAGCGAATCGGCGTCGGGGCGGGAAAAATTTTCCAACCGCTTCGCGTCGCGCTCACCGGCGTCGCGGCAAGCCCGGGGATCTTCGACGTGCTCGTGCTTCTCGGACGTGAACGTTCACTCGCGCGCATCGACGCCGCTCTGAGACGTTTGGCCTATTGAACGTGTGTATAGCGTTGACCGACTTTACAACGCACACGTACATTTACGCGCCACTGCCGACCATCGGAGCTCGCTCAACGATAGTGCGAGTCGAGGTCGCCTCGGAAAGAACGGGGGCAACAGCCCATGTCAGAGCAGCTCACGGAACTCGAGCAGCGAGTCTATCACTACATGATAGATTTTCTCGCCGCGAACACATACCAGCCGAGCATCCGCGATATTGCCCGGCAATTCCACATCAAGTCGACGAAGACGGTTTCCGACTTGTTGCACGCGCTCGAGCGCAAGGGATACATCGAGCGCGATGAGTCACGCTCGCGCGGCGTGCGACTGCTCGGATTCTCCGGCGGTGGACAGACTCAGCCGATTCCGTTCTACGGTCGCATCCACGCCGGCACGCCGTCGGTGTCGCCGGATGATCGCCGAGGATTCATCACCGTCGATCGCCGCTTCCTGCCGACGCACGATGTGTATTTTCTAAAGGTGAAAGGCGACAGCATGGCGGGCCGCGGTATTCTCGACGGCGATTACGTGATGGTCAGCCCGTCGCTCTCGCCGAAGGACGGCAACATCATCGCCGCGCGGCTCGGCGAGGAAGCGACGATCAAGACGCTGGCGCATCGCGAGGGACGCATCGTGCTCGAGCCGGCGAACCCGAAGGACGAGGCGATCGAGATCTCGCCGAACGAGGACTTCGGCGTGCTCGGCGTCGTGTGCGGCGTCTATCGGCCGTTCTGGGAACAGCTCGAGGAGCCGACGGACTCGAATGGTTCAGAGGACGGTCCGGCGCACGCCCTGGCCGACGGTCCATCGAATAATGGCCCGTCGCACAACGGACCATCGCACAACGGTCCATCGCACAACGGACCGTTCGGCGGCTGAGCGACGACCCAGCGCAGCGACGTCAGGGGACGATCGGGGACGGCTTGGACGCTTTGTCCTTGTCGTCCTGCTGCTTTTCACGCTCCTTCCGCTCGCGAATGCGCCGCACCGCGGCACGGAAGTCGTCCTCGCTCATGCCCTGCGAGTGCATGTAGATGTCGTTCTGGATCCACTGCGAGTTGCGCGCCTCGATGATGCGTGTGCCGTCGACGCCGATGCCGCGGTTGAACGGCAGCGCGGCGAGAATCATCGAAGGGATCTTGAACTTGCCGAGGTAGACGTACTGGGAGTCGATGCCGTACTTCTGTCCGCCCTTTTCGAACGTCCAATCCCGGGGATCGCGTCCCTTGTGCTCTTCGGCGGCAATCTCCGCTTCGCGGTAGGCGTAGTAGATCGCCTTCACCGCGCTATCGTTGCGCTCGCCCTGCGTGAGCGGAAGTCGTAGCGAATTCGGGCGAAGCTCGATCCGCGGATCAGGCAGCGCCGGCTCGACGCCCGTGGCGACGCCGGCGGGCGCGCCACCGGTACCGCCGGTGGTTCCCGACACCGAGCCGACACTGACGGTCGGCGGCGTGATGGGCGGCAGCGCGCTCGGTGTCAGCGTCGGAGCGAGCAGCGGCGCGGGCTTGATCGTGCGCTTCGGCGGTTCCTTCGTCGGGTTCGATCCGTTGCCGACCGGCTCGCGCGGCGCGGGCCGCGTTTGGACGTATTGAATTCGCTCGGTGACTTCGGCGTCGGGGCGCGGGCCGAACAGCGCCGCGATCGGATATTGGAAGGTGATCGACGCGATCATCGCGATCACGACGACGTGAATCGCGATGGACCACGCGATTGCCGCGCGCTGTCGCTTCCGCCGACCGAACATCGTCGCCTTCATGCGACGGCCGCCCCCATCGACGCGATCACGCGTCCCGCGCGGCGCGCCGCTTCCGAGATGCGCTCTGGCGAGAGGATGAACGAGATGCGGAAGAAACCTTCACCGCCGGCGCCGAAGCCCGATCCGGGCATCACGACGACGCCTTCCTCCTCGAGGAGCCGCTCGGCGAATAACGCGCTCGGAATCTCCCCGGGCAGCGCGATCCACAAATACATCGTGGCGCGCGGCGTCTCGCACGAAAACCCCGCTTCGCGAAATGCGCGCACCGCGGCGTCGCGTCGCGCCTGGAACGTCGCGACGTTGGCCGGCACGAAGGTGTCATGGCTCTCGATGGCGGCGACGGCGGCCGCCTGGATCGCCATGAACTGCCCCGTGTCGGTGAACGACTTCACCTTGGTGAGCACCGACGCGATCGCGGGTGACGCCACCGCCCAGCCACAGCGCCACCCGGTCATGTTGTACGTCTTGGAGAGCGAATGGAACTCGATCGCCACGTCGCGCGCGCCGTCGATCTCGAAGATGCTTGGCGGACAGTAGCCGTCGAACGCAAGCTCGGAATACGCGTTGTCGTACACCAGCAAGATGTCGCGCTCCCGGCAGGTCGCGACGACGCGCTCGAGGTAGTCGCGCGGCGCGACGGCCGCGGTCGGGTTATTCGGATAGTTTAAATACAGAACGCGCGTGTGGCGCAGCACTTTCTCCGGAATCTCGTCGAGATCGACGAGGAAGTTCGTGCGCGGCCGCAACGGGTAGCGATACGGCTCGCCGCTGGCGAGCATCGTACCGCCCTGATAGGCGTTGTAGCCCGGCTCGGGAATGATCGCGTAGCGACCGGGCTCGAGGTAGGCGAGCGCGAGGTGCGAGATGCC
Source organism: Gemmatimonadaceae bacterium (assembly GCA_035535975.1). Classification (GTDB taxonomy): domain Bacteria; phylum Gemmatimonadota; class Gemmatimonadetes; order Gemmatimonadales; family Gemmatimonadaceae; genus JAQBQB01. Next base: position 848 of record DATLPC010000046.1, on the reverse strand, counting down.
CTCTTTCGAACCGATCAGCGGGACGATCTCCGTCATTGGATCAAAGCGCTGGCCGAACCGTTTGGTCATCCAGGTCGCGACCGTCTCGCGAAATGCAACCAGGCCGAGGCCGAACCCGTAGCGGCTCATCGCCGGCGTGTGCGCGGCGCGCTCCAAGGCGGCAATGGCGGCCGGCGGTGGCGCGAGGTCGGCGTCTCCCGCTCCGAGGTCGATCACGTCTACGCCGCGGGCCGCCAGCTCCCGCTTCTTCTGCGGGATCGCGGCGAGCGGATACTCCGGCAGCGTGCGAAATCGACCAGCGGGTTGAGGCGTCACTGAATGTCCGTTACGGGGTTGCGGACGCGGGAAAGGCCCACGACCTCTACTTCTACCTCATCCCCGGGTGAGAGTTTCCCCACACCGGCCGGCGTGCCCGTCAGCACCAGATCGCCCGGTTCGAGCGTCATGATGTGGGATACGTAGGCGAGCACGTCGGGAATTGGAAACACCATTTCAGAGCCGGTCGCGCGCTGTCGTTCCTGTCCGTTTACGCGGGTCACGATCGTAAGATCGGACAGATCGTCCGGCGCCGGAACCGGCTCCCCAACCGGGCAGAACGTATCGAACCCCTTGGCCCGGGTCCACTGGGAGTCGGATCGTTGCAAATCGCGCGCTGTGACGTCGTTGACGGCGACGACACTCTTGATCGCCCCTCGGGCCTCGGTACTCGTGGCGCGGCGCAGAGTCCGGCCCACGACGACACCGATCTCCCCCTCGAACTCGACCTGGCTCGATTGCCTCGGCAGGACGATCGATTCGCCGTTCCCGATCACGCTCGACTGCGGCTTAAGAAAAATTAGCGGTTCTTT
>DATLPC010000045.1:0-1463 GCA_035535975.1 Gemmatimonadaceae bacterium | reverse complement strand
CCCACACGGCGATCGCATACGCGAACACGCGATCCACCCAGAGAAACGCGGTGGAGAATCGCGCCATCACGGCGAACACCGGCACACGGCGGCGCTTCTGATCGGAGAGGTGTTGCATCACCGACGCGGCGGCGGCGAACGCGAACAACGCGGCGAGCGGCCATTGCGCCGTCTCGATCGCGACCACGAGCGGGAACACCGCGAAGAGAGATGACGCGGCGACCAACGCGTTCGCCAACGCGCCGGGATGCATCTCGTCGGTGAAATGGGAAGTGTTTTTTACACGAAACGAACCGACGAGATGCGGCGAGAGATTTCCGCGTCCACGGGCGCCACCGGCGGTTTCGATTGCGACCCAACCGCCGCGGCGAGACGAAGCGCCTCGTCGCGCTCCGCCTTCGCTTCCGTGGCGAGTTCGCCGATCCACGTCCTCTCGGTGGCGTGAAGGTTGGCACTCGCCGCCAAGCGCTCAAGCACCTCGACCGGCGCTCGTCGGAGGACCAACTCGACGACGAAAAAGCTCCATCCATCGGCGGTCGCGGCGGGGATTGCACCGCTATCGACGATCACCTGGAGCGACTGGTATGCACCACGCGTGACGAGCTCCGTCAGTGCGGGCAACCTGAACACCACCTTATCGTCGCGGCGCCGGAGGAGCAACACGCGAACTCCCGCCGGCCAATCGGCACCCTCCGGGCTGTCGTCACGAATGATCAAGGAGAGCATCGAATCAAGCCGGCTCGGCGTGGAGAACTCTCCCGCGGGGAATGGGTCGTTGTGCAATGGGAACATGTTCGCGTACGGCAGGTACGGCGCCATTCTCGTCGAGAAGATGTTCATCAGGGTCTCGGCGTCGTGTCGCACCGCGGTGGCGGCGACCAGATTCGTGAAAATGGCAGCCATGAAACGCCGCGCGTCGTCTCGATTCGCCGAGCCGGCTTGCGCAAGGAACTCACCGACGACCGCTCGCGGCGAACCCACCGGCACGTTGAACCGCACGCGGCTCAAGTAGCGCCGGAGACCGAATTGCACAAACAAACGCGCACCCGACTCGCGAGCTGCGAGTTTGACGATCAAATCGTTCCGCGCCTCGATGGATTGTTTGTCGAAGGCCGCCAACACCCCCACGGGGTCGGTTGCGATTGCACGGAACCGCCGACTCACGCGAGAGAGCAACGCCACGGTGGCCGGTTCGGAGGATGCAAAGATCTGGAGGAGCATCTCATCCGGGAGGTCCTCGATTTCGTCGTCAATGGTGGCCATTCTCCTGGGTGACGACGAGCGATGGCGCGACGTGAGAATATATGAGATATATACGAATGGAGATGCCAACGCCATGTCGCTCGGTTTGTTCACCAAGGCGCGTGCGGCGCCGGCGCCAAAACAAACTCTCGCCGAGTTGAACGCGGCGCGTGATCTCCTCGACAAACGCATCGCCATGCTCGATAACCAGGCGAAAGTTG
>DATLPC010000044.1:0-6505 GCA_035535975.1 Gemmatimonadaceae bacterium | reverse complement strand
GTCCCCGACGACTGCCTGCGTCGTGACGTTCAAGCCTCCGCCGCCCAATCCTTGAATCGCGCGGAAGAGGATGAGCTGGAACATGCTCTGACTCACGCCGCACAACGCCGAGCCGACGAGGAAGATCGCGATCGCGGACTGGAGGACGAGCTTTCTTCCATAGAGATCGCCCAGTTTCCCGTAGACGGGCGTGACGATCGTCTGCGCGAGCAAATAGCCGGTCACGACCCAAGCGAGATGCTCGAGGCCGCCGAGGTCGCCGACGATCGTCGGCAGCGCGGTCGACACGATCGTCGAATCCAAAGCCGCGAGCAGCATGGCCAGGACGAGCCCGCTGAAGACGACCAGGACCTGCCGGTGCGAGAGGCGGCCCGGGAGCGGGGAAGATGTGTCGATTGTTCGCGCGGCAGTCGCGGTCATGTCGGCGAGTCACGAAGCATGGCTCGCCGACGAACGCACGTTGCAGGCCGCGCTATTCGCTTCGAATCGCGATGAGCGGGTCGACGCGGCTGGCGCGTCGCGCCGGCACAAGCGCCGCAACCACCGCGACCGCGGCGAGCGTGATCCCTACCGCGGCGAACGTTGCCGGATCGTTGGGCTGAATCTCGTACAACATCGTCCGGACGAACCGCGTCAGGCCGAGGGCAGCAAGGAGTCCGACGACGACACCACTCGCCACCATCGGCGCGGTCTCGCGCGCCACCAGGCGCACCACGTCGCCGCGCTGTGCACCCAACGCGAGACGAATACCGAGCTCTCGTGTGCGCTGTGCCATCGCGTACGACAGCACACCGAAGATGCCAATGGCGGCGAGGACGAGCGCGAGTCCGGCGAACGCGCCAAGAAGCACCGCGATCAGACGATCGCCCGCCATCGAGCGCTCCATCGCTTCATCCATCGTCACGACGTTGGCCAGCGCGATCGCGCCGTCGATGGCTTTGAGCTCGCGCCGTATCGCGGCCAACGCGCCGGTCGGATTACCGCGCGTCCGCACCGTGAGAATTCCCTGGCCCCAACCGTTGCGCTGGGCGTAGGGCACCCAGACGAGCGCGCGGCTCGAATCCGACGCGCCGAAATACTTCACGTCGCGCACGACGCCGACGATCTCGCGCTCGACCTTCTCGTCGCGTGACGACATCGCGCGCTTTCCGAGCGGGCTCTCGGCGCCGAACATCCGCTTCGCAAATGTCTCATTCACGATCATCACGGAGGGGCTGAGCGTATCATCGCGGCTCGTGAAGTCGCGCCCACGTAGAATCGGGATGCGCAGCGCCGCGAAATAGCCGGGCGTCGTGATGTTCCAGTTGACCGACAGCTCATTCGCTGGAATGACGTCGCGCCCTTCCGCGACCATCGAGCGGCCGAGATAAAAGCCGCCACCGCCGAGCGGACTCGCACTGGCGATTCCCACGGCCTCAACGCCCGGCAACGCCGCAATGCGGTCGCGGAATTGATAGTGGAACGCCGTCGCTTTCGCGTCGGTGCCGTAACGAATTCCCGGCAGTGATAGCGACGCGGTCAGCACATTGCGGCGGTCGAAACCGGGATCGACCTGTCGCAGGCGTGCGATGCTGCGCAACGCCAGACCGGCGCCGGCGAGCAAAACCACCGACAACGCCAGCTCCACGGTGACCAGCGTTCGTCGCGTACGAGTCGCGGTCCGACTCGTGCCGCCGCGCGCGTCGCCTTCCTGCAACGTTTGGCGGCGGCCCCCGCGCGCCGCGTGCACGGCCGGCGCCAGCCCGAACAGGAACGCCACGCCAACCGACACCGCCAACGCGAAGGCGAGCGCCACGAGGTCGATGCGCGCCGTCTCGATTCGTGGGACATCGGTCGGCGCTACAGCCACGATCATCTTCAACATCCAAACGGCGAGCACGGCACCCAACACGCCTCCAGCGATCCCCAGTGCTCCGCTCTCCACCATGCTCTGGCGCACGAGACGGAAGCGGCTCGCGCCGAGCGCCGTTCGCACAGCGAGCTCACGGCGCCGCGCGGCGGCCCTCGCGAGCTGAAGGTTGGCGACGTTCACGCATCCGATCAGCAACAGCAACCCGACGGCGCCGAGGAGAATCCATAGTGCGCGGGGCGTGGTTCGACCGAGCATCGACTGAAGAATCGGCGTGGGAACGGTGGTGATGTCTTTTCGAATGTTCGGCTGCGCGGCAGCGATTCGCTGTGCCAACGTCGCCATCGTCGCGCGGGTGCTTTCGATCGTCGATCCGGGCTTGAGACGGGCGATGCCGCTGTACACGAAATTGTCGCGGCGCTGAAGGTCGGGGTCCTGCTCGGTCGTCAGTCGGAACGGAACCCACAGGTCGGCGTCGATCGGCCAGCGGACACCCGGCGGTAAGACACCGACGATCGAACGCTTGACGGCATTGATCTCGACAGTGAGGCCGGCGATGTCGGGCCGTGACCCGAATTGAGTGCGCCAGAGCCGATCGGAGATCACCACGGCACGCGGCGCATCGACGGGATAGTCCGTCGCTCCGAGCGATCGACCGATCGCCGGCCGTGCGCCGATCGCGCCGAAGAACTGCGGGGTGACCGCGGCCGTCCGAACCCGGACCGGATCGCTCGGCCCGGTGATGTCCATCTGCGTGTCCTGATACAAGGCGACTTGCCCGAACACCTGATTGTCGCGCCAATCCATGAAGTCGGCGTAGGTGATGCTCCATCGATCGCCCGTCGACGTTTTTTGCGACTCCGGAACCACGACGCGATCCGGGTCGGGAAACGGCAACGGCGCGAGGAGCACGGAGTGGACGACCGAGAAGATCGCCGTGGTCGAGCTGATGCCGAGCGCCAGCGTGAAGATCGCGGCCAGACTGAACCCGACGCTGCGGCGCAGCGAGCGAACGGATTGTACGAGCTCCTGCCCGATGATCGACATGCGATCCTCCGCGGAACGCGGGGTGGCGGTGAAATTCTGCGACGCGTTGCGCCGGAGTGAGATGACGCGAGTCCATTCGAGCGCGGCTGTCGCGATCAGATCGACGACCGCTCGCCGCCAGACGCGCCAGTGAGACTCCCCCGATCGCGCGGCCTCGGCGAGGCGCTGCCGCTGGAACGACAGCATCGACTCGCCGTATCGGTCGCGAAATTCCGGCGGGTACAACCGGACGAGAAGCCGGAGGATGAGTGGTGCGCGACTCATGCGCGCGCCGGGCCAATGATCCGTTGCGTCTCGGCCAGTTGGACGAGCTCGCGCAGCCGCAGCATCTCCGCCGTGAGCACGCGGCGCCCGAATGGCGTGAGTCGATAGTAGATTCGACGCTCGTCGTCAGCCGGGTCGTGTCGTTGCGACGAGGCCTCGATCAAACCGGCCGACTCGAGTCGGCGAATATTACGGTATAGGTTCCCTGCCTCGAGCTCGATCTGTCCGCCGCTGTGCTCGAGGACGTCCTGCCGAATTCCATACCCATGGCGCTCGCCGCCGGCGAGCATGGTCATCATGAGCGTCTCGACGGACTTGAGGGGAAGCATCGTTTCCGGCGCCGGCATTTCTTTCTTGAATCGCGGGGTCACGGACATCCTCGAGGACTATAGTCGTTTTGCCTATATGCCTTTCGACAGCGCGAGGCGCAAGAAGGTTGGGTTGTCATGAAGGACAAGACCGACGCGGTGGTCGTGGGAGGCGGGCTGGCCGGCCTCGTCGCGGCCAGTGAGCTCGCCGCCGCCGGCCGCCGGGTCGTGATCCTCGAGCAGGAGCCGGAGGCTTCGCTCGGCGGCCAAGCCTTCTGGTCGCTCGGCGGACTCTTTCTCGTGAACTCCCCTGAGCAACGGCGACTCGGCGTTCGCGATTCATTCGATCTGGCGATGCGGGATTGGATCGGCACGGCCGGCTTCGACCGCACCGAAGATCACTGGCCGCGTCGATGGGCCGAGGCGTATGTCGCTTGGGCCGCGGGGGAGAAGCGGGCCTGGCTACGCTCGCTCGGCATCGGATTCTTTCCGATCGTCGGCTGGGCGGAGCGACGGGCCGCGTCGGTGGAGCATGGCAACTCGGTTCCTCGCTTTCATATCGTCTGGGGAACGGGGCCCGGTGTGCTCGAGCCCTTTGTCGAGCGCGCGCGCGATGCGCAGCGACGGGGCCTGATCACCCTTCGGTTCCGCCATCGCGTAACCGAGATCGTGATGAGCGGCGGCACGGCGACAGGCGTGCGCGGCACTGTGCTCGAGCCAAGCAGCGTGCCGCGCGGACTATCCAGCTTGCGTCGCGCCGTGGGAGAGTTCGCCATCGACGCGCAGGCCGTGATCGTGACCGCGGGGGGAATTGGTGGAAATCACGACCTCGTGCGACGCAGTTGGCCGTCGCGACTCGGCGCTCCCCCCGCGCGGATGTTGTCGGGCGTGCCGGATTACGTCGATGGCCAGATGCTCGGCGCGTGTGAGGCGGCGGGAGCGGCCGTCATCAACCGCGATCGGATGTGGCACTATGTCGAGGGCCTTCGCAACTGGAATCCAATTTGGCCGAATCACGGAATACGGATTCTTCCCGGCCCATCGTCGCTTTGGCTCGACGCGACCGGGAACCGGCTCCCCGCTCCGCTCTTCCCCGGGTTTGATACTCTCGGAACGCTTGCCCACATCGGCGCGAGCGGGTTCGATTACTCCTGGTTCGTGCTCACGCGGAAGATCATCGAGAAAGAGTTCGCGCTCTCGGGGTCGGAACAGAATCCGGATCTGACGAATCGCAGCTGGCGCCAGGTCATGGGCCGCGTGCGGGGCGGCGCACCGGGACCAGTTCGCGCGTTCATGGAACGCGGCGCCGACTTCATTGTCGAGCGAAAGCTCGACGATCTCGTTCGACGGATGAACAAGCTCGCCGGAGAAGAACGATTGGACGCGAGCTCGATCGAGCGAATCGTCGCGTCGCGCGACCGCGAATTGGACAACGAATTCACGACGGACGCGCAGCTGCTGGCGATCGCCGACGCGCGCCGCTTCATCGGCGACCGGCTCATTCGGACGGCGAAGCCGCATCGCATTCTGGACTCTGATGCAGGGCCACTCATCGCGGTGCGGCTTTCGATTCTCACGCGAAAGACGCTCGGCGGGCTCGCAACCGATCTCGGAGCGCGTGTACTGCGCGCAGATGGGTCTACGATTCCGGGACTCTACGCTGCCGGCGAGATCGCGGGCTTTGGCGGCGGCGGCATGCACGGTTATCGCGCGCTCGAGGGCACCTTCCTCGGAGGTTGTCTCTTCTCCGGACGTACCGCCGGGCGGGCCGCGGCGGCGGCTATCCTTTGAGCGCGTGCCAGTCGGCGAGCGCCTTGGCTTCCGTCTCCGGTTGAATTGTGAAGCGCGGCTTGGCGCGGCGCGCCTCGGGAACTGTAGGCCACCAGGCGAGCGTATCGCGCATGGTGTCGCGCAGCGGCCGAAAGGTCAGCCCAGCCGCGATCGCCTTCGAGCTCTTCACGGACATCATTCCATAGTCGTTTCCGCGCAGCAGCGCCCACGGAATGGCCTCGTCGATGCCGTGCGCGGCGAGGAAGTCATAATCGTCGACGTAGGTGTAGTGCACATTCGCGTCGATCGCTTTAGCGGCCAGGTCATAGAAGCGTCGCGCGGTGAGCAAATCGGACGGTCCCGCCACGTTGTAGATGCCCCGCTTTCCCGTCTCGAGCAGACGAACCATGAATTCGGCGAGATCGCGCACGTCGATGACTTGCATCGGATCGTCAGGTCGCCCCGGAGCAAGGACTTCTCCGCCCTTCGCGAGACGAACTGGCCAATACGGAAAGCGATCGGTCGTGTCACCCGGCCCGACGATGTACGTGGGCCGAACGACAATCCCTCGATCGCCAAACGCCTTGAAGACCTGCCGCTCGCACTGCGACTTCGCGACGCCGAACGACTCGGACGGGTCCTTGGCGTTCTGCGCTTCGTAGCGCACCAGGCGCGACTCATCGATCCCGCGCTCGAGGTACGGATAGTACACACCAGTGGACGACGTGAAGAGGTACGCGCCGACCGACGACTGAAGCAGCTCGGTCGACTGGACGACCCACGAAGGATTGGTGGCCGAGTCATCGACGACGACGTCCCACCGCTTGCCTTTCAGTGAGTCCAGCTGACCGTTGCGGTCTCCCTGGAGACGAACGACCTCGTTCGGAAGCTCCGCTTCGTGCCGGCCGCGGGTGAAGATGGTGACGCGGTGTCCGCGGCCGATGGCGTATCGGACGAGGTGCGGCCCAATGAACCCAGTGCCGCCGAGTACGAGGACGTCGAGGGTGGACCGCCCGGCCTGCGCTACGATGGATTGGGCAGCGCGTGCGCACGCGAGAAACTGCGCGGTTGCCGCCGCGGCGCCGACGGTCTCCGCCGGAACCGCCGGCTCGTCGGGGACCTCGATCTCGATTGCGTCAAACTTGATGACTTCGACGGGGCACTCTTCGGCCGCTTCGATGATCGTCTGGCTGATCGGCTTGGTGAACTCGGGATCGAGTGCCTCTGGCCGGATGAGACAGGTGGTTTCCGTCACGTCGAATACTTC
>DATLPC010000043.1:0-22227 GCA_035535975.1 Gemmatimonadaceae bacterium | reverse complement strand
GCGCGTCGACGATGGCGTCGGCGCCAATGCGTAGGCGGCGGCCTGCTCCAGATAATCGGCCGTCGACAGCGCCTGCCGCCAAGCCTGCGCCGACTCGATCCACTGGCCCTGCGCCGCGCGCGATTGCGCGAGCTCGAGCTGAAGATCCTTCATCGTGCCGAGCGTCTGGCGAGCGCGGATCAGAATACTGTCGGCGGCGGTCGACCGGTTCTTTTGCAGCAGCAGGCGCGCGTACTCTCGGTACGGCGCCGGGCTGGTCGGCATGTCGTGCGTCCACTTGTCGAACGCGCGTCGCAAGTCTGCGTCACGTCCCAGCGACTGGAGCGTCCGCAGCTGGACCGTTCGGTAAGTCTCCTCGTGGGGATTCGACGCGATCAGCGTATCGAGGGGCGCGACGAGCGAGTCGGACCATCCGAGCTCCGCATACACGCGCTCGAGTCCGAGCAGCGCGTTGACCCCAGCGGAGGTACGAAGCGCGGAACGAAACAATGGCACCGCATCGCGGTACTTCCCCGCCGCCTCGAGGTCGAGTCCGCGATAGAACGCCATGGTATCGGCCGGCGCCTGCGCGCGGACGACGCCAACCGCCGGCGCCAAGCAGAACAAGGCACCCGCGAGAAGACCGCGGCTACGGATTCCCGGCATTGATGCGCTTGAAATACTCCAGAATCGCGCGGCGCTCGTCGGCGGTCAGTCCGCGGAGCTCTTCCCAAGTCGGCTCACGGAACTTCGCCGCGGCGCGGCCGGTGGCGTTCGCGTTCGTGGGATTGAACTCGTTCCCGCCCTTCGCCGACGTCGCTTCGCGCTTGTTCGTGTCTTCGCGTTCATCCTTCTGAAGCGAGCGGCCGGCGTCGAGCAATCGACGGAAGAGCTGCTGCTGTCGCGCGACGGTGCTCGCGTCGAGGCGTCCGCCCTCGAGCGCCTCGGCGACCTGCTTGGCTTCCTTCGCAAGCTGCGCCGCTTTGTCCCCACCGACCCCTTCACCCATCTCGTCGAGCTGCTGCGCAACCTGACGCTGTTCGCGAGCGAGGGCGCGGGCGGTCGCCTGCATCTGCGACGACATCTGTTGTCCCATGCCGGGAAGCAGTCCCTGCGCCTGCGCGTTGATCGAGCTCTGCTTCTTCGCCATGTCCTGGAGCTGTTGAAGCATTTCGGCAAATCCAGTCGCCGACGACGAGGTGTTCGCCTTCTCGCGATCGCGCGCGAGCGACGCCGCGGCGCGATTCAACGCATCAGCCGCCTCGCCGAGCGAGCTCGCCGCCTGCTGGCCCGAGCGGGCTTCCGCCGTGGACTGCATCGCCTCGGAGACTTTTTGCTGCGCCTCGGACACCGAGCGCTGTGAGCGGCCGGAGAGCAGCGACGTCTTCTGCCCTTCTTTCTGAAGCTTCTGCGCCGCGTTGTCGAGCCCTTGCTTGACCGCGCTCTGTTCGCCGCGGAGCTCATCCGGTTTCGACTCGCCCGAGCGCGCCTTCTGCTCGAGCTGCTGCTCTTGGCGCGCCATCTGAAGCATGTCCTGAATCGCCTGATCGAGCGCCCCGGTGAGCTCGGACTTCCACTGATTCACCTGGGACTCACGCGCTTCTTTCATTGCATCGGCAGCGCGATCCATCTGCTGCGCCGCGTCGCGGGCGTTTTGCTCCGTGTTGCCCTGCTGCCCCTGTTGCCCTTGTTGCCCCTGCTGTCCGGAGCGCTGCTGGCCGTTCTGATTCTGCTGCGACCCCGGCTGGTTTTGCTGAGAGCCCGATTGATTCTGCTGACCGGGCTGGGGGGCGGGCTGGCCGTTTTGCTGTTGCTGCTGATTGGCCTGGTTACCAGCCTGCTTGTTCTGCTGCTGCTGTCCGGCCGCCTGACGCATGGCGTCCTGCGCCGCGTCGGCGTGCTTCTTCGCTTCCTGCGTCCCGCTCGCACCGGCGTCGGCCTTCTCCTTCTCGAGCCGCTCCTGGAGCTTTTTCAGTTCGTCGGCGAAACGCTGTGAGCGATCGGCAAGCTGCTTCGCGTCGGCCTTCTGCTGTTCGTTCTGCTTGGCCGCGGCTGAATCGGCCAGCGCGCGATCGCGCTGAGCGATGTCCTTCGCTTCGTCTTTGAGCGTCTGCATCGCGCCCTCGAGGGCGGCACGCTTGAGCATCTCCGCGCTCTTCTCGAGCTGTTCGCGGAGCCGCTCCTGCATCGCTTGCAGATCCTTCAACGACTGCTGCGCCTGATCGCGCGACAGCTGCTGCGTCGCGTTGTCGAGCTTTTGCATTTGCGCGAGTAGCTCCGGCGTCAGCGCGTCGCGAAGCATCGCTTGCGCTTCCTGAAGCTGACGGGCCAGCGCGCTGTCGAGCGCGCCGGCTTGCTTGAGCTGCTGCTCGAGCGCCGCCGCGGTCTGTTGGAGCTTCTTGACCTCGTCGGTGAGCTCGCGCTGATCCTTGGCCACCGCTTTGGCTTTCTCGGCGGCATCATAGCTCATCGAGCCTTGCTTGTTCCCGGCACCGCTGGCGTTCGACGGCGGGTCCTGGGACGAACCGCGACTCGAACGATCGCGCGCCGCATCAGCCGTGCGCTGTTGGAGCGAGCGCTCGGCCTGCGCGGCGGAGCGTGCCTGGCTCACCGCCGAATCCATCGACGCACGCGCGATCGCGCGTCGCTCTTCCATCGTTGGAATCTTGAGCAACAGCTCGCGGCTCTCGCCGCGCTGCGCCCAAGGCGAATTGTCGGTGGCGACGATCTTCACGTGCAGCGCGTCGCCCGGCTGCAGGTTGCGAGACGCCATGTCGAGGACGGCGCTGCCGTCCCAAACTGTCGCCGCCGCATCGGCGATCCGCTGCGACACGGGCGCTTTCTGTCCGCCAAGGCCCTGCGTCCAGCTTACGATCTCGACTCGCGCGAGCCCGTGGTCGTCGCTTGCCGTCGCGCGCAAGGTGATGCGGTCGTCGCCCGCGACGATCGTGTCGATCGCCGGCGACACGAGCTCCACGCGCGGCGCCGAGTCGGCGACCACCTCGAGCTCGAGCGGTGCGGGCACGTCAGCGATGGGACCCGCGCCACCGGCGGCAAGCCAAGCGTAGCGTCCCGTGCGCCGCGGCTCGAAGCGCCCGGTGAACAACCGATCATTCGCCTGAAGCCGAATTGTGTCCGCGGCGCTCGCCAGACGAACATCGCGCAGCGAAGCCGACGCGCGACCAGCGATCTCGATCACCGTGCCCTGCGGGACTCGGGCCGGCTCTCCAACGGGCAAGCCCTCGGCGGGGCGCCCCAAGTATGACGGGTACGTCGCCCGCATCGACACCGCGCCGACGAACGGCCGGTCGGTGACCCGGACGACCGACGTGTCCGTCGCACTCCGTCCGTCCGACGCCACAACCGTGAGATCGCCGCGTAGCGGGCCAATTTCAGTCGTGGCGATCCCGGTGTGCCGGTCGACAAGCAGCGTTTGCGTCGACCAGGCCTCGCCCGGCACGCGCTGGGAGACCGTAATGGACCCGCGTTGGGGGGCCGCCACGCGGAGTCGCAGCGTTTCGCCCCGCAGGACGTTCGGCGGCAAGTTGTCGAAGGCGATGCGTGGGAGCAGGGTACCGCGCCAGGCGCTTACCGGCTGCAGCATCGCCCGGAAACCGTCGTTGTAGTTCGGAACCGCGAAGGCAAGCATCGCCGCGGCGACCGTCGCCGCGCCGGTGGCCTGCACCGCGCCACGTCGCACGAGCCGCCGTTCGTTAGGCGCGAGACGCGGACCGACCGGCGAGAGTCGCTCGCTGACTGCAGCGGCCGCGCGTCGGCCGAGGGCACCGGTGTGCGCGACTTCGAGTGCCGCGCGAATGGCGCCGGCCCGCATTGCCTGCTCGCGCTCGATCGCCGCGGCGACCGTCAGACGCGTTGCTCTTTGCTCGAGGCGTTTCGACGTCCAGATGACGATCGCAACGTTCGCCCCGAGCACCACCAACCAGATCATGAATGGAAGCGGCTTTGGCAGCGCCATCCATCGCGACGCGCCAAGAAGCGACGCCCCGGCCGTGATGAGCAAGAACGTCGCGCCGAACGCCAACCCAAGCCCGGCGATCAGGTGCAATCGACGCAAGCGCGTTCGCTCGCGGTCCACCAATTCGATGACGGTCATGGCGTGGGTCGGCTGGTTACAGCGTAAACGAAGAGGTTCACACCCATCCGCAGCGCGGCCTCATGCAACGGCGGCGGATCGTGGTAGACCTCGGGATCTTCCCAGCCGTTCCCGAGATCGCTGGAGAAGGTGTAATACACCGCGAGACGGTCTCCGAGGAAGATCCCGAAGCCCCGGGCCGGGAGCCCGTCGTGCTCGTGAATCTTCGGAACGCCCTTCGGAAAGTCGTAAACGATGTGGTAGATCGGGTGGTTGAGCGGGACGTCGACCAGTGGCCGATCGGGAAAAACACGTTTGATCTCCCGCCGAAAACTTTCGTCAAGGCCGTAATTGTCGTCGACGTGCAGGAAGCCGCCGCGCGCCAAGTACTCGCGCAACCGTGCGATCTCCGCGTCGCTGAATTTGATGTTTCCGTGGCCCGTCACGTGGAGAAACGGATAGTCCCACAGCTTGTCATCCATCAGCGTGATGCGCGCTTCGGTCTTGTCCACCTGCAGCGAAGTGCGCGTGCGGATTGCGCTGAGGAGGTTGGGAAGACTGGACGGATTCGCGTACCAGTCGCCGCCGCCGTCGTACTGGAGGCGGGCGATGGTCATCAGCGGGGGAGGCGGGGGAACCGGAGCCCTTGGCGCCGGGGCCGACGTCGCAGCGAGAGAGCTCACAGCCAAAGCTGCCAGCGTCGCCGTCCGCCGCGCGCGATCGACCGTCCGCCGAACAATCGTCATTCCCCTTCCTCTGAATCGTCTCGTGCAAACGCGTACGCCAACCTCTTGGACACTCCGAGCTCCCGCGCCGTCGTCGCGGCGGCGTCGCGAGCACTCATTCCCGACGCACGCAATGCACGAACGCGCTCCTTGACGGCGTCGTCGCTGACGGGAGTCGGCAGCGCGCCACCGATGAGCAGGACGACTTCGCCACGGGCGGGATTCTCTTGGTAGTACGCCCGAAGCTCGCCGACCGTTCCTCGGCGGACTTCTTCGAACTGCTTCGTCATTTCGCGCGCCACCACGGCAGGGCGCCCCCCGTTTCCCAGGCGCTCCAGCTCGGCTAAGGTCGCTACAACGCGGTTTGCGGCCTCGTAGATCGCCACGGTGTGACGCATGGCCGTAATCTCGTCCAGCTCCGCCCGGCGTTCACGACCGGATCGTGTAAGGAATCCGAAAAAGGTGAAATGCGTCGTGTCGAGGCCGGAAACGACCAGCGACGCGAGCAGGGCGGAGGCGCCGGGCACAGGCTGTACGGGGATGCCTGCGTCGATCGCCGCGCGAACCAACCGCGACCCGGGATCGGACAAGAGCGGCGTTCCCGCATCCGACACGAGCGCGATCGATTCACCGCCCGTCAGCCGCTCGACGAGACCCGCCACGCTCTTGGCCTCGTTGTGTTCGTGGTGTGGAACGAGCCGCGTCTGGATGTCGTACCGGTCGAGTAGATGTCGCGTGTGACGCGTGTCTTCGGCAAGAACGAGCGAGACGGATTTGAGCACGTCCACCGCGCGAAAAGAAAAATCGCCGAGGTTTCCCACCGGCGTGCTCACGATATACAAGGTTCCCGGCGTCGACGCGGCCGTCACCACGCTTTCCAGGGAACCTGATCGAACAGGCCCGCCGACTGGAAAATGTGCCGGCGATCGTAGGTCAACTCGCGGAAGATCTCTTCCGGAGGGTTCGCGTCATGGTCGGCGGCGCTCCACAACACCTCACGGAGCCACGCGGCGACGCCTGCCGTGAGCGCGCGAGAGTCGGCGGTTGCGTCCCTCACGGGCCGTCCGGCGAGGGCAAAGCCTTCGAGCACCGGATGCGCCGCGGAAAGGCTAACACGAGACTGCTCGGCGATCGTCGGGGCCTGGTCGCGACCCAACTCGACCAGACGCGCGACGATCGCCTCGACCAGTTCGCGGTACGCATGGACCAGCGCCGTCGGCGCCTGAACCGGGAGCGCCTCCGGGACCGTCCACCGAGTCACGCGGAGATCGCCAATGCGGCCCTCGCGCGCGAACAGTTTCGAGACCCGATCGATGATCGTGCCGTGAGGTGCGCTCGTCAGAAACGTTCGTTCGACGGCGCCGTTTCGGAACACCAGGTAGTTGACGTTCTCGTTCGCGACGATCTCGAGGAACCCGTCGAACGTGGTCGAAGCGAGATAGGGGAATAGCTTCTGTGGGTCGCCCGCCGTCAGATCGACGGGCCAGGGCTCTGGAGCCTTCGCGTGCGTAGCGAACATGCAGGCGAGTTGCTCCTCATCGGCTTGGTGGAAACAGATCTCGCCGTACTCGGGCTCCGTCGGAACCTTCTCGAGCGCCGCGGCGATAGAGAGGACGCGTGATCCCTGCGGATCGTGAAGCGTCGCGTTTGCCGCCTCTCCCCCGAGCAGGTAAAAGGTGAGAAGCTCGTCGAGCAGAGAGACGGCAACGTATCCGGAAATCTTCGCGGTGCGATCGCGCTTGGCGTCGTTGAGAAGATTGCGAAGATGGATGTAGGCCAGCCGCGTGCGCGGAAGCAGGACGCGGCTGTACGGAAAGCGAAGAGCAGCGGGCGTGATGGCCATCACGCCGGCACGGTCAAGCCGCCGACGCGTGCTGGTGCAGCTTCCCTTCGATCACCGGACGCTGGACGGCGCCGATGATCTGATCGACGACGCGCCCGTCCTTGAAGAACAGCAGCGTCGGAATCGATCGCACGTTGAAGCGCGAGCTCGTCTTGATGTTGGCGTCGACGTCGAGCTTGGTCACCTTGACCTTTCCGGCATACTCGGTCGCGAGCTGGTCCAGAATCGGCGCGATCATGCGGCAGGGGCCGCACCACGTCGCCCAAAAATCCACAATCGCCAGACCGTCATGCTTCTCCACCTCTTGCTCGAAGTTGGCATCGGTCACGGCAACGATATTCGACATAGCACTCCTCATCACTGTTGTAGGACGGTCTCCATGTAGCTTAATCACATGGAAAAGCCTCCCCTTTCCGCGACCCGACCAGACAGTAACTCCGGCGCGACGATCGCGCACGTGGGCATCGCCGTTCGCGGTCTCGCCGAGGGCGTGTCGTTTTATCGCGATGTCCTCGGCTTGCCTGAAGTCCCGCTGTCGGACTCGGACGGTGCAAAGATCATGGGATTCGCGGCGGGCGATTCGCTCGTCGAGCTGCTCGAAGCAGAGACCCCCGATTCGCCGATCGGGAAGTTCGTGGCGAAGCGGGGGCCAGGCATCCATCACATCTGCTTCGCGGTCGACGATCTCGGCGCGGCGCTTGAGCGCTGCCGGAACGCGGGGTTGCGGATCATCGATGAGACACCACGCCCTGGCGCCGAGGGCAAGCGGGTCGCATTTCTGCACCCATCGGCGACGGCGGGCGTACTCGTGGAGCTGACGGAAAAATGAACTGCGCCGTCCAAGAGCGCCGTTTAAGAGCGACTCCTACAAGCGCCGTTTAAGAGCGCCGTTTAAGAGCGCCGTTTAACAGCGCCGTTTAACAGCGCCGTTTATGCCCTCAAGCGAGACATATCCCCTGCAAAGGATCCAGATCGAACTTTTCCACGTACCAGCGATTCGCCGGTCCGCGGACGACGACGAAATTCGTGGAACGTGAGACGTCCTTGTAGGTGAGGTTCACCACCATCGCGCGCGAGCCGCCCGGGTTGGGCGCCTCGCCGGCGATATCGTATCGATCGTGGCGCAGGCAGCGCATCATGATCAGCTCGCGCTTCTCGAGCTCCTCGCGGCTGATCGCGTCGCGGGCCGGTCCGCTCGAGTTGCCCCACACGCCGCCAAGAGCCTGGAGGTCCTGCTGCTTGGCCGCGGCCATGAACGCCCGCACCGCGCCCAGCGCGTCCGCACCGCCGGTCACGTTGCCGTTCGTCGGCCGTGTCGCCGTCGAAACGACCACCGGTGGTGAGGTGTGACACGCAGCCAGCAACGTGGCGGCCATGATTAGTTTCTTCACTCGTTCCTCCGGATCCAACCAGTTGGCAACGTATTCGATGGAGTTCTACCGCGGCAGCGGTGACGAGGTCCGTCCGGCATGACGCGCCAGCGACTCTATATCAACGTCGATCACATCGCGACGCTTCGCCAAGCGCGTCGCGCGAGCTTTCCCGATCCCGTCGAAGGCGCGCTCCTCTGTGAGCGTGCGGGCGCCGACGGCATCACGGCCCACCTTCGGGAGGACCGGCGACACATCCAAGACGACGACATCGAGCGCTTGGCCACATCGGTCGGGACCGTGCTCAACCTCGAGATGGCGTGCACCGAGGAAATGGTGCGCATCGCCGAGCGGCTGCGGCCCCATCAAGTGACACTTGTCCCCGAGCGCCGGGAGGAAGTCACAACCGAAGGCGGGCTGGATGTGAGGCACGATCGGGCGCGTTTGGCTGACGGACTGGCGCGGCTGAACGCCGCCGGCATCCGGACCAGCCTGTTTATCGACCCGGCCCCCGCTGCGGTCGATGCGTCACGCGAGCTCGGTGCCGCGGCCATCGAGCTCCATACCGGCCAATTCTCTCACGCCCCGCAAGATCCTTTGACACTCGAGGCCCTCCGTGACGCGGCGAGGCGAGGGGCGTCGATTGCATTGGCGGTCCACGCCGGCCACGGCCTGACCACGGACAATGTCGGCCCGGTCGCGGCGATCCCAGAGATCGAGGAGCTCAACATTGGTCATTCGGTGGTCAGTCGCGCCGTGTTCGTCGGGCTCGCTGAAGCCGTGCGTGAGCTCCGAAGCGCCATGGACGCCGCGCGGGCGCATTTCTAACTTCGTCACGCTCTATTCCCTGCCGATCGACGCGGAGCACGAATGACGGGCCCGGCTGGTTTTCTCGATTTCTTCGTTCTCGAGGCAAGCGACTACGTGGAGCAGCTCGACGGGCTGCTACTCCGCGCGAGCGCGACCGGTCCCGACGCGGGCGCGCTGCAGCGTATCGCTCGTGCCCTCCGCGGCGCGGCGACGATGGCGAAGCTTCGATCCTTTGCCAACCTCGCTGGAGCTGTCGAACGCGTCGGCCGCGGACTCCACGACGGATCGCAACAGTGGGATCCCGCGCTCAGTGCCGCGCTCGTCGCGGCGATCGACGAGCTCAAGACGTTGATTCACGCCGCGCGTACCTGGTCCGACGCCGAGGACCGGCGCGCCGAATCGCGCGTTGCGTCGCTCGCCAAGTACGCGCCCTCGGCGCCGTCGGCCTCGCTCGCGCCGCCGACCGGACGTGGCTCGACGGCGATGTTCTTCGCATCGGAAGCGGCCAACATCGGGGCCGGACTCGAGCTGCTCAAAACCCCCGCCGCGTCGAGCGCCACGCTGACGAACGTGCTGGCCCGCGTACGCGCGCTGCGAGGGGTGAGCGGCGTCGCCGAATTCGGCGCCCTCGGCGACGTTCTCGAGGCGATCGAGGAAGCCGCGCGAGAGCGCGAACAGGGAACGCGCACCGAAGATCCCACTGAACGCGAGTTGCTCGACGCCGCGTCAGTGCATCTTCGCGCGCTTGCCAGCGCGTTACGTGGAGGTAGCGCGCCCGACGCGACCGATCCGACGAAAGCGCGATTCTACAGCGCGCTCGAAGCGTGGAATGCCCGGATGGTGGAGCGCGATCGCATCGTGCCGATCGCGGAGCTGTTCTACAGCGACGATGCTTCTGGCGTCCTTGAACCCGCGTCGTCACCTCCGACCTCGGCGAATGAGCGGTTCCGCCTCGAGCTCGTGAGCTTGGGCGAGCACCTACGGCGCGTGCTCGATGCGTTGCGGACCGGCGGCCAAACCGCCGGTGGACGCGGTCGTCGTGACCTCACTCGGGCGCTGCACGCCATCCAGTCGGCGGCGACGAGCTTCGGCGAGCGAGGTGTCGCCGAGTTCATCGCGGCCCGCGCGACCGGCGCCGAGTCGGGCGACGACGAGGCGCTCGGGTCATTCGCGCAGCTGGCGGCGGTCCTCACCGCGGGCAGCGAAGGGGATGAGCTGCGTCAGCGTCTTCGCGGGCTCGTCGAACAGCGAGCGCCGGCATCGGCGGATACAGAGATCACCGCGACCGCCCCCAAAGGCATCCCCGCTTCGTCACTGCTCGACTCGACCATCGAGGCACTCGACGCGCTCGGCGAGAATCCGTTCGCGGCGCCGATGCCGATTCCGGAGGACACGGTCGTTCCGATCGACACCCTGCTCTACCGCGGCCGCGCGGCGCTCGACCGCGCCGTGGCAATTCGCGACGACCTCCGTAAGCGGGGCGGCTCGTCGGATCAGGCCGCGCTCGACGAGCTGTTCGACCTGCTGGATCTGGCGCGCGCCGAATAGCAATCGATGAAGTTCGGCTGGCGGGGCGCCCTCGGAGTGGCCGTCAGCGCTGTCTTTCTCTACTACGCGTTCCGACAGTTGGACCTGTCGCGCGCGATCGAGAAGGCGCGCGAAGCGAATTACTGGCTTCTTGCCGCAAGCGCGATCACCGCGACGCTGATGTTCCCGCTGCGCGCGATTCGTTGGCGCACAATTCTGGACCCGGTCGCACCGAAGCTTCCGCTTGGGCCACTCTGGCGTTCGGTAGCCATTGGCCAGATGGTCACCAACGTCGTGCCGCTGCGCGCGGGAGAGCTGGCCCGCGCATTTGCGCTCAACCGTCAGATTCCTTCAGTCAGCTTCGCGACGTCGCTGGCGTCCGTGGCTGTCGATCGCGTGTTCGACGGGATCGTGACGATGCTGCTGCTCGCCGCCGGCGTCGTCCTCGCCCATTTCCCCGCGTCGACGATCGTCGCCGGGCATTACACGCTCAACGACGCGGCGTGGATCGTCGTCGCGGGGTCGATGGCGCTCCTCATCGGATTCTACGCTCTGGTTTTCTTTCCAGGAACGCTCATTCGATTGTTCGAGTTGGTTGCTCGTCGCGTCTCACCGACCGTCGAGCGTCGCGGGAGCGAGATGCTTCGCCGCTTCTCGGAGGGATTGAGCGTCCTCAGGACTCCCGGACACTTCGCGGTGGTGACGTGGTGGACGCTCCTGCACTGGCTGCTGCAGCCGGTGGCGTTTTGGCTCGGCCTGCTCGCGCTGAACATTCATGTCTCGTTCGCGGCGACGCTCGTGCTCCAAGGCATCATCGTGATTCTCGTGGCGATTCCGGCCGCACCCGGTTTTTTTGGACCGTTTGAGATCGGCGCGTCGATCGCCCTCGGGTTATACAATGTCAGCAACTCCGACGCACTCACCTGGGCGTTCCTGTTCCATTTCGCGTCGTTCATTCCGATCACGCTGATCGGCGCCTACTACTTCGTTCGGCTTGGCGTCCACATGGGCGACATCAACTCGGCGGCAAACAGCGGCCAATGACAGGCGCGGCCAGGGTTGTCGCGCAAGCAAAGGTCAACCTCGTTCTACGCGTCCTCGCACGCGAAGCGAACGGGTATCATTCGATCGAGACCGTGTTTCTTCGTCTCGACCTCGGCGACGTCGTTCAAGTTCGAACCACGGCCTCCGGCCGCGCGGTGGACTGCGCGGGTCCAGCGATGCCCAGCGGCGGATTGGGCCCCGCTGAAAAGAACCTCGCCTACCGCGCCGCCCTGGCCTATCAAGAAGCAACCGGATGGCCGGCCGGGTTCGCGATCGAGATCGACAAGCGAATTCCCGTGGGCGCCGGTCTCGGAGGCGGAAGCGCCGATGCGGGGGCAGTACTTCGCTGCCTCGACGCGCTGTCACCGACGCCGCTCGGCCGACACCTGGTCGAGATCGCCGGCCCGCTCGGCTCCGACGTCCCGTTGATGACGATCGAGAGTCCGATGGCCCTCGGCTGGAGCCGAGGAGAACGCCTGCATCCGATCCGGCCGCTCGAGCCGCGTCCGGTGGCTGTGCTCAAACCGCCCTTCTCGATCGCGACGGCCGACGCCTACGCCTGGCTCGCCGCCGA
The DNA here is from genome assembly GCA_035535975.1 of Gemmatimonadaceae bacterium. Classification (GTDB taxonomy): domain Bacteria; phylum Gemmatimonadota; class Gemmatimonadetes; order Gemmatimonadales; family Gemmatimonadaceae; genus JAQBQB01. Next base: position 10,262 of record DATLPC010000043.1, on the reverse strand, counting down.
TAGGGGTCCCTATGTGCCGGTGGGGTCCGCTCTCGAGCCGGACAGCCTGGCCACGTGGGAAGCGGTCAGCGCGACCGCGACTAATGACTTCCAGGCGGTGGTCGGCGCCCGCCACCCGGAGCTGCTCGAACTGGCCGACGATCTCGCATCGCGTGGAGCGTTGTTTTCGATGCTCGCCGGGTCAGGATCCGCGGTCTTCGGCATCTTTTCGTCGCCACCGGACGGCGCGGCGATTGCGCGCGAGAACGATTGCGGCGTTTTGATCACGCGTACGAGCGATCGAGTTGTACAAGTGGAGGCGGCTCAGTAACTTTGAGGGCTCGCTGCCCCCTCGTCCAATGGCAGGACATCGGACTTTGGATCCGAGAATGGTGGTTCGAATCCACCGGGGGCAATCAGGCCTGAATCTCCCCCTCGCTCACCTTACAGGATCCCCATGGATGGCTTAGCTGTACCGAGTCACGGCCTCAAGCTGCTGGCCGGCACGGCGAATCGGGCGTTGGCGGAAGAGATCGCGCATCACCTCGGTGTCGAGCTGTGCCGCGTGAATCTCGGACGCTTCGCCGACGGGGAGATTTCGGTTCGCATCGACGAAAACGTTCGCGGCAACGATGTGTTCATCGTGCAGCCCACGAATCCTCCCGCCGAAAACATCATGGAGTTGTTGCTGCTGATCGACGCGGCGCGGCGGGCGTCGGCGGCACGAATCACCTGCGTGATGCCGTATTACGGCTACGCCCGGCAGGACCGCAAGGATCAGCCTCGCGTGCCGATCGGCGCCAAGCTCATGGCCAACATGATTCAGGCGGCCGGTGTGGATCGTGTGCTCGGTATCGATTTTCATCAGCACCAGCTCCAAGGGTTTTTCGACGTCCCGGTCGATCACCTGTACGCCATGCCGGTGTTTACCGCGCACTACCGAAAGATGCAGTTGCATGAACCCGTCGTCGTCGCGCCGGACGTCGGCTCGGCGAAGATGGCGCGCGGTTTCGCGAAACGGTTGAACGCATCGCTGGCGATCATCGACAAGCGACGCCCGCAGCCGAACGTATCGGAAGTCGTGAACGTGGTCGGCGAGGTGGAAGGAAGAGATTGCATTCTCGTCGACGACATGATCGACACCGCGGGCACGGTGTCCGAGGCGTCGCGCGCGCTCAAGAAGCTGGGCGCCGAGGACATCTACATCTGCGCCACCCACGCCCTCCTCTCCGGTCCGGCGCGCCAACGTCTCAACGACGCGCCGGTGAAAGAGGTCGCGGTGACGGACACGATCGCCATTCCCGAAGAGCGCCGTCCGTCGCAGTTGTGCGTATTGACGGTGGGGGATTTGCTGTCAAAGGCGATTAAGTTCACGCACGCAGAGCAGTCTGTGAGCTCGCTGTTTGATTGATCCAGACCTAGGTCATAGATCCTAGGTCCTGGATCCTAGATTGAGTGCGGTTTCGCTCATCCAGGATCTAAGACCGAGGATCTAGGATCTGGTCTGTGTAAGGCCTTGCACGCCCCGGAAATGGTAAGGAGGACGCAGCCTCCTGAGAGTTGATACGGAGCGGAGCGAGTAGGCTGCGATGACCGAGATCTTCATTTAGAGAATTCGTACCATGGCAACAGCATCACTGAACGCATCGATTCGTAGTGAGCGTGGCACGGGCGTCGCCCGCAAGCTGCGCCAGGCCGGTCAAGTCCCGGCAATCATCTATGGTCACGGGCGCGAGCCGCAGTCGCTCGCCCTCAACACGCGGGAAGTCGAGCGTCTCCTCGGCACGATCTCCGCGGGCAGCACCGTGATCGAGCTGAACATGAACGGCTCAACGGCGCGCACGCTCATCCGCGAGATCCAGCGCCACCCGTTCAAGCGCAGCATTCTGCACATCGACTTCCAGGAACTGGTCGCCGGTGAGAAGGTGACGGTCAGTGTTCCGCTCCGCTTTACGGGAACGGCGGATGGCGTTCGCAACTCCGGCGGTATCCTCGAGGAGACGATGCACCAGGTGCACGTGCGCGTCGATCCTTCGTCGATCCCCGATCACATCGAGGTCGACGTCACCCCGCTCACGATCGGCCACAGCTTCCACATCAGGGATCTGACGCTGCCGGAAGGCGTCACGATCCTCGACGACGCCGGCGCCACCGTCTGCGTCTGCACAGCGCCCAAGGCCGTGACCGAGGAGGCCGCGCCGGGCACCGAAGGCACCACCGAGACCGTCGCCGAGCCCGAGCTCATTCGCAAGCCGAAGGAAGAGGGCGAGGAAGAGGAGAAGTAATCGGCTTCGTGTTCCGATTTCTTTTCCGGCGCCGGGAACCCGAAGGCCCAATGAAAGTGATCGTTGGCCTGGGCAACCCCGGCGCCGAGTACGAGCGAACACGCCACAACGTCGGCTGGTGGGTGGTCGACCACCTCGCCGACGTTTGGCATTTCGACGGCTGGCGTCGCGACGGCGAAGCGCGCGTCGCCAACGGCACGGTGGCGGGAGCCAAGGTCCGGCTCATCAAGCCGCTCACGTACATGAACCTGAGTGGGGGCGTGCTGAAGCCGTACGCGCGGCGGCCATTCTGGTCCGCGGCGACCGATTTGATGGTCGTCGTCGACGAGGCGGCCCTTCCCCTCGGCCGTTACCGCTTCCGCGCGAAAGGCAGCGCCGGCGGTCACAACGGCCTCAAGAGCATCGAAGCCGCGGTCAACTCGCAGGAATATTCACGGCTTCGCATCGGCATCGCCCCGGAGGATCCGCGGCGCCGCGGCGCGCTCAAGGACTTCGTGCTCGATGAATTTGGAAAACAGGAAGCGGCGGTCGTTCGGGATCTGTTTCCGCCGCTCACGCAAGCGGTGGAGCTCTGGATCAAGAGTGGCATCCTCGCGGTGATGAATCAGTTTCCCGGTACGGCGACAACCTGAATGCTCAGACTCGGAATTGTCGGACTTCCCAACGTTGGAAAGTCCACGCTGTTCAACGCGCTCACATCGGCGGGAGTGCTGGCCGCGAACTATCCGTTCGCGACGAAAGATCCGAACGTCGGGCGGGTCAACGTTCCGGATTCGCGCCTCGACGTGCTGGCGGATCTCGTCAAGCCGGAGAAGGTGACACCGGCGGCGGTGGAGTTCGTCGATATCGCCGGCCTGGTGAAAGGCGCGTCGCAGGGCGAGGGGCTGGGGAATCAGTTCCTTGCCAACATCCGCGAGACAGACGCGATCGTGCACGTCGTCCGCGCGTTCGAGGACGACGACGTGCTGCACGTGATGGGCAATGTCGATCCGACGCGTGACCGTGAAGTCATCGAGTTCGAGCTCGCGCTCGCCGACCTGTCCGTCGTCGAGAAGCGACTCGACCGCGTGCGTCGCGCGTCGAAGACCGGCGACAAGGAGGCGTTAGCGGAGCTCGGGCCACTCGAGCGCGCGAACGCGTCGGTCTCCGAAGGACGCGCCCTCTGGCACACGAAACTCTCCGAGGACGACCGGCGCGTTCTGTCGCCGCTGTCGCTGCTGACGCTGAAGCCGATTCTCTACGCCGCGAACGTGACGGACGCCGAGCTGTCCGGCGAAGAAGGGGCGCATATTCGCGCTCTTCGCAAGACGGTGATGGACAGCGGCGAGCACGCCGAAGTCGTTCCCTTCTCCGCCAAGATCGAGGCGGAGCTGGCCGAGCTTCCCCCCGATGACCGCGCCGGTTTCCTGGAATCGCTCGGCCTCGAGTCCGCCGGCCTCGATCGCCTGATCCGGGCGGGCTATCACCTGCTCGGGCTGCAGACATATTTCACGGCGGGCGAGCAGGAGGTCCGCGCCTGGACGATCCATCGCGGCGACACCGCTCCCGTCGCCGCCGGCGTGATTCATACCGATTTTGAGCGCGGCTTCATTCGCGCCGAAACCGTCTCCTACGACGATTTCGTCGCCAATGGCGGTTGGAAGGGTGCGCGGGAGAAAGGCGTCGTTCGATCCGAGGGCAAGGAGTACGTCGTCAAAGACGGCGACGTGATGCTGTTCCGCTTCAATGTTTGACACTCGATCGCGAAGGAAGAAAAACGGCTCCGATTTGTCGGAGCCGTTTTTCCCATCCGCTCAGCTCGAATCAGGGTTCCTTTAGCCATTTGGAAACGCCACCATGTCGCGAGCATGCCCCGCGACGATTCGCGGCGTGCGAATACAAACCATCCTTGCACTGAGCAATCGCGCCGGTTGGGTCGCTATCTTCGCCGCGCTTCGAGGAGGGGTTCGTCGCGGTCGGCGCCTTGGACTTGGCCTCGGAGCTGGTGCGCGCTGGCGAAGTTGATGGCACCGGCGCTGGAAGTCTTGGCGCCGCGGTCGCGTTAGCTGAATTCCTCACACCGCCATGGCCTGAGCACGCACCACGACCCGGCTTGCTCATCGTGCCGTCGCTGCACGTCACCTGCGCGACGCTTTTTTCGGCGCGTTCGGTCTTCGCCTCGGACTTTGCCTCGGTCTTTTTTTCGGTTTTCGCTTCGGCTTTTGCCGCCTTCTTTGCGGCCGCGGTCGCCTTCGTATCGACACCGCCATGCCCCGAGCACGCCCCGCGACCCGACGAAGCCGACGTTGTGCCGTCCTTGCACACAGTCGCCGCGGCTTGCGCGTTCAGTCTTGAACCGAATGTCCCGAGTACACCAAACACCGCTACGACGGTGAGGAGTCGTTGTATTCGCATCATCGCTCCACGAGTAAGTGGGTGTAACAGCACGGACTCGGAACGCTCTCGTTTCGCCACAATCAGCGTTGAGAATCGCCCTCGATCACGCGGGTTGTCGTTTCTTAACGAGATCCTTGTGAATCTCTTCCCGGGCTCGGCCGTATAAGAGAGTGGCGTCTGACGCCTGCTCTCTCTCTCTCCCTCCTGGCCTTCTCCGGAGCGCGTTGTGTTCCTCCCGAGCCTCACCACGGTGTGGCGAGGTGCAATGCTGATCCTGGGCATCGCAGCCGTCGTACCAGCGACGGCTGGTGACGTGCGCTCACATCCGAACCCCGCGCCGGACTTCGAGCATGCCGTGGGTCGGGCCCGTCAGATGATTGCAGCGGACAGTGCGATTGCCGCCCCCGGCGGCGCGCCAATCCTCCTGGTACACGGCGCTCGCGCTCCGCGCGCGGTGGTTCTGCTGCACGGATTCACCGATTCGCCGCGCCAATTCGCGACGCTTGCCGACTCATTGTTCGCGCAAGGCGACAATGTTTTCGTCCCGCGTCTGCCTCATCACGCGGAGCGAGGGAAAGATGTCGGAGAGCTGGCGCGCCTCACCGCGTCCGAACTCTGTCGCACGACGGACGAAGCGGTGGACGTCGCGACCGGATTGGGCGACTCGGTCGTTGTCCTCGGCCTGAGTGTCGGCGGGACGCTCGCCGTATGGGCCGCCGAGCATCGTCCAGAGGTGAGGCGCGCGGTCGTGGTGGCGCCTCCCTTCGAGGTCGCGCGCGTTCCCTCGATGCTGGAACGGCCGCTGGTCAACCTCGGCGCGCACGTACCGAACATCTCACGGCGGTCTGCTCCGGACTCGGAACGTCCCGACCGTGATCCGGGGTTCGCGACGCACGGGTTGGCCCAAGTGCTCCGCCTTGGGATGGCGGTACGACGTGACGCCGAGCGAATGCTTCCGTCGCGGGCTGAGGTCCTGTTCCTCGTCAACGCGAACGATCGCACGGTGAAAACCGCACCCGTGCTCGATCTGGCGCGCGTATGGAATCGTCGCGGAGTAGCGGTCTCCGTTTACGAAATCCCGCTGTCGCTCGGGTTGCCCCACAACGTGGTGGATCCGATGCAGCAGCCGGGGAACGCCGCCGTGATCTTTCCGACGCTCAGCGCTCTCGCGCACGGCGAACGACCAACCGAGCCAATCGCCGCGCGCTAAGAGCGCGCTAAGCTCGTGCCGGTCAGCGAATGATGACGGAGCTGTTCCTGAGCGTCGACCCGATGGTGAAGTCGATGAGCTGTCCGGGGCTGACGGCCAGGTTGCCGGTACCAGCACGTCCATTGCCGCCGACCGGCGTGGCGACGATTCGGAAGTCCTGACCGTCCGCCAACGAGGCGTCGAGGACGAAGTTCCGACGGCTGTTGCCGGTCACCGTGCCCAGCCTGGTCGCCAGACCTTCCGAGATGGCGTAGACGTCCATATCGAGAAAGTTGTCATTCCTCACCCGCAGACCGATGGCGGTTACCGGAGCGACGTCGCCGCTCGCCTGCGTCGGGTGCGCACACCCGGCCGCCCAAGGTAGACCAGTCCCGATCGCCAAAGCCCCCACCCAAAGCCGCAACCGTCTCATGTCCCGTGTCTCGCGTCCATAGTGTCGTGTCCTTTCCTAACGCACGCGGGGTGCCAAAGAGGCCGCTAACGTGAACGGGCGACTTGAGCCAAGCCATTGACTTGGCTATCATTAGCGACTGTGCGCCACAGGCGCACCCACAATTACCCTCCTCCCGCACCGGCAACCAGCGGGGGGCGGTCACGACCAAAGGGAGGATTGCCAACGCATGACGCGTAAATATGAGGCGGTCTACGTCTTCGACTCGACGCTCGAGGACGCCGCCATCTCCGACAAGCTCGGCCGATTCCACGGACTGCTCGGAAATCCGGGCGATCTCGAGGTCAATCACTGGGGCCGGCGCCAGCTCGCTTATCCGATCGGACGCCGCGAGTCCGGCTACTATGCCGTCGCCAAGTTCACGGCCGACGCCACGACGCTCCCCGAGTATGAGCGAGCGATCAAGCTCGACGAGGGCATCGTCCGCCACCTGATCACTCTCTACGAGAACGAGCTCGGCGCTCCGCCGATGTCGGAAGAAGAGCTCGCCGCCGCCAACCGTCGTCGTGAGCAGGATGACGACGAGGACGAGGAGTAGCCCATGCGACGACCACAGAAGGCCTGTCCGTTCTGCGAGACGCGCGTGCATTTCGTCGACTACAAGGACGACCGCACGCTCGGCCGCTTCATCACCGATCACGGCAAGATTCTACCGAGTCGGTTGAGCGGCACCTGCTCGCGGCATCAGCGCCAGCTCTCGACCGCGATCAAGCGCGCGCGCTACCTCGCGATCATTCCTTACACGCGCGGTTTGCAGCCCTAGTATCGCGTGAGCGAGTCGTCATCGTCGCCTGAAGCACAGACGCCCGCCGCCGGAACGACCCCGGCGCCGGCACTGAGCGAACGAGGCTGGGGCAAGATGCTCATTGCCCTCGTCCTCTTCGTTGTGGTGCCGATGATCCCGCATGTGCGCGCCATCCTGCCGTTCGAAGACACGATGCTGCTTTTCGTGCCGGCGCTCGCCGCGTGCACGCTTGTCGGCTGGTGGGCGGGCGGCCGCGCATTTCTCGCCATCGTTTGGGTCGGGCTGGCGGTCGGTATGGCCGTGCAGCCCGCGGCGGCCGGCAGCTCGTTCTACAATCTCGAGCGCGGGTGGAGTCTCCTGCTCGCCGGCTCGTTTGGGCTCGTCTGCTTGCTCAATCCGCGACGCGGATTGTTCGGCCGCGCGAGCATTGCCCTTTGCATGACGCTGGTGCTTGCCGCGATCATGAGTCTCGTCGGCCCGGTCACGATGTCGCAAGCGTCGAAGACCGTCGCCGAGGAATTCACGCGGCGGAACACCGAGACGATGGCGAAATTCCGGGCGGCGATCGACACGTACCCGCAGCAGTGGCAGGAGATGGTCGCCAAGGTTCCGACGCTCGCCGACATGCCGGCCGAAACGGACAAGCAACTCTCGGCGCTCGCCTCCGCGGGCGTCGCCGTGTTTCCGGCGCTGCTCGCGTTGCAATCCCTGGCGGCGCTGGCGCTGGCCTGGGCGACGTATCACCGCCTCTCGCGAGCGCGGCTCGGCAATCCGCTGCGGCCGCTGCGAGAGTTTCGATTCAACGATCAATTGGTTTGGGGTCTGATCGTCGGCCTCACCATCGTTCTGCTTCCGACACTGTCGTCCCTACGCGGCGTCGGCAAAAACCTGCTCGTGTTTTTCGGCGCGCTGTACGCCATGCGCGGATTTGGCGTGCTCGCGTGGTTCATCGCCCCCGGGAGTCTGGGCGTCACGCTCGCTGTCGCGACCGTGATGCTCTTTGCTCCGGTGCTTCAACTCTTCGCCGCGCTGGCGTTCATGCTTGTTGGTGTCGGAGCGCTCGTGTTAGGGCTCGGCGACACGTGGGCCGATTGGCGGCGCCGCACAGGCACACCAACTCTGTAACCTGCAACTCGATCGGAGTTATCTATGGAAATCATTCTTCGCCAAGGGGTCGAGAATCTCGGCAAGCCCGGCGACGTCGTGAACGTCAAGGCGGGCTACGCCCGCAATTATTTGCTCCCGCACGGTCTGGCCTATGAAGCGACCCCCGGCAACTTGAAGCGCATCCAGCAGGAGCGCGATCGTCTCGAGGCGGCGGAGAACGAACGCCGCGCGGGCGCCCAGGGCATCGCCGAGAAGCTCGAGCAGGTCTCCCTGACCTTCTCGGCCCGAGTGGGCGAGGAAGGAAAACTGTTCGGGTCCGTCACGGCGACGGACATCGCCCAGCAGCTCGAGTCGCAGGGCTTCCACGTCGAGAAGCGTCAGATCGACCTGCACGAGCCGATCAAGGCGCTTGGCGTGTACCGGGTGCCCGTCCGCCTGCACGCGGATGTGAAGCCGGAGATCCGAGTCTGGGTCATCAAACAGTAGACGGACGGCATAAAGAACGCTGGTAAAGAGCGCGAGTCGGAAGCGCGGGTAGGAGGCGCTGGTAGACGGCGCTAGTAAAGAGCGCTGGCGCCGCTTACCAGCGCTTCTTACCAGGGCTTTTTGCTAGCGCCTTTTACAAGCGCTTCTTACAGGCGCTCTTTATGCCCTAGTTCTGCGACCCCGGTCCCGGGATTATTCTATCTGGAGCCCCGCCGGGGCTTCGTCCTCTCAAGGGAGTATCGAGCTCAACTTCATGCGATCCGCTTCGACGACAACGAATTCCCTGGCGTTGGCGCAGCGCGCCGCCCAGATCGCGCTAGACAACAAAGCTCAGGATGTCGTCCTTTTGGATTTGCGGGGCATTACCGACATGACGGATTTTTTCGTCATCGCAAGCGGCACATCGGACACCCATGTCCGAGCGGTCGGTCAGCACCTGATAGAAGATTTGAAGAAAGAAGGTTCGCCCGCGCACCACGTTGAAGGGCTCGAAAAGGGTCGCTGGGTGCTCCTCGATTTCGTCGATTTCGTCGTGCACGTCTTTCATCCCACGTTGCGCAACTTCTATCAGCTCGAGCGTTTGTGGGCCGACGCAGTTCAAGTTCCCCTCGAGACCGCACAGCCGAGCGGCGCGTAGTACGTAGCCGCGCGAGCCGGCGCATTGCGTGGTCGCTCGCCCTCCTCGCGGCCACGAGTGCGTCCGCGCCAGGGCGCGCCGACGCACAGAACTACTTCGGTCAGAATCAGGTCCAGTACGACGTCTTTCGCTGGCAGATTCTCGAGACCGAGCATTTCCTCATCTACTTCTATCCCGAGGAACGCACCGCGGTCACCGACGCGGCGCGGATGGCGGAGCGCGCCTACGCCCGACTGTCCCGGATCCTCGACCATCAGTTCCGCGAGAAAAAGCCGATCATGCTGTTCTCGTCCCGCACGGACTTCGGGCAGAACAACGTGACGGGCGATCTCGGTGAAGGCACCGGGGGCGTCACCGAGGCGCTGCGCCATCGGATGCTGCTGAACTTCACGGGCGACTATCGCTCGTTCGAGCACGTGCTCACGCACGAGATGGTGCACGCCTTCCAGTATGACGTCTTTGCACGCGGCAAGGCGGGCAATGGGCTCCAGGCGCTGTCGCAGTTCATGCCACCGCTCTGGTTCACCGAGGGGATGGCGGAGTATCTGTCGCTCGGGCCGAACAGCACGATCACGACCACGTGGATGCGCGACGCGGCGCTCAACGGCCGTATCCCGACGCTCGACAAACTCGGTAGCGACCCCGATAAGTACTTCCCGTACCGGTACGGCCATTCCGTCTGGAGCTTCGTCGGACAGAAATGGGGCGACGAAGTTATCGGCCAGATCATGAATTCGGTGCCGAGCGTCGGATTCGAGCGCGCCTTCCGGCGCGAGCTCGGTGTGTCTCTCGAGGACCTTGGCTCCGAGTGGCGCGAGGACGTCCAATCGCGCCTTCTGCCGGTTGTCGGCTTGACCGACCGTCCTCGCCGCTTTGCGCAGCCGCTCCTGACGCCGGAGATCAGCGACGGCGAGATCTTCCTCGCCCCATCCCTCTCGCCCGACGGCAAGAGCGTCGCCTTTTTCTCGAACGGCAACAACCTCCGC
>DATLPC010000042.1:0-25867 GCA_035535975.1 Gemmatimonadaceae bacterium | reverse complement strand
TCGCGGAGATTGGCCGCCATCACGCCGTCGAGGAACGCCTCGAGCTCGGCGCGGTCCCGCACGCCACGGCCGGGCGCAGGCGCGACGGTTGACGGCGCCGCCGTCGGTATCTCCTTGGCCTGCTTCGGAGTGAGCGGACGGATGGATGTGGCCTGCGCGCTGAGTGATGCGCCGAGTAGTCCGAGCGCGATCGGGAGCCAGCGGTGTTTGATCATGGAAGGGGCGGGTGTCGGCCGGAAACCGTCCGGCGCGCCAAGCGGTAGGGGGGACCGCGACAATATGCGCGGCGTACAGTGCGGTGGCTATGCACTCCGGCGAGGTTCGACGTATCTTGGAGCGCCGTTCCCTCCCCCTCCTGGAATGGTCTTCTATGAGAAAAGCACTCGTTGTCATCAAAAAGGCACTCATCGTCACCGCCTGCGTGCTGTTGGTGATCGTGGTGGTCGGCGGCGCGTATGTCGGCACCCGCCAGCATCTCACGTTCGATGCGCCCTACCCTGACGTCGTCGCCTCAAAGGACTCGGCGATTGTCGAACGCGGACATTACATCGTCCGCACCGTCGCTCCGTGCGCATCGTGTCACGGCGATCCGGCGCAGCGCGTGGCGAATGCGCAAGGCGCTGAGGTCCCGCTCGTCGGCGGGTTCGAGTTCGCGATCCCGCCCGGAAAATTCTACACGCGTAACCTGACGCCCGATTCCGCGACGGGCCTTGGCGCGGTGAGCGACAAAGCGATTGCGCGTGCGTTGCGCTACGGCGTCGGGCATGACGGACGCGCCTTGTTGCCGTTCATGGAGATGCAGGGATTGGCCGACGACGACCTGCTGGCGGTTGTCTCGTATCTGCGAACGCAGCCGGCGGTGAACCACCCGGTGCCGAATCACGAGTTCAATGCGCTCGGCAAGGTCATCCGAGCGACGGTCATGTCGAAGCCGGTCGGCCCGGCGTCGACGCCGCTCGCCCACTCGCCGCGCGGCGCATCGGTCGAGACGGGCCGATATCTCGTCGAGTCGGTCGCGCTCTGCTGGGCGTGCCACACGGAGCGAAACCAGATGACGGGCGCGCTCACCGGGCCGCGCTTCGGCGGCACGACGGGCTTCACCGAGACCGACGATCCCACGCACAGCTGGTCGCCGCCGAACATCACGAGCGATCCCGAGACCGGACGGCTCGGCAAAATGACGGAAGACCAGTTCGTGGCGCGCTTCCGGCAAGGCCGAGTTCTCCCGGGATCGCCAATGCCGTGGCAGGCCTTCTCCAAGATGAACGAAGAAGACCTGCGCGCGATCTACCAGTATCTGAAGAGCGTTCCGGCCGTGAAGCGCGACAACGGGCCGGTGATGGTCAACGTGAAGTCGAACTAAGCGGGCGCGATCGCCAGTACGCGAAGCGGGCTTCCGCTTCCGTTGACGATTTTGAGCGGCGCGGCGATGACGACAGCGCCCGTCGCCGGCAATTGATCGAGGTTACACAGACTGGCAAGACCGAACTTGCCGTTCCCGTGCATGGTGCCGTGATTCGGGAACGGCGGGTCGAAGGTGCCCGCCTGCCCGGCGTCGGTGCCGACGGTCTCGACACCGACGCCCAGGACATCGCGATCCTTGGCGAGCAGCTCGGACGTGGTCTTGTGAAAGCCCGGGCTGTGAGGCCCGTCCTCTTTCACATTCAGAAAGGCGTCCCGGCCCGTTCGTCTGCTCCAGCCGGTGCGCAGTAGGACCCAAGCGCCGCGCGGGATGCGGCCGTTCTTCTTCTCCCATGCCTCGACGTGCTCGGGCATCAGCAAGTAGTCCTCGTTCTTCGCGACCTCGGCCGCGATGTCGATGACGCACGCCGGGCCGATGAATCGGCGCGCCGGAATCGTGTCGCAGCGATTGTCGGGCAGGTCCTTGCCGGTAACCCAGTGCACCGGCGCGTCGAAATGCGTGCCGGTGTGCTCGCCCATGGTGATGGTATTCCAGTACCAGGCCGGGCCTTTGTCATCGTAGCACGAGATGACATCGAGCGTCACGCCGGGCGACGACGCGAAGATCGGCGGCAGGCCGATGACGGGCGTTTCGGGACCGAGGGGTTGCGTGAGATCGACAACTTTGAGCGTGCCGGCGTCGAGCGCGGCGACGAGATCGGTGAGCACGGACATTGAGTGTTCCCTAATGCTTGGGGTTGGTAAAGCAGGTCTGGCGATTCAATCGTGAATGTTGGCTGCAGTTTCGTTGCGGATCGTGCGGCTGCTACTCTTCGACGGCGAGGCCGGTCATGTTTTGCGCAAGGAAGCGCGAGGTGCGATCATAGTCGTCGGCGGTCAGGCGCTGAACGGCGTTTGACCAGTCGATCCGATTTGGGCCGAGGAGAGTATGGCGTCAAAACCCGCACTCGCACCAGAATGCCAGTCCGCTTAGCCCACACCGTGGTTCGATTCGTTCTCGCGTCCGCCATCGTCGTCGGGCTCGTCCCGTCGCCGGCACCCGCGCAGCAGGGGTTTACCGACGCGTTTCCTCCCGAGGAATTCGCCGCCCGCCGCGCCAAGGTCATGACGTCGATCGGCGATGGCGTCGCCGTTTTGCAAGGAACGACCGAGCGCCGCGGTGAATCGCCGCTCAGGCAGAGCAATCAGTTCTTCTATCTCACGGGCGTCGTCGAGCCGCGCGCCCTGCTCATCATCGACGGCAAGGCACATACGAGCACACTGTTCCTCGCTCCGCGGACGGCCGCGAGGGAGCGCGCCATCGGGCCGTACCTCGACGTCGGCGATTCGTCAGCCCGTGCGACGGGCCTCGACGCCATCGTTCCCCGCGACTCGTTCACGACGTCCCTCGGCCGATTGGCCAGCGAGCGGCGGGTGCTGTTCACGCCACTCCGTCCCGAAGTATTGGGCAGCGAGTCGGCGGGGGATGTTCAAGCGCACGTTCGCGCGACGAAGAACGATCCGTGGGACGGGCACCCCACTCGCGAAGAGGTCTTTCTCGCGCACCTCAAAGCGGTGGCGCCGGAATCGGACGTTCGCGACCTCGATCCGATCCTCGATTCGCTGCGCGCCGTGAAGAGCCCGCGTGAGATCGCCGTCATTCGCCACGCGACCCAGCTCGCGGGACTGGGCATCATGGAAGCAATGCGTGACGCCGAGCCCGGAATGCACGAGTACGAGCTCGAGGCCGCGGCGGAATACGTGTACAAGCGCGGCGGCGCCTACGGCGAATCGTACTTTCCGTTGATCGCGGCGGGGCGCAACATGCCGTACACGCATTACCACCGGGACCAGGCTCGGCTCAAAGAGGGAGATCTCGTGCAGTTCGACTGGGCGCCGGACATCGACAACTACACGAGCGACGTGACGCGCGTCTTTCCCGCGAACGGCAGGTTCACGCCGCGGCAGCGGGAGTTCTACACGATTTACCTCCGGCTGTATCAGGCGCTGATGTCGTCCATCCGCGTCCACGTGACGGCGCGCGACGTCATGGACAGCGCCGTGATCAAAATGGACACGATCATGGCGCGCTATCGGTTCACAGATCCGAAGATCCGCGAGACCGCCGCGGCATTCGTGAATCGCTATCGACGCAATCCGAACGCACCGCCTCGAGGCGGGGGCTCGCTCGGCCACAGCGTGGGCATGGAGGTACACGACGTTCGCAATCCCACGCCGACGCTGGAGCCGGGCTACGTATTCACGATCGAGCCGCAGATGACGACGCCGGATGGCGAGCTGTCCGTGAGGCTCGAGGACATGATCCTGATCACCGCCACCGGCTACGAGAACATGTCGTCATTCGTTCCCGTCGAAATCGCCGACATCGAACGGCTGATGGCGCAGCCTGGCCTCGGCGCTCATGCCTTGAAGCTGAAGAAGCCCTCTTTCCATTAGGCACATGTTCAACCTTCGTCGGGTGTGCGCCCTTCTGGCGCTGGTCGGACTTCCACAACTCGCCGTCGCTCAGCGCCAGCCCGGCCATCCGATCGGGAAGGTCAAGGTGATCGGCAATCTGATTCACCTCGAGCTGGACAGCGGCGCGATCGCGGCGGAACGGCTGTTCGATCTGGATCATCGCACACTCCGGTTCACACCCGACGGCGCGAGTTACCGCGTCGAGAACGTGCCGCTCGTTTGGGACGCCGACTCCGGCTCGATGGTGAGCCCCGGCCGGGTGCCGCTGACGCGATTCAAGTTTCCATTCTCCGGAGGAAGCTGGGACACGCTCAACGTCGCCACCGGCTCGATCACGTTCGGCGGGATGCTTGGCGGGCGCGGAGGCAGAGGTGCAGTGGGAGGTGTTCCCGTCGGCAATCGCACCGGCGCCGGTGGATCGGGACGCGCCGGATTCCAGATGGAGCGCTACGCCGTGATGCAGACCGTGGGTCGGACTTTCATCAACATGATTCCCGGGATCGCGGCGTTCACGCGCGTAGGACTGAGCGGGCAGCGCGGCTGCGGGCTCGCGCAATGCTCCGGCACCTTCATGAAAGAACTGGACGATCGCGCGGTGATTACGTGGTCGCTCACCGAAGGCGCGGGCGGAATCCAAGCGTTCAGCTGGATACCGACGACGAACCGCATCCAGGCGGTGCTGCACAAGGACGGCATGATCGAGCTGTCGTACAACGATGTGAACGCCAAGGACGCGGTCGTCGGCGTGTTCCCCGCGGTCACGGGCGGTGTCGAGAAGACAATCGCCGTGCTGTCGGGTGATGACAACCCCGCGGTCGCGTCGAATCTCGACATCAAGAGCATCACGCTGACATCGATCGACGGGCTCTATCTGCGAGCGAAGATCGAGACACGCGGACCGATCATGGCTGAACGTCCGGCGGCGGATTCCGGAGTAGTGAAGCAAGCAGGCGCGTCGCCCTCGGCAATGGCCGATCCGGGAATCAGTGGCATCACGTATCGCATCGCGTTCAACAAGGGCGACGCACCGAATGATCTCGGAAAAGCAACGGTGGTGTGGACGGCGCGCGGTTTCGCGGGCGGACGGGGCGCCGGCGGCGGCCGCAGCGGATTCGGGCCGCGGTTCATTGCGGGAGGCGACGGAGCGGAGCCCGATATCGCTGTCTCGGGCAATTCGCTGACTCTGACGGGCATTCTTCCGCTTCAGCTGTCCGGTGTGGCGCGGCTCTCGGTATCGGCCGACGCCGCCTCTTCGCCCACCGCGATCGCTGATCGCGTCGCGGCGCGCACGGTCGCGCTGTCCGGTATTCGATCGCCGGAGACCGACCTCTCTTCCCTTTCCAAGAAAGACGGCCCGTTCGCCGTCGTCTACGAAGGATTTCATTGGCCGGAGATCCCGCGCCCGACGGATGTCGCGTGTTCGGTGATCAGTGCGTTGGGCGACAAATTCGACTTCATCGTTTCTTACTCGGATTTCCGCGTCGACAACCCGGAGGGTGGGACCCCGAGCACCGGTCCGCGTGGCGGCAATGTCTCGGGTATCGGGACGAACACCAACGGGCTCGAGAACTATTGCAGCAAAGGCCAGCTGCAGTGGATGTACGTGCAGCCCGTCTCGACCAGCGCGGTGCAGATCCAGGAACGCTCACCCGATGGCCGCATGACTGATTACAACTATGCGATGTCGCAGGTCGGCCACGAGCTGGGGCACCGCTGGGCGGCGGATGCGCGGGCGATCGTGAATGGCGACACGATTACGCTCGGCCCTGTGCACTGGGGAGCCGGCGTGCACCTTCCCGCGGCGTTCACGTACTCCAATCCGCAGGAAGCCGACGCAATGGGCGGAAGTACGTGGAAGGACAACGGCGATGGGACGTTTACGCAACTCGATCGCGATTACTACTCGCCGGCGAAGGGCTGGTCGTGGCTGGGATTGTACCTCATGGGGTTGGCGAAGCCTGACGAGGTGAAGCCGTTCTTCGTGCTTCGCAACCTGCAGCGCACCGGGCAATCGGACGCGCAGGGGCATCCGATCTACAAGGGGGACAAGACCACCATCACGATTCAAGACGTGATCGCCGCGATGGGGCCGCGTGTGCCCGACGCCGATCACTCGCAGAAGCAGTTCAACACGGCGATGGTCGTCATGACGGAGCACGGCAAGCAGCCGTCACCGGAGCTCATCACTGGAGCGACGAAGATCGCCGAGCATTGGATCGTGTATTGGTCGAAGACGACGGGCGGGCGGGCGTCGATGACGGTGAGTCCAAAGTAGTTCGGCGCGGCGAAGGCTAGACTCCGCTCACGATGCGGAACACCTGGCTCAGCAGCCAGTAGACGCCAACGCCGAGGATGACGACGGGGATCCCAAACCTGATCCAATAAAAGACCCACATCGGGACGGGCGTCTCGCCCGCCCCGAACAGTTCCTCGAGCGCCGAGGCCCGGTTCATACACCACGCGACGGTGATCACGGCGAGCAAAGAGCCGAGCGTCTGCATGCCAGATCCGAACGTGAGATCCCACGGGACGAAGATCGCGTTGTTGATGCACGGCGGAATCGCCAAGACGAAACAGGCCGCGGACATCCACCACACGGCCTGACGACGGGTGAACCGCGTGTTGTCGGTGAGTCCGGCGACGAGCACTTCGACGGCGCCGATGTCCGACAGGTAGCCCGCGCCGAGCAAGCTGATGAAAAACAGCGCGCCGAAGATCCATCCGACGGGCATCGCCGCGAACACTTTGGGCAGGGTGTTGAAGATGAGGCCCGGCCCGGAAGCCGGCTCGAGATGGAAGGCGAACACCGCCGGTATGACCGCCAATCCCGCGATGAGTGACGAACCCGTATCGCCGATCACCGTCCACCAGGCCGGGCGCGCGAGCCGCTCTTCAGCGTGGACGTAGGAGCCATACACGACCATGAACGTTCCGCCGAGCGACAACGCGAAGATCGCATGCCCGATCGCGGCGGCCATGACATTCGCCGTGAGGTCGGAGAAGCGAAACTCGAGAAGGTAGAACCGGACGCCGGCCATCGCGCCGGGAAGTGTCAGCGCGCGGACCATGACGAGAATCGTCACGATCGTCATCGCCGGAAGGATGACGCTGCTCACGACTTCGATGCCCTTTCGCACACCCTTCAGGAGCGCGGCCGCGCAGGCTAGCAACACGACGGCCGTGCAGATCATCTGGAGGACGAATGAACGCAGCACGAAGCCGTGATCGGGCGGGAGGATCGCCGCCGCGTCGAACGCGATATGGCCGGCCTGTGCGAGCTGGCCGATGGTGTAATACAAAACCCAGCCGATGACGGCGGAGTAGTATCCCGTGGCCGCGGTGACGACGAAGAAGAAGAACCAGCCGACCTGGCGTCCGAACGGGAGGCCGCCAATCTCGAACGCGCCCACCGGACCGCGACGCGTATGTCGCCCGAGCGCGAATTCGGTCATCAGCGCCGGGACCCCGATGGCGATCGAGACTACGGTGTAGAAGAGGACGAACGCGGCGCCGCCAAACTTCCCCACCATATACGGAAAGCGCCACACGTGGCCGAGCCCGATCGACACGCCGACGATCGTCATCAGCCCGCCGAGCCGGGACTTGAACGTCTCCCGCGTTGCACTCCCGCTCGTCGGAGTGCTCACGTGGTGCGTGTGACTTCGGCGAGGAGATCGAGCGCGCGGTCGACGTCTTCGATCGTGTTGTAGAAATGAGGCGCGAGCCTGATGACGCTCCCGCGCGCCGCCGGCAGGACGCCACGGGCGCGCATCGCCGCCTCGACCGCGTGAGCATCACGAACGACGAAGGCGGTAGTCGAGGTCTTGTTGGACATGTCATCGGTGCCGTGCAGCGTCAGTCCGCGCGAGCGACCGCCGTCGATCAACCGCTGTCCCAGGCATGCGAGCCACGAGCGAATGTTCGACACGCCAACCTCATTGACGATCGCCATTCCCGCGCGCGCGACGTAGGCGTTGACGAGCGGCGGCGTGCCGGTGTCGAACCGGCTCGCCGTCGGCGACCAATCGAGCGTTTTGTTGTCGAAGGCAAACGGGTCCGACCGTCCGAACCATCCGGTGAGCGTCGGCTCGAGCGTGGCGACGATCTCCGGCCGCACATACAAGAAGGCGATCCCCGGGATGCCCATGAGGAACTTCAGATTCCCGGCGGCGAGAAAGTCGACGCCGAGCGCGCGGACATCGATCGGCATGGTTCCGGCGGTTTGGTACGCGTCGACGAACGACAGCGCCCCGCTATCATGGGCGCGCGCGGCGATGCGGGCGACGTCCTGCACGAAGCCGTTCATGAAATAGCCGTGGCAGGACGAGACGAGCGCCGTGCGGTCGTCGATCATCGAGTCATACACGCCCGCGTCGATCGCTCCGTCGCGCACCGTCGCCCACGAGATACGAGCCCCGCGTCGCCGCTGAGCGAGCCAGACGTGGGCAACCGTCGGGAACTCTGCTTCGCTCACGACGAGCTTCGTGCGCGTGCCCCCAAGATCGAGCGCGCTCGCGACCGCGCTCGTCGCCTCCGAGACGGAACTGAAGACGGCAATGTCCGCCGGGCTCGCGCCGATGAGCGTCGCAAACTCCGCCTTGGCTCTCGCGACCTCCGCCATCCACTCGTCCCAGTCCATCCCCGTCGCGTTCCACGAGTCCAGATAGCGCGACGCCGCGGCGCGTGTGGCGTCGGTCTGCGGCGCCTGCGAGCAGTTGTTCATCGGGATGCAGGACGCGAGCAGCGGAATTCGCCGGCGCCACGCCGCGATGTCGTAGTCCGGTCGCGAATCGATCACGCGGTCGCCGGGTGACCGGTGCCCTTACGTTCGGCAATCCAGCGTTTGAAGCGGAAGGCGTTCTCCGGCAAGTGGAGATCCATGCCGTAGTGTTCCGGGCCGACCGCGGCCACCTTGGCGACGATCACGCTCAGATCGTTGCGCTCGAGCGCTTCGACGAACGCTTCGCCGAATTCGGTCGTCGTCTCGACCGCGGCAACATGCTCGACCCCCGCGCCGCGCGCGATCGCCGCGATATCCGTCACGCCGGCGGCGGTCTGCGAATCGAAACCGCCGGTGGACAGCAGGCTGCCGTTGTCGAACACGACGTGGATCATGTTCGTCGGCCGATACCGCGCGAGCGTGACGAACGTGCCGAGGTTCATCAACACCGAGCCGTCGCCGTCGAGCACAACGATGCGTTCGTTCGGCAGGTGCTTGGCGAGCCCCAGCCCGATCGATGAAGCCAGCCCCATGGCGTGTTGCAGATAGAAGAAATTTTCGCGATGGCCGAGGTTGTAAAGCTCCTGCGCCGAGGCGCCCATGATCGTAACGACGACCTTGTCCTCGAGCTCGGGATACATCATCGCGATGCAGCCGGCGCGCTCCATCACACCTCCATCAAGTCGCGCGTGAGCAGCAGCGCGACGGGCGAGAGGGAGCTCTGCGAGAAAACCCAAGCTTCGCGAATCTGCTTGGCGACACGGTCCGGGTCCCGCGCATGCTCGAATGGAATACCGAGCGCACGCAACACCTCTTCAGTGACGATGCCGCCGCGAGTGTGCCATGGATACGGCTCGCCCCAGTGACCGCGGTAGGCGATCAGCATGCACAGCGGAACGTGATAGAGCTGCGCCAGCGAAACGATGCCGTTGATCGCGCCGAAAAACCCGTGGTTCTGCATCAGAAGCACGTGCGGCGTTCCGGCGAAGTAGGCGCCCGCCGCAATGCCCACCGCCTCTTCTTCCTTGGCGACCTGGAACAACTCGATATCGGGGTCGTCTTCGGCTCGTTGCAGCAGGAGTCCAAGCCACGTTTCCGGTAGCGCGGAGAGCGACCTGATCCCGGCGGCTTTGATGCCGTCGAAAATGACTTTGCTGTTTTCGTAGGAAACCGTCATGCAGCGGAGGGACGAAGCGGAGCGACGAAGCGCAGGAAGTATCGCGCGGACCGTGCGACGTGTCGAGCCTTGGTGCCTCCAAATCCCCTTTCGGCGCCGACGGGGTCGCGACCAAGTTGAATTACACCGAGGTGTATCGGCGCGACGACGCAGGGTGCCGGATCATTCAGACGCGCTGGTCGTTCACGCATCCACCCGGGACCCAAGGCTGACCCGGGGCCCGCCTACTCGCAACTCACAGGTTTCATCGCGTGATCGCCATTCCTCGGAAGCTCCGCGAGAACGCTTCGAAGACAGCCGAGCGTGCCGAATGGCTCCGCCGTTTGCCCGATCTCGTCGGCGAGCTCGCGACCAACTGGGAGCTTCGCATCGGCGAGCCGTTTGACTCGGACGACGTCAGCGCGGCCTGGGTAGCGCCCGCGACGCGCGCCAACGGCGAGTGCGGGGTCCTCAAGCTCGGCATGCCGCACATGGAGGGCGCCCAGGAGATCGACGGTCTGCGCTTCTGGGCGGGGGATCCGGTCGTTCGTCTTCTCGAATCCGACGACGAAGCCGGCGCGATGCTTCTCGAGCGCTGTATCCCGGGTACGTCACTGCGCGACCGTACCGCGGCGGAGCAAGATCGCGTCGTCGCCGGCCTCTTGCGGCGGCTCTGGCAGCCGCGAGGAGCCCTCGATGCGTTTCGTCATCTCTCACGAATGATCGAGGCGTGGTCGGCGGAGTCGCGAGCCCGGGCCGACGAGTGGCCGGACGGGGCGCTCGTCGAAGAGGGGCTCGCGATCATGCGGGAGTTGTCACGGCCGGCGGATCGCGACGTGCTTCTCGGCACGGACGTTCACGCCGGTAATGTGCTGCGGGCGGAACGCGCGCCGTGGCTGGTCATCGATCCAAAGCCATTCGTCGGCGATCCGGCCTACGATGCAACGCAGCATTTGATCAACTGCGCCGACCGTGTCATCACCGATCCCCGACGGACGATCAATGCGTTCGCCGAACAGCTGCAAGTCGATAGCCAGCGCATTCGTGCTTGGCTGTTCGCGAGGGCCGCGGCGGAACCCAGAGACTCTTGGTCAGAACGAAGCCTGCGTCTCGCCCGCGCGCTGTCGCACGGTTGAATCTTTTCTGGAACGAAGGCGGTAATTCGGCTGGTATGCCGTGCACACCGGACGCGACCCATGAATCAGTGTAAGAAGCCGTCGGGCTTGCTGGGGAAGTTCGTACTCTGGACGATGAACAAGCGGCACGGCGGGGTCACCGACTGGGGGCTCACGCACGTCGACATCGGCCAGAGTGACGTTATCCTCGACGTCGGGTGCGGCGGGGGTCGCACAGTCGGCAAGCTCGCCGCGCGCGCGAGTGCGGGCAGAGTGGTCGGCATCGATTACTCCGGCGAAAGCGTGCGCGCGTCTCAGCGTGAGAATGCCGAGCTGATTGGACGAGGGCGAGTCGCCATCGAGCAGGCGTCCGTCTCCCTGCTTCCATTCCCCGACGACACCTTCGATCTCGTAACAGCGATCGAGACGCACTTTTGGTGGCCGAATCTGCCGCAGGACATGGTCGAAGTACACCGTGTCGTGAAGCCGGGCGGCCGGATCGCGATTATCGCGGAGTTCTACAACGGTGGCAAACACACCAAGTACGCGGGACGGCTGTCCGGCGTCGTGGGGATCGCGTCGCTGACGCTCGACGAGCACCGCGCGCTCCTCGAGCGGGCCGGCTTCTCTACGCTAGAGATCATTGAAGAGCCCGCGCGCGGATGGCTTTGTGCGCTCGGAACTAAGTGAGTTCGAGCCGCCCGCGCCCGTTACCGCGGCGATGTTGGACTATGGGCCTACGACCCTGTTGGAAAGCGCGGGACCTCCTCTATAGTGGCCTTGAGAACGAGGAGTGTCACGATTCGCAGCGCGCACGTCGCCACCACCGAGCACGTCGCTTCTTTCGACGTCTCTAAGACTTCATCTCCGGATCGGCCGTCGGCACGAACGACGGCTCGGCTGCTGGCGTACACGCTGCTGTTTGTCGCAGCCTACGACCTCGCCGTTCGCCTCGGGCTCGGCTTCCGCTTTGAGAATTCTCAGATCGGCGTCGTCTGGCCGGCCAACGCCCTCCTCGTGTCGGCGTTGGTGTTGACCCCGCGCTCACGTTGGTGGATCATTCTCGTGGCCGCCGCCATCCCCCACGCCGCCGAGATGCACCTCACCGTTCCTGCGTGGAGGTGGATCTGGCAGATCCTGGGGAACGGCATCTTCGCCATGGGCACGGTGATCGTCCTCGAGCGCACGGCGGGCGTGCCGCTGCATTTTGGGACGCGGCAGCAGGTTCTGGCCTACGCCGTCGTGTCCTTCGCCATGCCGGCGGTCTATGGACTGACCACGCCAGCGTTCGTCCGGTCCGTGCTCGGGCTCGAATCCACGTACACGCCGACGGCGTCCGTACTGCGCACGACTCTGTCGACCGCGACGGGGCTGCTCATCATCGGACCGGTCATCTTGAAATGGGCCCAGTACGGCGTGCAGCGGATGTCCCAACTGTCGCGGCCGCGTCTGGTCGAGGGCGCGGTCATGGTCGCGGCCGTTGTTGGAATCGGTATCGCGATTTTCGGCACAGGTCCCAACATCGCGCGCGTTCCGACGCTGCTGCTTTTCGCGTTTCCTCCCCTGCTTTGGGCAGCGGTCCGCTTCGGCCCGATCGGCGGGTCGACCGCACTGTTCGCCGTCGCGGCGCTTTCCGTCTGGGGCACGGCACAGCGCCTGGGCCCGTTCGTTTTGATCGGCGACACCGATCGCATTCTTTCGCTCGAGGTGTTCTGGATCGTGCTCTGGGGCCCGACGATGCTCCTCGCCGCGACGATCAGGGAACGCGAACGCGTCGAGCAAGCCCTCCAGCAGCAGCGCAATCAACTCGCCCACGTCACGCGCGTGGCGACCGTTGGTGAGCTCTCCGGCGCGATCGCGCACGAATTGCGTCAGCCGCTCACCTCGATTCTCGTGAACGCGCAAACGGGCCAGCATCTCCTCGCTCTGCCGCACGTCGACCTGACCGCCGTGCGGGAGATTCTCGACGAGATCGCCGGGCAGGACAAGCAAGCCGCGAACGTGATCACGCGTATGCGGTCGTTCATCCAAAAGGGCGACTCCTGTTTGCAGACCGTTGCCATCGAGACGATCGTGCGAGACGCGCTGGCGCTTGGCCGGCTCACGGCGGCCGACGCCGGGGTCGAAGTCGAGACGGAGATGGGAGCGAGTCTGCCGAACGTGCACGGCGACCCGGTCGAACTTCTTCAAGTCGTGCTCAATCTCATCGTCAACGCGTGCGAGTCGATGAAGCATGTCACACGGG
This sequence comes from Gemmatimonadaceae bacterium, assembly GCA_035535975.1. Lineage (GTDB taxonomy): Bacteria > Gemmatimonadota > Gemmatimonadetes > Gemmatimonadales > Gemmatimonadaceae > JAQBQB01. The sequence goes on along the minus strand of DATLPC010000042.1, from coordinate 12,752 downwards.
TCAGACGACAGCTCGCGCTGCGCGTCGGACGGCGCTCGCTCCACGAGGTCGAAGTCGTGGTCTCCGACACCGGGATCGGGTTGCCGACGGGGCCGAACAATCGACTATTCGAGCCTTTCTATACGACGAAACAGAACGGCCTCGGACTGGGGCTGGCGATCAGTCGGACGATCGCAACGGCGCATGGTGGACGGCTGTGGGGCGAGAACAACTCGACCGGCGGAGCGACCTTTTACTTGGTGCTACCGGTTGAAGGCACGTCGTTTCTGACTCGGCATCCCGCTTCGATGGCGCTCCACGAAAGGGTCTGACCACCAGCGCGCCTGGCGCCGGCGACGGCAAGACGTAGCTTTGCGCCGATGCGCCGCCGCGAGTTCGTCATCATCCCCATTGGCGCGCTCGGAGGTTCGCTCCTTCGTTCGCTCGCCGAGCCGCTCGACCGCATCGCACGCGTGGAAGTGGCCAATGCTTTGGCGACTTTGCCGCTCCGATTTTTCACCGCCGCCGAGGCACGCATCGTTACGGCGGCCTGCGAGCGCGTCTTTCCGCGCGATGAACAGGGCCCGGGGGCGACCGACGCGGGCGTCGTCGTCTACATCGACCGGCAGCTTGCCGGCCCGTACGGCCGGGACAAGTATCGATACACGAAGCCGCCGTTTGGCCCGTCGAGCGCCGAGCACGGCTACCAGGGCGCCGAGAATCCGCGGGCGCTGTACCGCAACGGTATTCGCCAGCTCGGCGCCTTCGACACGATGCCGGTGACGGAACAGATCGCGGCGCTCAAAGCAATCGAGAAGACGCCCTTTTTCGCGTTGCTTCGCGCGCACACGCTCGAGGGGATGTTCTGCGATCCCGTACACGGCGGTAACGAGAATCTCTCCGGGTGGAAAATGGTGGGCTTTCCCGGCCCGCTGATGGACTATCGCGCCCACGTCGACGCGCACTACGGCGAGGCCTGGCGGCCGGCGCCGAAGAGTCTCGAACAGGTCACCGGGCGCCGCTTCGCGCCATGGGAGGAGGAGCGTGGCTAGTCAGCCGACGCGCCTCAAGCCCGTCGACGTGGCAATCGTCGGCGGCGGATGGACCGGCCTCACGATGGCCCGCGAGCTGACAACGCGGACGCCGCTCTCCGTCCTCGTGCTCGAGCGCGGCTCGATGCCCGGCGCGACGAAGTACGCCGACGGGATGGACGAGATCGACTATTCGGTGCGCTTCCGTATGATGCAGAACACCGCCGACGAGACGATCACACATCGCCACTCGGCGCGTGATGTCGCTCAGCCGGTGCGCCAATACGGCTCGTTCCTTCCCGGGACCGGCGTAGGCGGCGCCGGTGAGCATTGGGCGGGACTCGCCTGGCGCTTCTACCCCGACGTCTTCACGATGCGCACGTCGCTCGTCGAGAAGCACGGTCGCGACGGCCTCTCCCGCGATCTCGCCGTACAGGATTGGGGCGTTACTTACGACGACCTCGAGCCCCATTACTGGCGCGCTGAACAGATGATGGGAGTGGGCGGAAAGGCGGGCAACCTCCGCGGAACCATCGTCGCCGGCGGCAACCCGTTCGAGGGGCCGCGCCAACACGATTATCCTCTGCCGCCATTAAAGAAGTCGCATTTCGCGTCGCTCATTCACGACGGCGCCGCCAAGATTGGCTTGCACCCGCATCCCTCGCCGTCGGCGCTGTTGAGCGAAGCGTACCGCAATCCCGACGGCGTCTCGCGGCCAGGCTGCATGTACTGCGGATTCTGCGAGCGTTTCGGCTGCATGATCGGCGCGAAGGCGCAGCCGACGAATACACTGCTGCCGGTGCTGCAACGCCGCCGATCGTTTCAGCTGCGGACCGGCGCCTGGGTCCGCCGCATCGCGCACAAGGACGGACGGATCACCGGCGTCGAATACGCGGACGAGCGCGGTCGCGCATTCTTTCAACCGGCGACGACGGTCGTCCTGGCGACGTTCACGCTCAACAACGTGCGACTGTTGTATCTGTCGAAAATCGGAACGCCGTATGATCCGGCGTCACGACGAGGAGCTCTTGGTAAGAACCTCACGCACCAGGTGCACGGCCGCACCCCGGTCTTCTTCGACAAGCCGCTCAATCTCTTCATCGGCAACGGCGCGCTGGCGACGCGCGTCTCGGACTACGACGGCGACCGCGTCCCGCCCGGCAACGACGGCGTGTACCGGCTCGGCGCGCTCGCGGGACTGACGCGTGGCGAACGCCCAGCGAGCTACTTCGGCGCGAGTATCCCGCGGGACGAGACCACGTCGACGTGGGGCGCGGAGTGGAAAGCGGCAGGAATGAAGTGGTATGACCGCGCGGCCGCGATCACGTTCACCGGCGAGCACCTGTCGTGGCGTCAGCACCATATGGATCTCGATCCGACCTACGCAGACAAATTCGGAGATCCATTGCTGCGCTTCACGCTCGATTGGACGGAACACGAGCATCGGCAGCGCGAGATCGCCGACGGCATCGCTCGCCAAATCGCCCGCGCCATCGGAGCACGTCTCGACGACACGAAGCCGTCGCGCGCCAAGTACAGCGTCGTCAACTACCTCAGCACGCACATCCAGGGCGGCGCCGTCATGGGCGGCTCGCCGGAGAACAGCGTCGTGAATCGCTATCTCCAACATTGGGAGCTGCCCGACCTTTTTGTCATCGGCGCGTCGGCGTTCCCGCAGAATCCGTCGCACAATCCAACGCTCACCGCGGTTGCCCTGACGACCTGGGCGGCCGACGCGATGATCGACCGCTATTTCAAGGCGCCAGGGCATCTGCTCTGACGCTACGGAAAGATCGACGAAAAGACGGCGTTCGTGGTGAAGATGCAGCGGTCGTTGTGGCCGCACTCCGACACGATGATCGCGTTGTGCTTGGCGCCAAGCGTCTCCGTCACGTACTTGAAGAACGCTTCGCCACGCGCTCGGCGCGTCGGTCCCTGCGCCATCGCCGTGGCCGACCGGTCGAACCCGCCGAGCGGCAGTACGTCGACTTGTCCGAGGAGATACGTCGTCGGCCGCTCGACCAGCTGCTTCTTGAGCTGATCGTCGCTCATGCCGGCTGTGTACCCCGATCGGTTCTCGAGGCCCGCCGGCCATTTGTTGTAGTTCGGCGCCTTCGTCGAATCGAAAGAACCGAACGTGAAGTTCGTATGGAGCTTCTCGCCGTTCGGTTCCAGCGCTTCCTTGTCGGCGGTCGCCGGGTCGGCGTCGCCGGTCGGCTGCGGACGTACTGCCGCCGGCCATGCGTAGCTCGACGGGTTGGCCACGACGTAACTGACCGTGACCCCCGGCGTGGAATGCACTTTGTTCGCCATCTCGTAGCGCGTGGCGAACTGTCCGCCGGCGGAGTGGCCGGCGATCACGATCTTGGTGAGGTTCGGAAAAGTCCGCTTGTTGGCCAGGCGGCGGACGATTTCATCGACGAGATCGAACGACGAGATCGTCGTCGCCGTTGGCGGGAAGCCGCCGGACCGCCACGAGTTGGCGCCCTCCGGCCATTTGATTTCGTTCTGCGCGACGGTGTCGTTTCCGGCGGCGTAGCGCGGCGCGATGATGATTGTGTTGTCGAGCGCGCCAGCCAGAAACCCCGCCGCCGTGGAGGTCTCGAAGTAATGGTCGGCGTTGCGGCCCGCGCCGTGAATCATCACGAGCGCGCGGGTCAGCCGCGGGTTTGCCGCGTCCAGCGCGTACGTCGCATAGACCTTGGAGCGCGCGGGACCGCCGGCGAACGCGATCCATCGCTCGCACGCGGTGACGGCTTTCGCGCAGGGCGTTTGGGCGGAGAGTGCCGTCGTCGCGAACACCGCGACGGCCGCCGGAAGGGAGAGGACTCGCATGAATTGGAGGGAGGGATTCTCGAACTACTGGAATATCCGGAAGTGTCCAAGGATATACCACAGAATGAGGAAAATGAGGATGGTGCTGAAGCACCCGCCCCCCAACTTTTTCGCGCCGTAGCCGGCGGCGAGTCCGCGTAGCAACTTGCTCATGGCATCCTCGATTGGTTCGGCCGGAGGGAGATTGCAGGGACTGTACCGCGTTCCATGACCATGGCGATCCGCCGACTGGTGACGGGCCTCGCGACATGCTGCCTCGCGACATGCTGCCTCGCGACGCCGGCCGCGCGCGCCGGGGCGCAGACGGCTCGCGGGACGGTGCGTGACGCCGACACCGGCGCGCCGATCCCGGGCGTGGTCGTGCTGGCGGTCGATTCGGCGGCGAACGTCCGAGCTCGCTCAGTGGCGAGCGGCGTCGGTGAGTACCGCGTTTCGATCCAGCGCGCGCTCAAGCTCCGCTTCGTGCGCATCGGGTATCGCCCCGAGGAACGTGACATTCCCGCGGCGGAGAGCGGAGCGACCACCGTGGACGTCGCGATGCATGCGCTATCGCAGATGCTCGCTCCGCTCGAGGTACGGGCCAACCCTAGTTGTCCGAAGCGCGCCGACGGCAATTTTACCTTCGCGCTCTGGGACCAGGCGCGTGCCGCGCTGCTCGCCGCCGTCGTCGCGCGCGAAGCCAGTCCTCCGCGCTCGCTCCGCATCATCTACAAGCGGCTTCGCTCGCTCGACGACCGGGTTGTCGAGCAACTCGTCCAGATCGATTCGGCGGCCGTGACCGCGCGGCCCTTCCTTGCCGTGCTGTCGTCGGAAGACTTCGCGCGGGGCGGATTCGCCCGCGATAGCAGTGGGATGCGACAGTATCTCGCGCCGTACGCGGACGTGCTGCTCGACGACGCCTTCATGAGCGCGCATTGCTTCAGCTCTCGCGGTGGCGGCGCGGCGCGGCCGCATCAAGTCGGGGTCGTGTTCGAGACGGCGCGCCGACAGCGAGGCCGAGTCGACGTGGACGGCGTCGTGTGGGTGGACACCGCGGCGCGCGGCCTCGTGGAGGTCGAGTTTCGATACGTCGGCGTCCCGGATGCCGCGGCCCGCGCGCGCACCGGCGGCGAGATCTGGTTTCGACAGATGGCGAACGGGCTGCTCATCATCGACCGTTGGCACATTCGCAGCACGGGCGCCGCCGAGCGCCCGGGCCACGACGAGTTCGGCGTAATCCCTCGCGCGGAGGGACCCGTCACCGCGATCGAGTACGGCGGGCAGCTCGTCGAAGCATCATGGTCCGACGGACTCTCTTGGCATGCGCCGCTTGGCCGCCTCGTCGTCCACGGCGTGGACTCGGCCGGCCGCGCTGTCAAGGGATTCGACCTCCGACTTCGGGGGACGAACTACGCCGCGCGGGCGAACGAGCTGGGCATAGCCGAGATCTCCGATTTGCTTCCCGGTCCCTACCGCGCCGTCGCTGGCGACACTCTGCTCGGTCGCATCGGATTAGCGCCGCCCGAACCGACGCCTGTTGTCGTACGACCCGACAGCGTGGTCGAGCAGCGCATTGTCGTCCGCGACGCGATGCAGAACTTCAGAGCGTTCTGTGGCGATGTATCCATCGATCGCGACGATGCGCTACTCGTCGTCCGCGTGCGCACGCCGGCCGGCCTCCCGGTCACGGACGCGTTGTGGGAGGTGCGACGCGCCCGCGCGCCGAGTCGAGACTACCAGTCGTTCGCGCATGGCCGGCATCTATCGGCCGACGGCACACTCAACGGATGCCTTCGGCTGAAGAAGGGCGACGCGGTGCGCATCGCAGTCTGGAGAGAGGGCCAGCCCATCGTCATCGAAGAACGAGTGCTCAACGTCGACGCGACGGCCGCGGGGGTCGCCCTGCCCTCCCCGTAGTCCAACGACCGGGCTTGGCCCATATTCCCCGGCGTGACTCGTCTCCTTTCCATTCTTTTCGGCCTGGCGCCGCTCGCCTTCGGCGCCATTCGCGGGCTGCGGGCAAACGATTTTCGCGTGCTCTGGATGGCGATTGCCTCGGGCATCGTCGTCGCCGCGGTCGTGATGCTGCGGCGTTCCGCGGCGAATCGCTCGAGCATGGCGCTCGGACGCGCGCTGTTGGCGCTCATCCTCGGCATCGCCGCCGCGTCGGCTACCGGATACGCGCTGGGTGCGCGTTCGTGGCCGGGGATCATCGGCATCGCCGTCGTCCATTCGTTCTGTTGGGTGCTCAGCTTCATCTTCGGCGCCGTGGCGCGCCAAGCGGTGCGGACCGCGTGACGTCTTCGGGCCAGGCGGCCGCGCGCGCCTACCCGCCGTTGACCTCGGAAAACGCTGACTCGATCGCCCATGATCGGCGCGGGCTGCTCGTTGCCAGCTCGATCGGCACGATCGTCGAATGGTACGACTTCTTCGTCTTCGCGTCCGCGGCGGCGCTCGTGTTCGACCGCGTCTTCTTCCCGCGCGCCGACCCACGCAACGCCGTTCTGTACTCGCTGATGACGTACGCCGTGGGTTTCGCGACACGGCCGCTCGGCGGACTCCTGTTCGGCGTCCTCGGCGACCGCTTCGGCAGAAAGCGGGCGCTCGTCTGGAGCTTGATGCTGATGGGCCTCGCCACGATCAGCGTCGGGCTGATTCCGGGATACGCAACGATCGGCGTCGCCGCACCGATACTCCTCGTGACGCTGCGGCTTGTACAAGGTCTCGCCGTGGGTGGTGAGATCGGCGGCGCGCTCCTTCTCGTCACCGAATCGCTGCCACCGGAACGGCGTGGCTACTGGGCCGCGTGGCCGATGATGGGCGGCGCCGCCGGCAATCTATTGTCGTCGGGCATGCTGGCCCTCCTCGGCTTTGCGCTCGGCGAGGTCGCATTCGCCGCGTGGGGTTGGCGGCTCGCCTTTTTCGCCTCGGCGGTGCTCATCGGCATCGGCGTGTGGATGCGATCGCGCGTCGCCGAATCGCCGGTGTATCAGGCGTACGTCGAGCGTCGCAGACAGGCCGCGCCACAACGGCTCGCGACGACGGTCGCGGAACATTGGCGGTCCGTTTTGACCGTGCTGCTCGTGAAAGCGGGAGAGAACGCGGTGTTCTACGTGTTCACGACGTTCTACGTCGTGTACGTCACGCGCGTGTTGCATCTCTCCCGGACGCTCGCGCTCGAGGCGATTGCGGTCGCGTCAGTCATCGAGATTGCGACGATCTTTCTGTCCGGCGCGTGGTCGGATCGCGTCGGTCGGCGCATTGTGACGGCCGTCGGACTGCTGGGCGCCGCGGTGTGGGCCTTCGTGCTCTTCCCCGCGACAGCGAGCGGCAACGTCGCCGCCGTGATGATTGCCGCCGGCGTTGGCGGCATTTGTCATGGAATGATCGTCGGCGGCATGTCGGCCCTGTTCGTCGAGCTCTTTCCGACGAGCGCGCGCTATACCGGCTTCTCGGTGGGATATCAGTTCGCGACGGTCATCTCCGGCGCCGTGGCGCCGCTTATTGGAGTCGCGTTGCTGAATGCGTACGGCTCGACGCTTCCGGTCTCCATCTACGCCATGGCGATGACCGCTCCCGGTCTCGTGAGCCTCGGAATGTGCGACGAGACTCGCGGCCGCGATCTGACCTAGGGCTCAATGGAATTCGCGATCGTCGCCTTCCCGGTGATTGAGTGTGCCGACCTGGTTGCGTCGGTTCGCCGGCGCTTCGATCCCCTGGACGGTCTGCTGCCGGCGCACGTGACACTTGTCTTTCCCTTCTCCCAGCCGTCGGTCGAGCACTCGCTCGAGCGGCACGTGGCCGAAGCAATCGCCGGCGTCGATCCGTTCGATATTACGCTCGAGCGACCCACCCGCGCGGACGACAACTACATCGTCATGGAACTCTCCGGGAGCGTGGATCGTTTCGGCCTCGTGCACGACCGTCTGTATTCGGGGATCCTCGCCCCGCATCTGTCCAAAGTGCATTCGTACCGGCCGCACGTGACCGTCGGGCATCTCTCGCCGTCCGAGGACCTCGACGCGGCCACGGCGCACGCCCTCGACGTTCTGCCGAGGCCGCTGAGCGGTCGCGTTGACGCCGTCGCTGCCTTCCGGCTCGATTACCCATGGCGGGGTGAGGTCGTATTCACTCTGCCACTCGGAAACAGTGGTCGATAATCCCGAATCCAACGAAGTTCTCGTGAACCAGGAGGAGTCATGAAGCGCGCATTGATCGTCGCCGCGGTCGCCCTGTCGAGTGTCGCATTCATCAAGCGACCGCCCCAGCCCTATCGCGTGGTGTTCGACCTCACGAGCCGCGACAGCCTCGATCAAAAGGCAGTCGTGCGCTGGATCAACGAGGTCACGACGTCGAGCCCGGACGCCAAGATCGAAGTCGTGATGTACGCGAAGGGGTTCGAGCTCGTGATGCCGGACAAGTCTACCGTGCTGCCGCAGGTGCAGGCCGCGCTCAAGAATCCAAACGTCGCGTTCCGCGTCTGCGCGATCGCCATGAAGAACAACGGCATCGAAAAGAGCCAGCTGCTGCCAGGCGTGGAGACCGTGCCGGACGGGATCCACGAATTGGTCATGAAACAGCAAGACAATTGGGGCTACATCAAGGCCGTGCACTAGAGCCTTGGCCGGAGCCCCGAATAGATTGGTCGGGGCCATGCACCACCGCCTCGTTCTCATTCGCCTTCTGCCGTTCGCGCTCGCCACGACCGCGTCCGCGCAGGAGGCGGCGAAGATCTCGCTCTCGCCCGTCGTGCGCGTCACGCTGCAGCTCGACTCCGCGTCGACGGCGCGATTCAATGCGCACGGGTTCGACCTTCGCGTCGCGCAGAACGCCCTGCCGACGTCGGCCGAGATCGAGCTGGTGAAGGTCGCCGGCGCCAGTACCGGCGATCTCGTGCGGATGAGTGCCGCCGCGTCCCATGCCCCGTCGGCGACGATCGAAGTTCTCGATTCGCTCGGCCAGCCGGCCGTCACCCTGCGGCTCACCGACGTCGCGGTCGTATCGGACCATCTGTCCCTCTCCGCGGCGCGCGCGAATCTGGAGCAGCAACGCATCTCTCAGCAAGAAGCGCTGTCCGCGCTCACCGCCGATCAACAAGAAGCGCAACGCCAGCTCACCACACTCGAGGAGCTCGGAAAGACACGCGTCGCTACCCGTATGGAGCTGGCTCGCGCGCGCGATCGCGCGTCGGACCTTCAGCGTCGCATTGATCTCCTCAAGCAGCGTCAGGCCTTGGTCGCTAGCCAGCTTGGCGGACACGGGCCCCTCGACGAGACGGTCATACTCCACTTCAGCCAGTTGCAGATCGAGAGCGCCGAGCCCGGCGGACGCGCGGTGATTGATTTCGCGCGACGGCCGGTACCGAAGCGCGACTAGCGGCGATTCACCCTCGCCAGACCGCGTGCCTCGCGGTATCGTTTGGGCGACCTTGAAACCCGGAGCTTCGCAGCCGTGACGGACGCCGTACCGCATCGCGCAGGAACAGCCACACCGCTCAGCGCCGAAGAACTCGTTGCCGTCCGTGTAGGGCGATGGTGGCAGCTGACGCTCGGCGTGATTTGCATGTCGATGATCGCCAACCTGCAGTACGGGTGGACGCTCTTCGTAAATCCGATCCACGATGCGCACGGCTGGAGCGTGCCGGCCATCCAAGTGGCCTTCTCGGTTTTCGTGCTGGTCGAGACCTGGCTGGTGCCGATCGAAGGGTATCTGGTCGATAGGTTCGGCCCGCGATTCGTCGGCGTGATCGCCGGTGTGCTCGTGGCGCTCGCATGGGTGATCAATTCGATGGCCGATTCACTCGGGATGCTGTACTTGGGCGCGGTCGTCGGCGGCGTTGGTGCGGGCGCGGTCTACGGCGCATGCGTGGGCAACGCGCTGAAGTGGTTCCCCGATCGTCGCGGCCTCGCGGCCGGCATCACGGCAATGGGATTCGGCGCCGGCTCGGCGCTGACGGTCTTCCCGATTGCCAACATGATCAAGTCGCAGGGCTATGAAACAACTTTCTTCAAGTTCGGCATCGCCCAAGGCGCGGTGGTCTTCCTCGTCAGCTGGCTGCTGCGCGCTCCGGACTCGGAGTTCACGAAGCGCGTGACGCCAGTTCTCGGAACGGTCATCATCCGGAAGCGCGAGTATACGCCGATGGAGATGCTCAAGACGTCCGCATTCTGGGTGATGTTCGTCATGTTCGTGCTCACGGCGGTCGGCGGCCTCATCGCCACGGCGCAGCTCACGCCGATCGCCAAGGATTTGGGTGTTGGCGACTCGAAGGTCTTGATCTTTGGCGCGACTTTCGGCGCGCTGCCCTTCGCGCTGTCGATGAACCGCATTTTCAACGGCGTCAGCCGGCCGTTCTTCGGTTGGGTGTCGGACCATCTGGGTCGCGAGCAGACGATGGCGGTCGCGTTCACGCTCGAAGGTGCGGTCCTCATTCTGCTCAGCCGGTTCGGCGGCGGCCCGTTGGCCTTCGTCGTCCTGACGGCCCTGGTGTTCTTCGCGTATGGTGAGATTTATAGTCTCTTCCCCGCGATCTGCGGCGACGCATACGGGCGCCGGTTCGCGTCGGCAAACGCCGGGCTTCTCTACGTCGCGAAAGGCGTGGCGTCGCTGCTCGTGCCGCTGGCCAGTCTGATCAGTGTTTCGAGCGTTGGGTGGTCGGGCGTCTTCGCGGCGACGGCGCTCATGAACTTCCTCGCGGCGTTGCTGGCCATCTTCGTCCTGAAGCCACTTCGGGCACGCGCCGCAAGTACTCCCGCGACGTGAAAATCGCTGTCGTCGGAGCTGGCGCGATCGGCGGCTACGTCGGCGGATGGCTCGCCGCTGCCGGCGAAGAGGTGACATTCATCGCGCGCGGAGCGAACCTCGCCGCCATCAAACAGAACGGAATGCGGGTGATCGGCGAGGACGGCACCGAAGTCGTCGCCCGCCCCGCGGCGTTCGAGAGGGCGGCGGAGGCGGGTCCGCAGGATTTTGTCGTTCTCGCCGTGAAGGCGCATCAAGTGGCGGCGATCGCCGCGGACGTTGCCGCGCTCTGTCACGGCGAGACGGCGATCGTCACAATGCAGAACGGCATTCCGTGGTGGTACTTCCACAAGCACGGCGGTCCGCTCGAGGGCACGGCGGTACGCTCGGCGGATCCCGACGGGTCGATCGCGAAGCTGATCGACGCAGATCGCGTGATCGGATCGGTCGTCTATCCCGCCGCGACGCTCGAAGCGCCGGGTGTCGTGCACGTCGTCGAAGGAAGGCGCTTCACGCTCGGCGAGCCCGACGGATCGACGTCGGCGCGCGCGCAGGCCATCTCGGCCGCGTTCGTGCGTGCCGGCTTCAAGGCCCCGGTGATCGCCGACATTCGCAGTGAGATCTGGCTCAAGCTGTGGGGCAATCTCAGCTTCAACCCGATCAGTGCGCTCACGCACTCGACGTTGGCGGGGCTGCTGCGCTTTCCGCTCACGCGCGAGTTGAGCATCGAGATGATGCGTGAGGCCGAGACAGTCGCCAATAAGCTCGGCGTCACCTTCCGCGTCGGGATCGACAAGCGGATCGCCGGCGCGGAAAAGGTGGGCGAGCACAAGACGTCGATGCTGCAGGATGTCGAGGCCGGACGGCCGCTCGAGCTCGAGGCGCTGATCGGCGCCGCGGTGGAGCTCGGACGCCTGACGCAGACCCCCACGCCGCACATCGACGCCGTGTATGCGCTAGTCAGCCTCCTCGCCAAGCAGCTCGGCGAGACACACGGCAGACTTTCGTTGCCCCCCTCGCCAACTTTCTCGAACCAATCCCAATCGGTACAAATGGCATGAGTGCAGGAACGATTTCCGATTTCCTCACGGCCGGCGCGGACGACGCTCCCGCTCTCAGCTCACCAGGCGGCACGCCGCTGACGTATCGCGGGCTTCGCGCGCTCGTCGCCGACGTCACCGCGTCGCTGGCCGGCCAAGGCATCGGTCCGAACGATCGCGTCGGCATCGTGCTCGACAACGGACCGGAGATGGCCGCCGCGTTTCTCTCGGTCGGCTCCGCCGCGACCGCGGCGCCGTTGAACCCCTCCTACAAGGCCGACGAGTTCGAGTTTTATCTCACGGACCTGCGCGCCAAGCTCCTCGTCGTCGCCGCGGGCAAGGATTCGCCCGCGGTTGGCGTCGCCGAAAAGTTGGGGATTCCAATCGCGCGCCTGATCGCGCATCCGGAACGAGGCGCTGGGACATTCACGTTGCAGTACGAGGGGAGCGGCGCCACTCCCCGGTCCGTGCGCGCCGCATCGCCCGACGACATCGCGCTCGTGCTGCACACGTCGGGAACGACGTCGCGGCCGAAAATCGTCCCGCTGGCGCACAAGAACATCGCCGCCTCGGCGTCGAACATTCGGAAGACGCTCGCGTTGACGGCGAACGATCGCGGTCTCGTCATCATGCCGCTCTTCCACATTCACGGCCTGATCGCCGCGCTATCGGCGCCACTGTCGGCCGGCGGCGAAGTGTGCTGCTCACCGGGTTTCAACGCGCTCAAGTTCTTTGGATGGGTCGATGAGGTGAAGCCGACCTGGTACACCGGCGTGCCGACGATGCATCAGGCGATTCTGCTGCGCGCCCCGGGCAATCAGGAGGTCGTGAAGAATCACCGGTTGCGCTTCATTCGCTCGTCCTCGTCCGCGCTGCCTCCGACGGTCATCGCCGAGTTGGAGCGAGTCTTCGGCATTCCGGTGATCGAGGCGTACGGCATGACGGAAGCGGCGCACCAGATGGCGAGCAACCCGCTCAGCGGTTCGCGGAAGCCAGGTACGGTCGGGCCGAGCGGCGGCCCGGAGATCCGCATCGTCGACGAAACGGGAACTACCGTACCGCGCGGCGCGACGGGCGAGATCGTCATCAAAGGCCCCAACGTCATGTCGGCGTATGAGAACAACCCCAAGGCGAACGCCGACGCCTT
>DATLPC010000041.1:0-39815 GCA_035535975.1 Gemmatimonadaceae bacterium | reverse complement strand
GTTCTGCGAGCGCATTTTCGGTCCGGTGAAGGACTGGGAATGCCATTGCGGCAAATACAAGAGAATTCGCTACCGCGGTGTCATCTGCGACCGCTGCGGCGTCGAAGTGACCCTGAGCAAGGTGCGCCGCGAGCGCATGGGCCACATCGAGCTCGCCGTTCCCGTCGCGCACATCTGGTTCTTCAAGACCCTGCCCAGCCCGATGGGCAACCTGCTCGACATCACGCTCCGTGATCTCGAGAAGGTCATCTATTACTCGAATTATGTCGTCATCGAGCCGGGCGAGCAGGACGTCAGCGTCAACCAGCTGCTCGACGAAGACGAATACCTCAACCTCCGCACCAAAGCGAAGGAAGAGAACGATGCGGCCTTCATGGCCGACATCGGCGCGCCCGCGGTGCGCGAGCTGCTGCGTCGTCTCGACGTCGACAAGCTCGCCGAATCGCTGCGCGCGGACGTGGTGACGGAGACGTCGCAGCACCGCAAGAAGATGCTCCTCAAGCGGCTCAAGATTGTCGACGCGTTCCGCAACTCGGGCGACGCCGGCGATCAACGCAACAAGCCGGAGTGGATGATCCTCGACGTGATCCCGGTGATCCCGCCGGATCTGCGTCCGCTCGTCCCGCTCGACGGCGGCCGCTTTGCGACCTCAGATCTGAACGATCTCTATCGCCGCGTCATCAACCGCAACAACCGTCTGCAGAAGCTCATCATGCATCGCGCGCCGGAGGTCATTCTCCGGAACGAGAAGCGCATGCTGCAGGAAGCGGTCGACGCGCTGTTCGACAACGGGCGTCGCTCGAAGGCGATTCGCGGCCGCGGCAAGCGTCCGCTCAAGTCGCTCTCCGACATGCTCAAGGGCAAGCAGGGCCGGTTCCGTCAGAACCTGCTCGGCAAGCGCGTGGACTACTCGGGCCGTTCGGTCATCGTCGTCGGCCCCGAGCTCCAGCTGCATCAGTGCGGTCTGCCCAAGCTGATGGCGCTCGAGCTGTTCAAGCCTTTCATAATTCACAAGCTTGTTGAAAAGGGTATCGCAGAGACGGTGAAGCGCGCCAAGAAAATTGTGGAGCGTGAATCACCGGAAGTGTATGAGATCCTCGAGGAGATCATCCGCGACCATCCGGTGCTCTTGAACCGCGCGCCGACGCTGCATCGCTTGGGTATTCAGGCGTTCGAGCCGGTGCTGGTTGAGGGTAAGGCCATTCGTATTCACCCGCTCGTCTGCGCGGCGTTCAACGCGGACTTCGATGGTGACCAGATGGCGGTGCACGTGCCGCTCTCGTTCGAAGCGCAGCTCGAGGCTCGTCTGCTCATGCTGTCGTCGAAAAACATTCTGAAGCCGTCGGACGGTCGCCCGGTCGCCGAGCCGAGCCAGGACATCGTGCTCGGTTGCTACTTCGCGACGAAGACGCCGGTGGGTTTCGCGCAGATCGAAGAGAAGTCAATGCGTCGCTTCACCGACGTTGCCGAGATCGAAATGGAGCTCGCGCTCGGTCGGATGACTCGCCACAGCCCGCTGCTCTATCTCGTTCGCGATACCGGTTCGCCGGCGCGCTGGGAGAAGACAACGGCTGGTCGCGTGCTGTTCAACGCGATCATCCCGAAGGAGCTGAGCTTCAAGAACCACGACATGAAGAAGAAGGCGCTGTCCGAGCTCGTCTTCGAGTCCTACCGTTCGGCGGGGCTCGCGGGCACGGTGCAGTTCCTCGATCGCTTGAAGGAGTTCGGATTCGCCAACGCCACGCGTGGCGGCGTCTCGATCGGTATCGAAGACCTCGAGATTCCGACCGCCAAGGCGCAGTTGCTCGAGGAAGCGGAGGAGCGCGTCGAGCGCTTCCAGCGCGCCTACCAGACGGGGAACATCACGAACGGCGAGCGCTACAACAAAGTCATCGACACCTGGACGCACGCGAACTCGGACATCGCCGACGAAATGGTCAAGACGATGCGCGAGTCGAAGGGCGGCTTCAATCCGGTGTTCATGATGTTCGACTCCGGCTCACGTGGTAGCCGCGACCAGATCCGCCAGCTGGCGGGTATGCGCGGTCTGATGGCGAAGCCGCAGAAGAAGCTGACCGGTGGTATCGGCGAAATCATCGAAAGCCCGATCAAGTCGAACTTCCGTGAAGGCCTTTCGCCACTCGAGTACTTCACCTCGACGCACGGCGCTCGTAAGGGTCTGGCCGACACCGCGCTCAAGACGGCGGACGCCGGCTACCTCACGCGCCGCCTCGTCGACGTCGCGCAGGACGTGACGATCAGCGAGGAGGATTGCGGCACGATCCAAGGCTTGGACGTCTCCGCGCTGAAGGAAGGCGAGGACATCATCGAGCCGTTGTCGGAGCGCATTGTCGGCAACTTTGCCGCCGAGGACGTCGAGGATCCGCACGAGTTGGATCAGGCGGGCCGTCGCACGTTGTTGGTCGAAAGCGGCCAGCTGATCGACGAAGAGAAGGCCCGTCAGATCGAAGAGTCGGGCATCGAGACGGTCAAGATCCGCTCCGTCCTCACCTGCGAGGCGAAGCGCGGTCTCTGCCGCATGTGCTACGGCCGCAACCTGGCGACGATGAACGTCGTCGACCTCGGCGAGGCGGTCGGTATCATCGCCGCCCAGTCGATCGGTGAGCCGGGCACGCAGCTGACGCTGCGTACGTTCCACATCGGTGGAACGGCCGCTCGTATCGCCGAACAGACGGCGCGCAAGTCGAAAGTCGCGGGCACCGTCGAGTACTCGGATCGTCTCGTGGTCGTGACGAACCCCGAGGGCCAGCGCATCGTGACCTCGTACGAAGGTGAGATTCTCATCAAGTCCAGTGGTGAGAAGAACGCCAACGTCGCGGCGCGGTTGCAGGTGCCGCTCGGCGCCATCCTCATGGTCGAGGACGGCGCGGACGTGAAGCGCGACCAGGTGATCTTCACCTGGGACCCGTACACCAATCCGATTCTCGCCGACGTCGAAGGAACCGTGCGGTTCGTCGACATCGTCGAGGATGAATCGGTATCCGAGGAGCTCGACGAGCTCACCGGTCTGCGCCAGCGCGTCATCATTGAAGACCGCGAGAAGAAGCTCCACCCGCACATCGAGATCATTCAGGAAAAGGGCGGGAAGGAGAAGCGTGTCCGTGACTTCATCATCCCGGCGGGCGCGCAGCTCACCGTGGAGGATGGCCAGAAGATCTTCCCCGGGACGACGCTGGCGAAGGTGGGACGTGAAGCGTACAAGACGCGCGACATCACGGGCGGTCTGCCGCGAGTCGCCGAGTTGTTCGAGGCGCGACGTCCGAAGGATCCAGCCACGATCTCCGAAATTGATGGGGTTGTCCGTTTCGGTGAGATCAAACGGGGCAAGCGCGAGGTGTTCGTCGCGCCGATCAACCATGACGGCTCACTCGACGAGACGCGCGAAGCGCAGCTCTACGAGGTGCCGGCCGGTAAGCACTTGCGCGTGCACGAGGGCGACCGCGTGCGCGCCGGCGACCGAATCTCCGAGGGTCCGGTCAATCCGCACGACATCCTTCGGATCAAGGGCCCGCGCGCGGTTCAGGAGTATCTGCTCAACGAAGTGCAGGAGGTTTACCGCCTGCAGGGCGTGAAGATCAACGACAAGCACATCGGCGTCATCGTGAAGCAGATGCTGCAGAAGGTGCGCGTCATGGATCCGGGCGATACGGAGTTCCTCGAGGGCGAGCACGTCGATCGCCAGGTCTTCCGCGACGAGAACGAGCGGGCGAAGAAGAAGAAAGACACTCCGTCGACCGCCGAGCCGTTGCTCCTCGGCATCACGAAGGCGAGCCTCACGACGCAGTCGTTCATCTCGGCGGCGTCGTTCCAGGAGACCACGCGAGTCCTCACCGACGCGTCGATTCGTGGCGCGAAGGACGACCTGCTCGGTCTCAAGGAGAACATCATCATCGGCCACCTGATTCCGGCGGGTACGGGTATGTACCGGTATCAGGAGGTGGACGTCGAGCTCGCGGTTCCGGAAGGTTTCGAGCCGCTGCCGCCGCTCACCGAGTCGTTGCCGAATGTGTTCTCGATGGCTGACGACGAGGATTTCCCGGCGCTGCCCCGGCCTGGGGTGAGGGCGTCGGAAGAGTAAGTCGTGGGGTCGTTGAACGAAGAGGGGCGAGCCTTTGGGCTCGCCCCTCTTTTTTTACGTCCAACACTCCAGGCCTTCGGGTGCTTCTCGTCGCCGACTGGCTACGGGTTTTGCGTGCCCGGTCAGCGCACGCGAATCTGGACAACCGTTCGCTGCTGCAATTCAGGCGGGAACGGCGCCACCAGCTGATACGCGAGTTTGAGCGAGCTGCCCGCGGCCGGCGTCACCTCGAGATCGTACGTCTCACCGGCACCGAGGGCGACGACGGCAGGTCGCGGTTGCGCTTGCGACGCCGGCCGCGTGAACCCGTCCTTCGCGACGACGCGCCACATTGCCGGCTTGTCGCCGTCCATGATCGACACCAGCATGCCCACATCCGACCGGATGTTGATGAGACGCAGCTTCGTCGCGACACCCGCGCGCAGATCGAGCGGGTCGGGTTTCTCCTTCCCGTTGAGGAGCGGCTTCGCCAGCTGCGACGGATCGAGAAGATTGACCGTCGGACCGTTGTCGCTGAGGATCAGTACTTTGTCGACGGTCGTATCACGGGCCGGCCCGGCGTCACGCACGATCAGGGCACCGTAGAGTCCCGACGAGATCTGCTGGAACTCGTTCGAGTGCGAATGATAGAGGAACGTTCCGGAGCGCGGTGGCGTGTAGTGGACGGTGATCGAGTCGCCCGGCTTGATGATCGGCAGCACGTGCCCCGGGTCGCCGCTGACCTCGGGAACACCGTCGGCATAGCTCTCGAGCTCGATGCCGTGCCAGTGGATCGCCGCGCCTTCGTGGCTGTTGTTCACGATCGTGAACGCGACGCGTTCGCCGCGCGTGAGCTCGAGGACCGGGCCCGGAACGGGCATCGCCTGCGGGTCGCGCTCCGCCGGCGTTCCGCCGAGCACGAACGAGTAGCCGACATACTTGCCGCCGTAGACGTTCGTCTTCGACCGGATGAGCATTCTCATGCTTCTGGTGGCGTCGCCTGCCTGCACCACGGCGCCTTTGGGCTTGACGCGAATGCTCATCACGAGATTGGACATATGCGGCATCGCGGCCGCCGCCATCCCGGTGTGCGGCATCGTCCACGCCGCGGGTTTGAGCGTCGTACGATCCGCATCCCACGCGTCGCGTGGCGACATGTGGCCGGCGAAATGACAGTGGAAGATCCAGTTGCCGGGACGGTCCGGGGACCAGCTGAGCGACATCGTCTGCATTGGCGCCATGTACTCCACATTGCCCATTCGTCGATCGGGCGCCGCATACACCGTGTCGCGGACGCCGTCACCGTGAGAGTCCACGCGGAAATAGAACCCGTGCAGGTGCAACGGGTGATCGATGAACGTGAGGTTCACGAAACGCCAGTGCGCCGAATCGCCCTGCGTCAGCTCGAAATGCTCGTTGTTGGGGAAGGTGCGGCCATTGAACGCCATCGTTCCGTTCTTGCCGAGGAAACTCGGCCGGCTCGGGTCGATCGTGAACCAGCTCGTGACGGCGAAGATCCGGTCGTTGGCTTTCACGCCCGGAGGATCGACGACGATCACGCCGCCGAGCTGCGTGTCCTCCGTTAGCCGTGCGAAGACGGGGAAGGTGTCGGTCCGCGCCGCGTAGTAGTAGGTGCCGGCGTCGCTCGCCACGAACTGGAAGTCGTGCGTCGAACCTGGGGCGATCTGCGCGCTGTCACCGAGTCCGCGTTTCGCGCCGAGGCCGTACACCCACATTGGCTTCGCCAGCGTGTTGTGAATGCTTGCGCGCACGGTGGTGCCGACGGGGACGCGAATGAGTGGACCGGGGGTCTGCAGTGTCTTGCCCACTTCGGCGAAGGCCGCCGTGGTGATCGTCGGCCCGCTCGGGCCGTCTGGCTGCCATGCCCCGGTGCGCGACTCGAGTCGCACTGTAAGCACACCCTTTCCGAGCGTTCCTGCCGCGACGCGATTTTCGTTCGGCTGGATCGATCCAGGCGACGACGACATCGCGTGTGTCGCGATCACGCCCGTAAGTCCGGCGGATCCGAGCAAAGCAACAAGTGTGTAGCGCATTTTTTCCCCAGCGTCGGCGAATGAGTTGCGTGGCGGAACTGTAGCGACAGTATGCCGTTTCCGGCCGCGTCCCGCCAGAACAGTTTCAGAAGCCGACCCGGGAAACGGCAGAGGGGTCGCGCCCTTGGGCGGGACCCCTCTCTCGCTCGCGTGGATCCTCCCGGTCCGTACTAGAGACCGAAAGTCAGCTTTCCATAAAGGAACCGGCCGTTGAAGCCAAAAGGCGTGATTCCGGCAAATGGCAGGATGCCCGAGTTGGTGTTTGCCGCGATCGTCGGATCCGGATACTTGTCGAAGATGTTGTCCACGCCGAGAATGACCGTCGCGCGCCGCAGAACGGGTCCGAAGGTGAACGACCCGTCGGTAATCCATCGCGGTCCAAACATCTGATCGCCGCTCGACGTCGTCCCGAACGATGTCACCGGTCCGTAGCGGTGGGTCCGCAACATGATGCCCGCGCGGCCAGCCTCGAAATTTCCTGAGATCAGGAAATTGCTGCGCGGATTGCCCACCTCGAGGCGAGCCCGGTCCACCCGACTGAATAGGGCAACCGATTGTCCCGCGACGATCGACGACGTGTCGACACGCGTCACCTGCGTCCAGTTGCCGTTATAGCCCGCGGTGAGCGTCAGCACGCTCTTCGGGGAGAAGGTCCATCCGTAGTTCGCGACGACGTCGATGCCGTTCGTCTTCGTGTCCACGGCGTTCGTGAAGTACCGGCCGCCGCCCAAGCCTGTGAGGCCGTGCGCGGCGAGCGTGTCGATCACCGCCTGCGCCGTGAAATTGTTCGACAGGACGATCCGGTCCTTCATGTCGATGCGGTAGTAGTCCACCGTCGCCGACAGACTCCGGAACGGCGCCAGCGCCACACCCGCGCTGTAGTTGACCGACTTTTCCGGCCGCAGCGGCTGGGCGTGCAGTGCTTGGGCTTCCGCGCTCGCCACCGGGAACGTGCGGATCTCCAGCGGCTGGGCCGTCGTCTGTCCCGGCAGCGTGATGAAGTTGATCGCCGTGTTGGAGAAGAATTCCTGACCGAGCGACGGCGCGCGGAACCCCGTGCTCACCGCGCCGCGCAGCGCGTAGCCGCTGATCGGCTCGAACCGCGCGCTCACTTTACCGGTCGTCGTCGAACCGAAGTCCGAGTAGTGCTCGGTGCGGCCCGCGACGTCGACCAGCAGGTTCGAGGTGATGTCACTCGAAAGGTCGACGTAGCCGGCAACGTTGTTTCGTGAATGGCTACCGGCGTCCTCGGGACGGAAGCCAGGATACCCCTGTGTCCCAACCGGCGCCGGCGTTGCCGTGGGATTGCCATTTGCGTCGAGCACTTTCGCGCCGCCGTTGATCCACGACGCGGTATCGCCCTGCGTCACCTTGTACTGATCGACGCGGAACTCGGCCCCCCACGCGACGTGGAGCGGCGCACGCATCCCGACGTTCACGTCCCGGAAGACGTCGAGATTGTTCGTCCACTGGCCGAACGCGAGCTGTCCGGCGTAGAAGTTCGTCGGCGAGCTCGCGCCGAGTGAGACGTTGACACTGTGCACGACGTGCATGTCGAACTGGTTCCGCCCGTACCCCGTGCTCAAGTCGTAGTCCCAACCGACAGCGCGCCCCTTGATACCGCCGAAGCCGGAGGCATCGAGGATCGTGGGCTGTTCCTCGGGCACGAAGCCATTGGGATAAATCGATCGCACGTTGGTCGGGTCCTGGGGACGTCGCCAGAACGCGAATGCGTTGCCGAAGCGATGGTTCGCGCCGCCGAACGCATAGAGCTCGACGCCGTTGGACAGGGTCGTCCCGGTGTTGAGCCAACCCGACATGTCGTGGTTGTAGGAGTCGCCGATCGAGAAGTCGACGCCGCCCGGAACCGGAAGGTTGGGATCGCTGTTGCGCGGATCCCCGGTGAAGTACTGCTGGCGGAGGTCGGGCGCCGCGCGATTCGTCAGCCCGCGATCGCGGATCTCGCCGTTCACGAACAGGTAGCCGCTCTGTCCGAAGTTGAAGCTCTTGCCCGCGCTGGTATAGAACAGCTTCCCGTCGTGATGATAGACGTCGGCCTTCCAATTGCCCGCCGCCGGCTGCCTGGTGCTGTACTCGCCGAGTTGCGTCGTGAAATCGCCCGGCGCGTTCGTCTTGAGCACGATGTTGATCACCCCGGCGATGGCGTCGGAGCCGTACTGCGCCGCCGCGCCGTCGCGAAGAATCTCGATGTGATCGATCATGCTCGCCGGAATGGCGTTGAGGTCCACCGCCTCCGATCCGCGCCCGACGAAGCCGTTGATGTTCACTACGGCGCTGAGATGCCGCCGCTTACCGTCGATCAAGACGAGCGCTTGGTCGGGCGACATCCCACGCAGAGTCGCCGGTCGCACGTTGTCGGTCGCGTCGCCGAGCGTCGTGCGCGGAAAGTTGAACGACGGAGCGAGCGCTTGAAGCATTTGCGCGGTCTCCGTTCTGCCCGTGGAACGTATCTCGGCGGCCGGCAGCACATCGATCGGCACGGGCGCGTCGAGGACCGTGCGTTGCTGGCCGCGCGTGCCGAGTGTCGTGACGGCTTCGAGTGCCGTCACCGCTTTGTTGAGAACGAAGTCGTGCGTGGTTGTTCCACCGGACGCGATGTTCACCGTATCGATGCGACTCGCGTAGCCGATGAGGCGCGCGCTCACCACGTACCGTCCGGGCGCCGCCGTGAGGCGATACCGTCCGTCGGCGCGCGCCGCCGCGCCGATCTGCGTGCCGCCGAGCGCGATCGTCGCGCCTTGGACCGGGTTCCCGGCTTCGTCGCGGACGACGCCAGTAAGAGTGGCCGTCGCTTGCGCCGCGAGCGCGTGAGGAAGGAGTGCGGCGGCGAGTGCCAGGATTCGTCGCGCGCCGCGCGAGACAGGAAAAGCAAACGCGTACGTCATGAGCTCCATCTCGTCGATGTCGAGGTGATTTTGCAAACGTGTCCTCGTGCTCAGGCGCGTACAAGCGGTGCAGGAGGAGCCGGTCCAATTCCGCCGTGCGGCGGCCGATCTCTTCCGTGGAACGCCCGCGTGGCCCAGTCCGCTTCTTAGCGGAACCTTAATGCGGCATCACGTCCGCGATGGCGCGTCATGAGAATACGTGAATAAGGACATACACGCGGCAGAGGATCAAAAAAAGGGCGAGCCGGTTTGGCTCGCCCTTTGTCAACCGCCGGCCCGGCTGGCGGTTCAGCACGCGACGTGTGCGCCGGCTACCGGAAGTACGGAACCTCGTTCACCCAGTGAAAGCCCCGGCTCACGAGCAGATATGAGCTCTCCGGCCGTCGTCTCAGCGTCATCTCGACCGAGTCAGCACCGATGCGGCCGGCGAGGTTGAGGTGCATCGTGTCGGGGAAAATGTAGGAGAGCCGCACCCACTTCGAGCTGTCCGGACCGTTGGCGAGCGTCGCCAGGCGCTTCAACGTGTCCGTTCTCAGTCCGAAGCGCACCATCGAGTCGGTTGAAAGCCGAACGAGCGCGCTGTACCTGCTCGTCGCGAATCTCCGCCAGCGCGTCGCGTCCGTCATCAGCGGCGGCTGGACCGCGCCGTTCTTCACGAACTCCTCGACCTCGAAGATTCCGTACAGCGGCCCGCGCGGTGAGAGGCGTCCGTACTCGTACAGCCCGTGGAGCTCACTATAGAAGATCCCGCCGATCATCCAGACGGATACGACGACGCCCGCCACCCACGCCGCAGCCTTCGAACGTCGGGTGGGGAAGAGCTCGAAGTGGCGCGGCGGCGCCGTGCCGCGACCCCGCAGGAACAGGTCGATGACACGCTGGCGATCGAGCGCGGCAAGGAAAACGCACATCAGCAGCAGATGCGCCGAATATTGCTTCACCGGAACGTCGAAGCTCATGTTGATCATGAACACATTCGTCAGCACGGCCGCTCCAAGGAGCGCGCCAAGCGTTCGCGTGCGACGAAACAACAGCAGCGCCGCCGCGAGTGTTTCGGCGGCTCCGGCGAAAATCTCGTAGGGGATCGAGAAGCCGAGGAAGGTCCACGCGAAACCGCCCGGGGATGTCTCGCCGATGTATTGCGTCAATCGCGCCGGGTCCATCGGCGAAAATTGATTGGGGAGCACCTTGTCGAATCCGTAGCTGAACATCGTCCGCGCGAGACTGAAGCTGAGATACAGCGTAAACGCGGCGAACAACTTGTCGTGCGATTTGCGACGCCGATCGATCAGACTCCAGACGGTCGCCGCGACCAGCGCGATGGCGAGCATCGTGGGAATCGCGACCCAGTCGAAGAGTTTGTCGCCGCTCCCCGAGGGCCGGATGCTGATTGGGCTGGCGAGTCTGAGTACGTGTGTGCCGAACCATGGAACGACAGTCCGCCAGAGCGCGCCGTATGGGCTCGTGATGAAGTCGGTCCCGGGGAGTTCGTTGATCGGCCCGGGGAAGGTGTACAGCACGACGTACGCGAGCAGGACTCGGAACCCGAATCGCTCGGCGAGCGTCCAGTCTCGTGTCGTGTCGCGGGTCGCGTGCTCCGCTTGGCGATCAGAGTGTGGATGGTACGACGGCGCCTGCGCGACCGACGGCGCGTGCGGTTGAGTCATTTGAGTGCTCTACGGAATCGATGAGTCGACGACATTAGCCCCCCTGGGGTCGCGGGAGCAAGGACGCTCCCGTTCCGTACAACGCACGAAGATCGCGCGGCTTCTCACGCCCGGCAGGCCCGCGGTCGTTCGCGGAGGCTTCCGGGGTGGCAACCCATGACCCAAACCCATAAGATCGAGCGCGACTCTTTTCGGCCATCGAGGACTCAAATGGATCGTCGTGTCTTTCTTCACGGTACAGCCGCGGGCGCGGCCGCTCTGGCCATGGGGCGTCATGTCCGCCTGCTCGAGGCTTCCCCCAAGGACGACGTGATCGCCAAGATCGCCGGCCAGCATGACCAGACCATAAAGATGCTCCAGGACTGGATCGCGCTCCCGTCGATCGCCGCCGAGAACCGCGGGTATCCGCAGGGCGCGGAGTACATGGCAAAGTTGGCGCGCGAGGCGGGCTTTCAGCGCGTCGACCTGATTCCGACGAAGGGAAAGCCCGGCGTGTTCGCCACCCTCGATGCCGGCGCGGCGAATTGGATCGGCATCTACTTCATGTACGACGTCAAACAATTCGATCCGGCGGAATGGAGCTCGCCGCCCCTCGAGGCACGGGTCGTCGACAAGCCGGGGCTCGGCAAGGTGGTCGTCGGGCGCGGAGCGACGAACACGAAGGGGCCGCAGGTGGCCTGTCTCGCCGCGCTGCACGCCTTCAAGGCCGCCGGCGTCAGACCGCCGGTCAACATCGCGCTCGTCTGCGAGGGTGAGGAAGAAATCGGCTCGCCGAATTTCCCGCAGATCGTTTTCAAACCGGAAGTCGAAGCGGCACTCAAGAAGTGCCTCGGGGTGATCATCCCGCTCGGCAGCCAGGCGCTCGACGGCTCCGTGGAGATCAACCTCGGCGCGAAGGGTGTCGTCGAGCTCGAGCTCGTGTCGAGCGGCGAGAAGTGGGGACGCGGTCCGAGCCATGATGTGCACTCGAGCCTCGAGGCGCAGCTCGACAGCCCGTCGTGGCACCTCATTCAAGCGCTCAACACGCTGGTCACGGCGGACGGCCACACGCCTGCCGTCGCCGGGTTCTTCGACAAGGTGCGTCCGCTCTCCGCTCGCCAGAAGCAGATTCTCGAGGCGGCGATCCCCAAGCGCAACGAGGCGCAAACGAAGAAGGCACTCGGCGCGGAGCGTTGGTTCAAGGACGAATCGTGGCACGCCTCGCTCGTCCGGCTCGTCACTCAACCGACGATCAATATCGAAGGACTCGTCGGCGGTTACACCGGGCCGGGCGGGAAGACGATCCTGCCGCATCGTGCCGTCGCGAAAATCGACATGCGTCTCGTCCCGGACATGACGGCGAAGGGCACGCTCGATCTGCTCAAACAGCATCTCGCCAAGCACGGCTTCGCCGACATCGAAGTGAACATGAGCGGCGGCTACGATCCGACGGAAACGGATCCGGACTCGAAGCTGATCAAGGCGCAGACGGCGGCGTATCGCGCGCAGGGCGTCGAACCGTTGCTGTGGCCGCGGCTCGCCGGCTCATGGCCGGGCGTGACGTTCACCGGCGCGCCGCTCAAGCTCCCCGCCGGTCAGTTTGGGATGGGCCATGGCGACGGCGCTCACGCACCCGATGAGTATTTCATCATCGATTCGGCGAATCCGAAGGTCGCCGGATTGGACGGCGCCGTCAGGTCGTACGTCGAGTTCTTCTACGCTTGCGCGGTGTGACACGATGACGCCCCACGGGAAGAGACCGGCGAAGAAAAGCGCCGCCAAAGGCGCGAAGAAGAAAACCGCGCGGAAGATGCCGGTGTTCTCGAAGCCGAGCGCGGCAACGCTCGAGGCATTCGACCGGGCGGTCGTCAAGCGTAGCGACGTCGAATGGCGCACGATGTTCGGCTATCCGTCGGTGTTCTTGCGCGGTAACATGCTGGCGTGTGTGTTCCAGGACCGGATCATGGTCCGTCTGTCGCCGGCGGATCGCGAGGCGGCGGTGGCGATCGACGGCGCGCGGCTTTTCGAGCCGTCGCCGGGCCGCGCGATGAAGGAGTACATCGACTTTCCGCGGAGCGTCATCGACGACGAATCCGCGCTGCGCGCATGGATCGATCGTGGCGCGCGCTACGTGATGTCGCTGCCGCCCAAGAAGAAGCGCAGCAAATGACTCGACGGTGGGTGTTCGTGATCGGCATTGCCGTGGGGGCCTGCCATTCGGCGAGCCCGCCCCGGCCCGCCTCCTTGAACGGCAACTATCGGTTCGTCGAGCAGCCGCCGATGATGAGTGAACCCATCGCCGGCGGGATCGTGATCCGCGGTGACACGTTGATCGCGGTCAACGACGCCGGCGTCTGCGAATACGACACTCGCGCCAGCCAACACGACAACGTCATCGTGTACCGCTGCGGCGCGGTGACGCTCCGGTTCGCTCGTCGTGATCCGATTGGCAAGGCTTCCTACGAGACCACGGCTTCCATCCAGTCGAGACAAGTGGTCTGCGATGACCGTCAACGCGGCTGCACGCGGAACCGCTTGGAAAACACAACCGTGGCCAGACCTGTCAGCGGCAAGCTGCACCTCAAACGGATCGACGAGCCGCGCTAGCCGTCGGACGCGCCGGACCCGTCGTCGGTTCTGGGCTTTCGTTGGGGGCACCCAACAAACAGAAACAAGGCAATCGTTGGCTTTCTCCGTGATCTCCGTGATCTCCGTGTTTCACATTCGCCGTTTCGGCTGGCCAAGCTGATGGTTGTGTGGCTCACTGTCATCGGATTCGCGGCTGTCGCGGTCCTGACCGCCGCGTGGTACGCCCGACGATCCGGCCGACGCGCTTTGCTACGGTTTCGCGCGCGCATCGATCGATTCAAGCTGGCCGGACGAAAAGCGGTTCGAGAGCGGCTGCTGTCGGATCCGATCATTCGTGAAGCGGTCGTCGCGCACGCAGCTGAAACCAATTCCACCGAGGGCGACGTGTGGTCGCGCGTCGATGGGTACATCCACGAGATCGTTCCCTTCTTCAACGTCGTCGCCTACTACCAGCTCGGATATCGCGCGGCCGAGTGGTTGCTGAATCTCTTCTATAAGGTGACGGTCGAGCACGAGGACGAAGCAGCGCTCGAGTCGGTGCCGCGCGATGGTGTGCTCATCTATCTGATCAATCATCGGTCGAATGCCGACTACGTACTCGTGAGCTACGCGCTTGCTGGACGCGTCGCGATATCGTACGCGGTCGGCGAATGGGCGCGGGCCTTTCCGCTCGAGCACATCTTCAAGGCTTTCGGTTCTTACTTTGTTCGTCGCCGCTACCGCGAGCCACTCTACCACGCGGTCCTCGAGCGGTACGTCCAGCTGATCACCCGCGAAGGCGTGACCCAGGGGATTTTTCTCGAGGGCGGCCTGACGCGCGACGGCCGTCTCAAACCGCCCAAGATCGGCCTCCTCGACTACATCCTCGGTATCGCGCGGGATCCTGCGTATCGGTCGCGGATGCACGTCGTGCCTGTGGCGGTCAACTACGACCGCGTGCTGGAGGATCGCTCTCTGCTGGCAGAACTGGCGAGCCGCGAAGGGGGACGTCCTCGCTCGTCGCGGTGGACGCAGTTTCGCTCGGTCGCGCGGTACGTGTGGTGGAACGCGGCGCGATTGGTGGCGCGCCGATGGCAGCGCTACGGTCGCGCCGCGGTCGTCGTCGGCGCGCCAATGCCGCTCGAATCGTGGTTCGCGCGCAACGCGGACTTATACGATATCCCGAAGCCCGAGCGATTGGCTCGCGTTCAAGGCCTGTCCGACGACGTGATGAGCCGCATCGGCAAACTGATTCCGGTGACGCCTGTTCCACTCGCCTGCGCCGCGATTCAGAGCTTCGACCGCGATTTCATCCCGCGTGCCGACCTGCTCGAGCGAATGGGAGACATGCGCGACGTTCTGCTCGATCTAAACGGACGAGTAGTACGACATGACCGGATCGAGGACACCTTGGACCGCGCCTGGCGGATGCTGAAGATGCGCCGCGTGCTCGCGGAGCATGGCGCGGGATACGCCGTGCTCCCCAAAAGTCGGGAGCTTGTGAGCTACTACGCCAACAGCGTCGCTCATCTGCTCGGCCCCTTCGAGCTGGCGGTACGCGAGCGTGACAGGCTTCCTGCTACGGCGACGTCAGGAATTAGTTGACGCGCAAGGCTTTATTCATGGCAGATTCCCGCCTTGCAAGCTGTTACAATGGGTGACAGCGTTTTTACAGAGCCGCTACTTAGCGGCTGACCTACCCTCCCCCTTCTCCATCCACCCTCGGAGAACTCCATGAAAGTGTTCCCGATCAGCGCGGCGCGGCTGCTGGTTCGCCTCGTCGCGGTGAGTCTGTTCGCGGCACCAATGGCCGCGCTGTCAGCGCAGGGCACGATACGTGGCAAAGTGGTCGAGATCGGAACGGAACGTCCGATCGCCGAAGTGCAAGTGAAAGTCACCGGCACGACCTCGGGCGCCGTGACGAATAGCCAAGGCGAATTCGTCATCGCGGCGGTCATCGCCGGCCCGCATGAAGTCGTCGCGCGACGCCTCGGCTACACGAAGCAGGCGACGAACGTGACCGTCCCGGCGAGCGGCGAAGTGCGCGCGAGCTTCACGATGACGCCCGCGGCGTCCGAGCTCGAGGCGATCGTCGTCTCCGGCACCGCGGGAACGGCGGAGAAGCGTCAGATCGGAAACGCCGTGACGCAGATCGACGCGGCCAGCGTCACCGCGAAGACCACGTTGACCACCGTTGCCGATCTTCTTCAGGCGCGCGCGCCCGGCCTTGTCGTTGGTGCCGGCTCCGGCTCGCCGGGAACCGCGGCGGAAATCACCATCCGCGGCTACGGCTCGCTGACCTCGAATCGCCCGGTCGTTTTCATCGACGGCGTGCGCATCGACACGGACAACATCGGCAACTTCGGCGCGTCGGGCGCGGGCACCGGGCAGTTGAGCGGTCAGACGACGTCCGCGCTCGACATGGTCAATCCCCAGGACATCGAATCGATCGAAGTGCTCAAGGGCCCCGCTGCGGCGACGCTGTACGGAGCGGACGCGGCGAGCGGCGTCATTCAGATCATCACGAAGAAGGGAAAGCGCGGCCAGCAGCCGCTTCGCTGGAGCGGCCGCGCCGAGAGGGGCTCGAACGAGTGGGGCGTCAAAGAGCTCACCAACTACTCGATGTGCACGCCAACGCGAAAAACAGCCGTCGATGCAGCCGGCGTTCCGACGTGGTCGCGATGCCAAGGTCTCGCCGACAGTGCCGTCATCTCCGACCAACCGTTCGTGCGTGATCCGAACGCCATGCGGAACGGCGTCGTCGAGAATCTCAGCACATCACTCCACGGCGGCGGCGACCTGTACTCGTTCTATGTGTCGTTCGACAAGATCCACAATGAGGGCATTCTCTTCAACAGCAACGACGACCGCCGCTCGGTGGCAAGCCATTTCACGTTCAACCCGCAGCCGGCGATCGACTTCAACATCAATCTGTCGTACATCCGTTCGCTGTTGCGGCTTCCGCTCGGCGACGAGGCGGCGAATGGCCTGCTCCTCTCGGGCGTGCGCGGCATTCCTGGGTTGACACCGCCGTCGACGGATACGACGCGGTGGGGTTGGGGAACGATCAACGCCGTCAACGCGAACAAGTACAACAACCAGACGGAAACCGATCGTTTGATGCTCGGGTCGACGGTGAACTACAACCCGCTGTCGTGGTTCCACAACCGCCTCACCGGCGGCGTCGACTTCCGGTCGAGTCTCGCCGAGGTGTTGTCGCTGCCGAACGACCCGGACACGCCGGCCGGACTGAATGCACAGAAGGCGCCGCGCGTTTGGACTTATACGCTCGACTACGCCGGCACGGCTGCCTTCGACCTTCGCTCGAACCTCAATTCGCAGACGTCGGTCGGAACGCAGATCATTTCGTCCCAGACCGAGCAACTCGGCGCGACGGGCACCGGGCTCCCGACGTCCGAGGTGACGACGATCAATTCCGCGCTGAGCCTCTCCGGCTCGAGCTCTTTCAGCGAGAACAACAGCGTCGGTGTCTACGGGCAGCAGCAGTTCGGTTGGAACAACCGGCTCTTCGTCACCGGCGCTATCCGGATGGACGACAACTCGTCGTTCGGAACGAACTTCGACGCGATCGTATACCCGAAGCTCTCGGCGTCGTACGTGATGTCCGAGGAGCCGCGCGTCCGCGCGATGCTCGACCGCTTCCACATCGACAACCTGCGCCTCCGCGGCGCGTGGGGTCAGGCCGGTCGGGCGCCGGCGCCATTCTCCGCGGCGCAGACGTACACCTCATCGCGCACCGCGGTCGGCGCGACCGGCGTCGTCGGCGGGATCCGCACGTCGAGCATCGGCAACCCGGACCTCAAGCCGGAGAAGGGCAGCGAGTACGAGCTCGGCTTCGAGTCGGACGCCTTGCGTGGCCGGTTCGGGGTGGACTTCACGTACTACCATAAGAAAATGAACGACCTCCTCGTGGCGATCGCGCTGCCACCGTCGGCGGGGTTTACGGGATCGCAACTTCAGAACCTTGGCTCGACGTTGAACGACGGCGTCGAACTGTCGCTCAACGCCACACCGCTCGACCGACGCAACTTCCAATGGGAGAGCCGCGTCAACTTCGCCTACAACCGCAATAAGCTCCTGGCGCTGGACACGATTCGCACGTGTCAGCCATGGTTCGGCGAGAAGTGCCAACCCGGTAAGAGCCTCGCCGAGGACATTCCGGGCGGCGCGTCCTACACGCCGGGCCTGCAGCGGAATCGTCCTGGCTTCCCGCTCGGCGGGTTCTGGGTCCGCTATCCCTTGAAAGACGCGAACGGCAACTACGTGTTCACCGGAACATCGCCGAACTTGGTGCCGGTTTACGACACGGCCTTCAAGTACGTGGGGCCGGCTTGGCCGCCGCGCACTGCGTCATGGTCGAACACCTTCTCCGTTTTCGGTTCGATCCAGGTTTACAGCCTGTTCGACTACCAGGGCGGTCACTACCAGATGAATCAAAAGGAATACAACCGCTGCGCGACGGTGGCGAACGGTCCGAACTGCGAGCGACTCGCCAAGCCTGGCGTTTCGCCAGAGGATCGCGCGTTGTGGGGCGGTGCCAGCACACCGACGAACGTCACGGTGCCGATGACGCAAACCCTCTATCTCGAGAAGGCGGACTTCGTGAAGCTCCGCGACGTCTCGGTGTCGTACACCCTTCCGCGCTCGCTGACGTCGAAGACGCGCATGGAGTCGGCGAGCATCGTGCTCAGCGGGCACAATCTGAAGATGTGGACGAAATACTCCGGACTCGATCCCGAAGTGAACGGCTACGGCAGCAACGTCGTCCGCGGCAGCGGGAGCAGCTCGCAGTTCGTTCGCGTGGACGCGTACTCGATGCCGATGACGCGCCGCTACACCATGCAACTCAACGTCAACTACTAACCGGGGACGACTCAGATGAAGAACACGATTCGCGCCTCGCGTTGGTCTCGCGCGCTTGCGTTCGGCGCCCTCGTTGCGACGACTGGCGTCGCCGTCGGCTGCGACCAGTTTCTCACCGCGAGCAATCCTGGCTTGATCCAGACCGATCGGCTGAGCGACACGTCGCTCGTCGACCTCATGGCGAACAGCACGATCGGCGTCATGCAAGACGTCTACTCGTGGATGGCGGACTACGGCTCGGTTTATACGGACGAGACGCGCAACCACGCCACTTTTCCCGAAGAAGGATTCTACGATCAGCGCCGCCTGCAGGCTGACAATGGCACGCTGAGCACGTTCCATTACGCGCCGTTGATGCGGGCGCGTTGGCTCGCCGACAGCCTCACATCACGCATCCGCTCGATCTACGGCGACTCGGCGACGCATGATGTGCGCGTCGCGCGCGGCTATGCGATGGCGGGTTTCGACCTCGTGATTCTCGGCGAGTATTTCTGCGAAGTGCCGGTGCCCGCTCCCGGCGAGCGGTATGGCCCGCTGATCAAGCCGGACTCGCTCTTTGGGTTGGCAATGGCACGCTTGGACAGCGCAATCAAGATCGCCACGGCGGCCAAAACGGCGAACGCGAAGATCACCTCGGGACCGAGCCTCGCGCTCGCTCAGCGTATGGCCCTCGGCGCCGACTCCGTGCGCAATTTTGCGCTCGTCGTGAAGGCGCGCGCTGCGCTGAACAAAGGCGACAAGGCGCTCGCCATCGCGACGGCGCAGCAGGTTACCTCGATGGGCGGCGCGACGGAATTCGAGTATCGTGCCTACTACAACGACCAGTCCGCGCTGAACCTGATCAATCGCTTCCAACCCGATTTCTCGGGAGGGGCCGGCGTAACGATCCGATCGGTCAGCGGCACACGTTTCATCGGCCTCGACGACGCGCGCGTCCCGCACCCGATCAACGCGACGACCGGCGCCCCGCTTCCCGAGGCCGCGACGGGAGGGAATTGGGTCGTTCCAAACGCCGGCGAGTCGTTCAGCTCGTTCAACAACACGAAGGCCGGCGCTGATTTCGTCATCAACACATCGATTCGGATCGCGTCGATGCTCGAGGCGCGCTACATCATCGCCGAAGCCGGCGGCGCGGCCGGAACAAATCTCGGTGGCGTCTCGAACATCGCGTTCGTCGAATCGCGCCGAACCGCATTCCCGAGCAGCACAACGCCGAACGCCGTGACGGCCGCGAACTACTCGGCGAGCCTGATGGAACAGCGCTCACGCGATTTCTTCCTCGACGGTCACCGGATGGGCGATCTTCGCCGGTACCTGAAGGGTGGAACCGATCTGTGGGAGAAGGGCGCGATGTACGGTACGACCACGACGTTCAATGATCAGACGTGCTGGCCGATCAACCTCGCGGAAGTGACGAACAATCCGTTCGTGCCGAAGCCGTATACGCCGCCGATTCACTAGGACCGACGACTCGGCGACTCTCGGCGTTGGGCGACTCGGCGTTGGGCGACTCGGCGGATACAGCGCTTCTCACGAAGTTTCGCGCCGAGTCGCCGAGTCGCCGAGTCACACGACGTTGTACTCCGCCGCGCTGACGCCGCTGGCGAAACGCTCCCATCTCAGCGCGTGGATGTCAATCGTCCGCGCTCTGCCGTCGAGAATCTCTTCAGCCATCAGCAGGCCGGTCGCCGGTCCGTGCATCAACCCGTGGCCGCTGAACCCGGCGCAAATGAACAATCCGTCGACGTCCGGTAGCTTGCCGAGTATCGGCTGATCGTCCGGAGTTACCTCATACAGACCGGCCCACTCGGCGGAGATCTCGGCGTCGGCGAGGAGCGGTAGCCGCTGTGCCGCCTCCTCGAAATGACGAAGCCTCCACTCCTGATCGACCGACGTATCGAAACCCGCCTCCTCGTCGTTGTTCGATTTTCCGGTGAGAATCCCCGGGCCCTCTCGATGGAAGTAGAGTGAGCGCGAGAAATCGATCACGAAGGGGAAGTCCGGGCGCAGTCCGGGAATCGGCCTGGTGACGGCGATCTGGCGGCGGATCGGTTCGATGGGAATCTCGACGCCGACCATGTCGCCGACGCTCGCCGACCATGGACCCGCGGCGATCACCACGTTTCGCGTGGCGATCACATCGTCTTTCGTGCGCACCGCGGCCACGCGCCCGTTCGAAATGTCTATCGCCTCGACGCGAGCTCCCGTGCGTAGCGTCGCGCCAAGCCGCCGAGCGTTCGAGACGTAGCCCTGAAGCAAACCATGTGGGTCGACGAGCCCGTCCGCCGGGCACCAGGTCCCACCGATGATCCCAGTGACGTCGACCTCCGGCGCAAGCACCGCGATCTCGTCGGTCGTCACGACACGGCTCGGCACGCCATACTGATTTTGAAGCGCGACGTTTCGCCGGAACTGCTCGAGGTCCTTGGGCTGGTCGAGCATGAAGAGGTAGCCGCAACGACGGAGCCCGATCGGCTGATCCATCTCGTCGGCGAACCGCTCCATCATCCCGAAGCTCAACTTCGACAGCTCAATATTGACCGGACTGGCGAACTGGTACCGAACACCGCCGGCGTTCAGGCCCGTCGAGCCCAACCCGAACATCTCGCCCGCCTCGAGAACCACCACGTCCGAACAACCACGCTTGGCGAGGTGGTAGGCCGTCGATGCCCCCATGATCCCGCCGCCGATGATGACGGTGTCTGCTATGGTCTTCATTATGGATGGCTAAGATCCCCACTAGTCGCATGGATTGGTAGGGATGGTTTTCAGGTCTCAGTTCCGAGGTCTCAGCTGGGAACCGCGCCGCTCCTTCACCTGAGACCTAGGACCTGGGACCCGAGACCTCTGAAGCCCAACTCGCATTCAGATCGGTACTAATGCGGACGGCCCCCAACAACTCCAAGGAGCTCGAGCCGCCCCTAAGTTGACACGAAACAGGCAGTTATCTAACTTCTTCGGTCTCCCTCCGACCACCTCTGGCCGGACGGGAAGTGCATCCACGGGGCTATCCCGTTCCGACTTACTCCGTCCTACATGCCAACGATCAACCAGCTGGTCCGTCGTAGCCGTCGCGACGTCGTCAAGAAAGAGAAATCGCCGGCCCTGAAGTCGAATCCGTTCCGCCGCGGTGTGTGCACCCGCGTCTACACCACGACTCCAAAGAAGCCAAATTCGGCGCTTCGTAAGGTCGCCAAGGTTCGCCTCACGAACGGCTTCGAAGTGATCGCCTACATCCCCGGCGAAGGCCACAACCTCCAAGAGCACTCGATCGTGCTCGTGCGCGGCGGCCGTGTGAAGGACCTGCCGGGCGTGCGCTATCACATCGTTCGCGGCTCGCTCGACGCGTCGGGCGTCAACGGCCGCAATCAGAGCCGCTCGAAGTACGGCACCAAGAAGCCGAAGGCGGGAGGTAAGAAGTGAGCCGCCGCAAAGGATCCGTAAAGCGCCCCGTCCTCGCTGACGCGCGCTACGACAGCCAGACCGTCTCGAAGTTCATCAACGCCATGATGCTGCAGGGCAAGAAGTCGACGGCCGAGCGCATCTTCTACGGCGCGATGGACTTGGTCGAGTCCCGCACGAACCAGCCGGGCGTCAACGTCTTCAAGCAGGCGCTGGCCAATCTCAAGCCGGTCGTCGAAGTGAAGAGCCGCCGCGTCGGCGGCGCGACGTACCAGGTGCCGGTCGAAGTCCGGCCCGAGCGCCGCACGGCGTTGGCGATGCGTTGGCTCATCAGCTACTCACGCGACCGCAACGAGAAGTCGATGCCTGAGAAGCTCGCCGCCGAGATCATTTCAGCGTCCAAGGGCGAAGGCAATGCCGTGAAGAAGAAGGAAGACACGCACCGGATGGCCGACGCGAACAAGGCGTTCGCGCACTATCGCTGGTAAGCGGTTCCCACCCGTCTCGTAGCGACGCCCCGTTGAGC
Source organism: Gemmatimonadaceae bacterium (assembly GCA_035535975.1). Taxonomy (GTDB): domain Bacteria; phylum Gemmatimonadota; class Gemmatimonadetes; order Gemmatimonadales; family Gemmatimonadaceae; genus JAQBQB01. Next base: position 17,751 of record DATLPC010000041.1, on the reverse strand, counting down.
GGATCGGCTCAACGGGGCGTCGTGCGTTCGGCGGCACTGGCCGGCAGGCTCTGCAAACGAACTTCGTACTTCTTCGCGAGGTCGACCTCTCCCTTCGCCTGGTGATATGCGACGAGGGCTCCGAGCACGTCGCGATCGCCCGGATCGATCGTCAGCACGCGATCGAGCTCGGTGATCGACTCCTTGATCCTGCCCGCGGAGTTCAGCGCGACCGCGTACACATAACCGAAGCGGACGTTGCCCGGCTCCAGCTGCGCGGCACGGCGCAATTCCGTCAGCGCCTCGTCACGTCGCTGGAGGCGGACGAGTGCCAGTCCGAGCGCGTGTCGCAGGCCGGCGTTGGACGGCGCGCGCGAGAGTCCCGCTCGCAGTACTTGCTCCGCCTCGTCGTCACGCGCCTGCCCGGTAGCTCGCAGGACGTCAGCGAGATTCGCGTACGCCGGCGGGAAGAAGGGGTCGACGCGAATTGCCGCACGCAACTCCGCTTCCGCGCGCGACAAGTCACCGCGCTCGGCATAGAACGTTCCGAGATTCGTTCGGGCGTCCGAGCGATCGGCGTCGTACTGCTGAACGCCGATCCACTCGCGCACCGCGCGATCGAACGACGCTTGCTGCGCCGATGAGCGCACCGCCGCTCCGACTTGCAGCCTCGATGCATCGACGCGCACGGCCATCATGGAGTCGGCGAGAAGTGGCGTCACCAATGCCGCTCTACGCTCGAGAGGCAGCCGGTTCAGTCCGCGCAGTGCGCCCAGGCGGACAAGGGGACTCGGGTCGTTGAGACCCAGCGAAAGTACAATGAGCGATTCGCGATCGTCGCGCGCCGGATACTCGGCGAGCGCCGTGGCCCGCGCGATCGCCGGCTGAGTCGTGTCCGTCGCGACCGCGCTCAGAAGGTGACTCGCGTCCGCGACGCCGGCGTCGGCGAACGCGAACGCGTGCGCGAAGCGCTGGAAGCCGATCGCCGAGCTGTCGCCCGACCGCCAGCTCGTGATCTGCGCCGCGGCCCAGCGCGGGGCACGGTCGGCGTGACAGGTCGTGCACGCGTTCGGTGTTCCCAACTGCACCGTCAAATCAGGCCGAGGCACGCGGAAGCTATGATCTCGCCGCAGGTCGATCTGCATGTAGGCGGTCGACGGCATGTGGCACGACAGGCAGGTCGGCCGACCGGCGCCGGCAGCATGGTGATCGTGGTGCGGCGACTCGTACTTGTCCGGGGAATGACATCGCGCGCAGACGGTGCTGCCGGCCGCGCGCAGCCTTCCAGAGTGCGGCTCGTGGCAATCGCTGCACGTAACACCTCGGGCGTTCATCCGACTCTGAAGAAACGAGCCCCACTCGTAGACCTCGTCGTGCTGTTGTCCGTCGGCGTGATAGAGGGGACTGGTCAGCAGCGCCGGCCGATAGAAATCGTAGAACGACTTGCCGGCGACGTACCCGTCGGCGAGCTGTCGACGGCGAGAGTGGCACTGAGCGCACATCTGCAGCTCGCGGTCGCTCACTCGCGCGGTCGAACGCGTCGCGATGCCGGTCGTCTCATTCCGGATCCATCTCACGCCGCGCCGCTCGTCGAGCCGCGCCGACAGTCCCATCGACGCGTCGGCCGACCTGGTGCTCGCCCCTCGCCGACGCTCGGCTGCCCAAGCGAGATGGCGCGAACCAGGACCGTGACACGCCTCGCATCCGACGCTGATCTCGGCCCACGTCGTGTGAAAAGCATCGGACGTCGCGTCGTAGTTTTTGCGCACTGCCGTCGAGTGGCAGTCGGCGCACATGTAATTCCAGTTCTGCGCCGGCCGCGTCCAATGGAGCTCGTCATCGCTCGAGTGAGAGTCCGGAAAGAGCTGGAACCAGCGCTGACCTCCCAGTTGCGTCGGCCGCGAATCCCAGGCGAGGGTAAGTGCCTGAAGTCTGCCGCCCGGCATGGCGACGAGATACTGCTGCAGCGGGTAAACGCCGAACGTGTACTTGATCTCGAAGTCAGCGAGCTTGCCGTCGGGACCATCCGTTCTCGCGAAGAACTTTCCGTCGCGCTTGAAGAACGAATTCGTGATTGCGCCGACGCGCAGCGATCCGCCGTTGAAGTTTCCGAGCACCGTTGAATCGCTTGCGGCGGCCATTGCCGCGCGGTGGTGCGATCGGCTCCACGCCTCTGTCTCGCGTGTGTGACATGATTGGCAGGCGCCGCTTCCGACGAACGATGCGGCCGGCGCGGCTGACGCTCGCGCTCCGAGATGGACGAGATACGGGGCGCCGGCCCGCAGCGCGACCGCACCGAGCACGAGCACGGCCGCGAACGCGGTCAGAATCCGCCAATGGCGCATACCTTCCCAAAACAACGCTCGACACCGTAAGCGACCATTGGACCTTGGACGCGCAAACGGGCGCCGCGATGTACGCGACGCCCGCCCGTTGTGATCGATCAGCGTCTACTTTCGGAGGTGACTGGCGATCTTGGTTGCTTTCCCCGCGGTCACTGGCTCGGATGCTTGTTGCCCATCTTCTTCACCTGCGCCAGAATCGACGAAAGGTTGTAGCTCTCCGGATCCTGCAGCGGCGGGTACGTCACGTACGACTCGAGCTCTTTCAGCCACAGCTGCTGTCCTATGGGCAGCATGTTCCAGTCGTACAAGTAGGCGTTGCTCGGGGACGCGAGCGCACCGCCGATCCCCAGCACGGTTTTCTGTATGTCACCCACCGCCTGCTCGAACGGATCGCGCTTGAGGTTGGTGACCTGCGTCCATCCGTAGGTCTGCGGACCCGCGAGCGCCGATGCACCCGTCGATCCCTCCATCGTGTAGTAGAACTTCCAGTTCTTGTACCGGACCGCCGATGGCGTCGGGCCCGTGTAGTAGAAGAAGTAGTCGCGCGCTGATCCTTCGGCGTTGCCGAGGAGGTAGTCGCACTGGTCCACGCCGTCGAGCGTGGTCTTGACGATCCCGGGATACTTGCCCGCTTCAATCTGCTTTTTGAGCCCATCACCGCTCGGACCACCGGCGATGTGGACGAACGTCGGCAGCCAGTCGAGAGAGGCGAAGATGTCCGTCTTCACCGTGCCGGCCTTGATGTGTCCCGGCCAACGAATGACGGCCGGAGCGCGCATGCCACCTTCCCACGTTGTCAGCTTCGAACCCTTGAACGGGGTGTTGCCGCCGTCGGGGTAGGTCTGGGTCTCGGCGCCGTTATCGGTGGTAAAGACGACGATGGTGTTATCGAGCTGACCCATGTCCTCGAGCTTTTTCAGCACGTAGCCGATGTTGTCGTCCATCTGCTTCATCCCGGCTTCGTTGATGCCCCAGTCCTTGCCGCCTTTTGTGCCCAACATGTCCAGATACTTCTGCGACAGCATCGTCGTGATATGCATGCGCGCCGGATTGTACCAGACGAAGAAGGGCTTGTTGGTCTTCTTCGGATCGTTGCGGTCGAGGAAGTCGATGACCTTCGAGGAGATCTCCTCGTCCACGGTCTTCGACCGTTCGAGCGTTAGCGGTCCTTCATCCTTGCAGGTCTGATTCTTCGACGAGCCGTCGGAGGACCTGCACCAAAGCACTGGACGCGGCGGTGTCAGACAGATCGTCGTCTTGGGATCGACCGCACCCGCGAGCTCCGGCACGCCCGGTATCGGCGTGTTCTTGCATGGCGGAGCAACGCCCTGATTAGTCGGGCTCGAGTTGATGTCAGGAAAGCTCACCTGCTCCATCGCGTCGAGGTGGTACAGGTAACCCCAGAATTCCTGGAAGCCGTGCGCAGTCGGCAAAGCGTCTGTGTGATCGCCCAAGTGGTTTTTGCCGAACTCGCCGGTCGTATAGCCGAGGTCGTGCAGGAACACCGCGAGAGCCGGCGTGCCCGGTCGCAAATAGGACGGGCTGCCGGGCAACTGCGGTGGGATCATGCCGGTCCGCAGCGGAGTCATTCCAGTGAAGAAGGCGTTGCGCCCAGCTGTGCAGCTTTGCTCGGCATAGTAAGTCATGAACTTCGCGCCTTCACGCCCGATCCGGTCGATGTTAGGTGTTTCGCCAACCATCAGACCTTGATGGTAGATGCTCGGCTGCATCCAGCCGATGTCATCGCCCATGATGAACAGGATATTCGGCTTGCCGGCCGTGCCCTGAGCCCTGGCCGCCGCCGAAGCAAATGCGAGCGCGACAACGCCCGCACACATAGACCCCCGGAAATGCATACGCCGATTCCTCGCCTTCATAAAAGACGTTCGCTCGTGCTCGCCGGCCGGGCGGGCACAAGCCCGTCCCGCTGGACGCGATAGACGTTCACGCGAGGAATCAACGCGCCCAGCTTGGCGAGAATCAGTGGACCATGTGCCGTAGCGACGACGATGTCGCCACTCGCGGTCCACCTCGTTTGGCCGGACGGGCACTAGAATCGACGATTAGAGCTGTCTAATCTGAAGCGATCGCTTGGCGGGTTCGGCAGAAAGGCGGGACAGCCTGCATTGCCGTGAATTCGTAGCGAGCTCGCTCAGGCAGACCTACCTACGGTTGGTGCGACGAACATGATCTGCAGCACGGGCGAGACGTGGAGGATCTGACGCACCAGTCTACGCGAGCTCTTGCTGATCCAGAAAGTCACCGGTAGGCCGGCGAAATCGGCCTCGACGCGCCATGTCTCCCCGTGACCCTCGACGTCTTCTGAACCGGTGACCTTCGCGGTCAGCACGTGCGAACCCTGATGTCCGGAGAACGTGGGAACCGCAACTCCATACCCGTCGGCAAGCGGACAAGCACGCAGGATCAGGTCGAAGCTCGCGCTGCTGTACCAACCGCCGGGCAGCGGTGAGTCGATGGTTCGTTCGAGACTCTCGGGCTCTTCGACGACGCCGACGACGCGACTCGTCTGCCAATCCAAACGCTCGGTGCCCCGATCGGAGTACGATCGCACGCTGCGCGGCTGGAGCGTGGCGAGCGCGTGAACGAGCGTGTCCACGCTGTTGCCCAACATGGCGTCCGCGGTCCGGCGAATTCGGCGCAACATCGTCTCGCCATCGACGCGGACGGTGTCGAGCCGGTCGACGAGAAACCCGGTCCGCCGCGATTGGCCGAGTTGGACGACGTAGACGTCGAGCGAATCAACGGAGAGGCGAAGACGGCGGCCGTCCGGCTGCGGTCCGGCCGGCGTTTGCGCCCGGGCACTCGATGCGAAGATGGCGAGAACGATCGCGGAAGAAAAGCACAAACGATGCATGTTTGCTCCGGGTGTCGCCGCATGTTGGAATCGGGACCGGAGTGCGTCAAGGCGCCCGCGAGCTGTGGCATCGGCGGCAACATTGCGTATGAAGTCGCGAACTACTTCTTGGCCATGCGCGACGTGGCCGGCGTCAGGCTACTTGTCACGCAGCCCGTCAGACTCACGATGCTTCTATATGGATGGTCGCGGCATGGTCGCGGCCTCCGCCTGGGCGAACATCCGCCGACGCGGTGGCGACAGCTCGTGCTCAACCTTGTCTTCCTCGGAGAGTCGCCCCGCGCGAGGTGAGGTGACGGCGTAAGCGGGCTGAGGTTAAGCGCAAAGATACAAATCGGGTGTGACGCCGGGGTTCCTGCCCAGCGTTATTGTTATGCACGCGTCGGGAGCCTGTTTGTCCCGGCGAACCCGCCGTTTCCCCACCACCTCCAAGGTTTATGCGAGCACTCTCCTCGACCTGCCTGTGGTCACGGGTGGCCCGCGCGACGTTCATCGCCGCGATCACGGCCATCCCTAGTCTTACGCTGGCGCAGCAACAACAGGCATCCATCAGCGGTCGCGTGATGGCGGAAGGCACGAACGAACCCCTCTCCGATGTACGCGTCTTCCTCGTCGGATCGGCGCTCAACGTGTCGACGAACGCCGAAGGCCGCTACAGCCTCAAAAACGTCCCGACGGGCACGATGGAAGTGCGCGTGATCCGCGTCGGCTTTCAGGAGCAGAAGAAGTCGATCGCCATTACGGCGGGCGCCCAAGCGACGCTCGATTTCACGATGAAGCAGGCGGTCGTCCAGCTGCAGGAAATCGTGACCACCGCCACCGGACAGCAGCGCCGCAGCGAGATCGGTAACACGATCGCGACGCTCGGTGACATCTCGAAGCGCGTCGAGGAATCGCCGGTCACCGACATCGGCTCGCTGATCGTCGGCAAGGCGCCGGGCGTCATCGTGCTCCCTGGGAGCATGACCGGGACCGCGCCGACGATCCGTATTCGCGGCGTCAGCTCGCTGTCGCTGAGCAACGCGCCGATCTGGGTCGTGGACGGTGTTCGCTTCAACTCCGGCTCGTTCACCGCCGCCGGTGCGGGTGGCAGCATGGTCTCGAGCTCCAACCTCAACGGTCTCAACCCCGATGAGATCGAAGACATCGAGATCGTGAAGGGTCCGTCGGCCGCGACGTTGTACGGAACCGACGCCACCAACGGCGTCATCGTCGTCACGACCAAGAAGGGTCGCGTCGGCAACGCGCGCTGGACCTGGTTCGGTGAAGGCGGGACCATCCAGGACAAGGCGCACTATCCCGACACCTGGGCCATTTGGGGCCACCGTCCCGGCTCGACGACCACCGTTCGTTGCTTGACGCGCGAGCTGCCCTCGGGCGGCTGCATCAAGGACAGCGTCACGGAGCTGAACATCATCAATCGCTCCGACCTCACGCCAATCCACACGGGCAACCGCAATCAATACGGCGGTCAGGTGAGCGGCGGTTCGGACCTGATCCGCTACTTCGTCAGCGGCGATCTGCAGAACGAGACCGGCCCGATCCAGATGCCGAACGTCGAGTTCGCGCGCTTCGACTCGTTGAAGACACCGATGCGCGACGAATGGAAGAACCCCGAGTTCCTCCAGGGTCAGTCGGTCCGCGCCAACCTCAACGTCTCGCCGAACTCGAAGTTCGACCTCAGCGTCAACACCGGCTTCACGAAAATCAATCAGCGCCTCGCCGAGACGGACAACAACTTCAACAGCGTGTTCTACCAGGCGATGATGAGTCCGGGCTTCGTCGGCGCCGGACTTGGCAACACGGGTAAGGACTCGCGCGGCCAAAACCTGTACGGCAACAACTCGTTCACGTACGGCGACATCTTCCAGCGTCTGGCGCGCGAAGACGTGCAGCGCCTCGTCGGCACGACGCAGGCGAGCTGGCGGCCGTTCTCGTGGCTCCAGAACGACGGAACCGTCGGTCTCGATCTGGCGAGCCGGTACAGCTACGGCTTGTGCCGGTTTGGCGAGTGCCCCGACTTCTCCTCGTGGCGTCTTGGACAGGTCGCCGATCGCCATCGGCAGGACCGCAACTTCTCGGTCAAGCTGACGAGCAACGCGAGCTATCAGGCGAACCAGTGGCTCAACTTGAAGAGCACGGTCGGTGCGGACTACACGAATCAGGAGCAGGAGGCGACCGCCATCACCGGCACGCAGCTTCCTCCCGGAGCTGCGTCGGCCGCACAGGCAGCGGTCGTCACGACAAGCGGCGCCACGATCCTTCCATCAGCCGACAAGACGCTCGGTTACTACGCGCAGGAGCAGGCGACGTTCCGCGACCGTCTCTTCTTCATCGTGGCGCTTCGCACCGACCAGAACAGCGCGTTCGGCGCCAACACGAAGGCGATCACGTACCCTAAGCTCAGCCTCTCGTGGATCGCGTCCGACGAGTCGTTCTTCCCGCATTACGATTTCCTGAATCAGTTCCGGCTCCGCGCCGCCTACGGCGCGTCGGGCGTGCAGCCGCGCTCGACGGATGCATTCGTGACCTACACGACACCGACCGTCAGCTTGGGCGGCACCGACACCCCCGGTCTTCGTGCCAATTCGCTCGGTAACTCCGATCTCAAACCGGAACGCACCGACGAGTTCGAGGGGGGCTTCGACACGCGCGTCCTCAACAACCGGATGAACATCGAAGTCACCTACTACAGCAAGAGAACCAAAGACGCGCTGTTCGACGTTCCGGTGCCGCCGTCGTCGGCCGCCCAGGCGACGACGATCCGCCGCAACTTCGCGTCGGTGAAGAACGCGGGCATCGAGGCGTCGGTGACCACCACGCTGCTCGATCGCCGCGCGCTCGGCTGGGATTTGACGATTTCGGGCTCGCACAACGACAACAAGGTGCTGAAGCTGGCCAACGACAACGCGGGGAACCCCATCCTCGTCAACGGCACGGGCGCGAACCGCGACTCGGTCGGCTTCCCGGTGCGTGGGTTCTTCTATCGCACGTACACCTTCGCCGACTCGAACTCGGACGGCGTGATCTCGGCCAACGAAGTAGTCGTGAACCCGCTCTTCAGCTACGTCGGCAACTCGATTCCAAAGGACATCGCGTCGATCACGAACGGCTTCGACCTTTTGAATCGCACGCTGCGCATCAACGCGTCGTTCGATTACAAGGGCGGCTTCATGATCGCCAACGGCACATACTCGTTCCAATGCGGCAACAATCCGGCGTGCCCGGGCCTGTCGAACCCGAGCGCGTCGCTCGAAGACCAGGCGGCCGCGACGGCATTCACCGGAAAGGGGACGCTCAACACGTCGTACGGCTTCCTTCAGAACGGCCAGTACTGGCGCTTCCGCGAGCTGTCCGCGACGTGGACGGCTCCGGCCACGGTTGCCCAGAAGCTCCGCGCTTCATCGGCCTCGGTCACGTTCGGCGGCCGCAACCTGCATGTCTGGACGAAGTACAAGGGCGCCGACCCGGAAGAGAACTTCAGCACCGGCGACGTGCAGAGCACCTTCGCGTCGTCCGCGCCGCGCCGCTACTACACCGTTCGCTTGAACCTCCACTACTAATCCCACCGAGGACGAAGACCGATGAATCGCTTCACACTTCGATCGACGTGGGTGACGACGACTGCACTGGCTGCCTGCCTGCTTTCGGCGAGCGCCTGCAACGTTCGCGATGAGTTCCTGTCACCCCAGCAGCCGGGCACGATTCTGCCCGGCGACATCTCCGGCGCCGGCGTGGCCGGCGCCGAGGCCCTCCGCGTCGGCGCGCTCGGACGCTTCCAGCAGCTGTCGCCCGCCGGCGGCGGCGGCAATCAGACCGAGGCGACGCTGCTCGGTGATCTCCTTGCCGACGTTTGGAAGTCCGGCGACACCTTCTCGCAGCACAACGAGACGGACCAGCGCGTCATCACGACGAACAACTCCGTGCTCTCCACGGCGTACAGCGATGTCACGCGCTCGCGCGGCTTCTATCGCGACGCGATCAACGCCATCAAGGCCGTCGAGGCGGACAAGTCCGCCGAGATCGCCGAACAGTATTTCGCGATGGGCTACTCCGAGATGTTGCTCGCGGAGCTGTTCTGCAACGGTGCACCGATTGGCGAGACGGTGAACGGTGTGTTCACGCTCGGCACACCGAAATCGAACCAAGAGATCTTCGCGATGGCGAATGCGCACCTCGACACGGCAATCGCCCTCGCGATTCCGGTCGCGGGCAACCTGCGGGCCGATACGCTCCTCGCCGCGAGCATCAAGAACGCGGCGGCGATCGCCAAAGGGCGTACGCTGGTGAACATGGCGAAGTTCGCCGAAGCGGCGGCGGCCGTCGCCAATGTTCCGACGAACTACACCTACAACGTGACGTTCTCGCAGCCGACGAACGACAACAACCTGTGGAACCTCGCGGGGCAGGTGTCGACGCGCGCGCGCTTCGTCGTTGGCGACAGCTTTGACACGCAGGGTCTGCTGAAGAACGCGCTGCCCTTCTCGTCGTCGAAGGATCCACGCGTGCCCACCACGGGTTCGCCGACCAACACCGCCGGCACCAAGGCCATTGATGGAACGACGCCTCTGGTGTCTCAGCAGATCTGGGTCAATCGGAGCGACCCGGTTCCCATGGCGAACGGCATCGACGCACGGTTGGTCGAGGCTGAAGCCAAGCTGCAGGCGAACGACATCGCCGGCATGATGGGCATTCTCAACGCGCTTCGTTCGGTTCCGCAAACGTCGGGACCATTGTCGATTCCGGCGATGGCCGCACTGGCCACACCCGCCACGAAGGACGCGGCAACGAATCTGTTCTTCCGCGAGAAGGCCTTCTGGCAGTTTGGGCGCGGCAATCGCCTCGGCGATCTCCGGCGTTTGATCCGCCAGTACGGCCGCGCGGCGGACGGGTCGGATACGTTCCCGATCGGCAAGTTCCACAAGGCTGGCGGCGCGTCGTACGGCGTGGACGTCAACCTGCCGGTGACGGACAACGAAAAGCAGAACCCGAACTTCACGGGGTGCACGGATCGAAAAGCTTAGGAAGACGGCGACCGCCAACGGCTACGGCTGACGGCAAGGGGAAGGGGCAGCGACCGATGGGTCGCTGCCCCTTTCTGCTTTTCTGATCACTCGCTGTTCGGTCCCTGTCTTGTCCGCTCGACCGGTGTATGGCCGGACGCGAAACTTCAGGCGCGACCTCCCGTTCTCAGAAGAAGGATCCTCGACACCGGAGAACGCCCCGATGAGAGCAGTGCTGCAGGACGTGCGCTACGCGCTTCGCCGCGCCCGATCACGCGCCGGCTTCACCGCGATCGCGATTCTGTCGATCGGACTTGGTGTGGGCGTGAACACCGCCGCGTTCAGTCTCGTCAACGCCATCGTCCTTCGTAAAACGCCGATCCCGCGCCCGGACCGCGTCGTGGAGCTGGACATGGCGAGCGACCGCGGCATCTCCGGACCGCTGTCATACGCCGACGTCAAGGATCTGCGGGAACAATCGGGCAGCGTCTTCTCTCAGGTCGCTGTCGCCAAGTTCACCGCGTTCACTCGTGACCTCGGCGACCACGTCGAGACACTCACCGGCGAGTTGGTCAACGGCGACTATTTCCCGCTGACCGGTGTGCCGCCCGTCCTGGGACGATTGCTTGGGCCGGAGGACGACGTTGCTCAGGGCGCCCATCCGGTGGTCGTCCTCGGATACAGCTACTGGATGTCGTCGTTCGGCGGCGACCCTGCCGTCGTCGGTCGTAAGCTTCGGTTGAGCGGACGTGAGTACACCGTCGTTGGCGTGGCCTCGAACCGCATCGACGGACTGCTCCCGGGGCTCGCCCCATCGTTGTACGGACCGGTGCAGATGGTGAACCAGATCGAACCGACGCCGGTGGACGACCTCTCGGCGCGGGGCAACCACTCGTACTTCGTCCGGGTTCGTTTGGCCGATGGACAGTCCGTCGCGGGCGCGCGCGCCGTCGTCGATCGATTCGTCGCCCGCGCGCACGTGGAGCATCCCAACTACTGGCCGGCCCGACTCTCGATCCGTCTGACTCCGCTCTCCTCGATCGCCGTCAGCCCAATGCTCGACGACGTGATCGTTCCGGCGGTGACCGCTCTCATGGTCGTCGTCGGACTGGTGCTCATCATCGCCTGCGCCAATCTGGCGAGCTTTCTGCTCGCGCAGGCGCGAGACCGACAGCGAGAGATCGCGATCCGTCTCGCCATCGGCGCAACCCGTCGAGCGCTCATCCGCCAACTTCTCGTCGAGTCGCTCCTCATCGCGATCGCCGGCGGTGTGCTCGGCGTGGTGATGTCCAGTCTCGCGCTGCGCACGCTGCTCGGCGCCGACCTTCCCATCCCGCTGCCGATCAGTCTCGACGTCAGCGTCGACGGTCGCGTGCTGTCGTTTGTCCTCGCGACATCGATCGTGGCCGGCATCCTCTTCGGGCTCTTACCCGCACTCCAGGCGACGCGACCAAACGTCGTCGAAACGATCAAGAACGAGAATGCGGGCGGCAAGCCGGGCCGCCGCCTCTCGCTTCGTAGCTGGCTCGTCGTAGCGCAAACGGCGGCGTCGGTCGTGCTGCTGGTGACCGCCGCGCTGTTCCTGCGGAGCCTGGACGCGCAGATGAAGGTCGATGCCGGCTTTGGAAGACAACCGGCGGGCCTCGTGTGGATGGCGCTTCCAACCGATCGCTATCCCGCCCAGCGCCGGGCCCAAGCGGTCGCCGAGCTCGAGCGACGTTTGCGCGAGCTGCCGGGGCAGTCCGCCGTTGGCGTGATCGACAACATCATGCTCAACGCGCTCAGCGACGAGAGCATGACGATCAACGTCGCCGGCTTCGAACCGCCGAAAGGAGCGACGGGGTTCGACATCCAGGACGCGGTCGCCGATTCAGGCTTCTTTGAAGCGGCCGGGTTGACGCTCGTCAACGGCCGGTTGTTCAACTCCACCGACATGCCGGGCCGCGAACGCGTTGCGATCGTCAATCAAGCGATGGTCGACCGGTTCTGGCGCGGGCAAGAGGCCCTCGGCCGGACGTTCCGCACGGACTCGAACGTGTTCCGCGTCGTCGGCGTCGTGAAGACGACGAAGGTTCGCTCGTTGGGCGAAGCACCGCGCGCCATGATCTTCACCGCGTTCAGCCAGGAACCGTCGACGGCCTTTCACGTCGTTGCCCGGGCTCGCGGAAACGACGCGCTGCTCGTGACACAAATGCTCGCCACGATTCGCGCGATGGATCCGGCGCTGATGGTCGTTCAGGCGAAGACGATGGAACGGCACCTCGCCATCATGCTGCTTCCGGCTCGACTGGGAGCGACCGCGTTCGCCATCTTCGCCGCGCTCGCGCTCGTGCTCGCAACGATCGGCGTCTACGGCGTCGTGCGCTACGCGGTGGCCCGGCGCAGTCGCGAGGTCGCGATCCGCATGGCGGTCGGCGCGGATGCGACCGGAGTCGTCCGACTCCTCATGCGCGAGGGCCTCGTGCTCGTGATCGGAGGCGCGGCGGCCGGCCTCGTGCTCGCGGCCCTCGCGGCGCGCGGGCTTCAGAGCCTGCTCTTTGGCGTCGCGATGATGGACCCGGTTTCGTTCCTGGGCGGTCCGCTGCTGCTCATCGCGACGGGCGCGCTCGCGGCGTTCTTGCCGGCGCGGCGCGTGAGCCGCATCGACCCGGCGAGCGCGCTTCGCGCGGAATGAGACAACGCGAATAAGGATCGTCTCAACGCTCGAACAAGCGCGCCAACATCTCCGGCATGGCCTGGAGCTGGTCGACATGATCGGGCGCGGCGTTGCCGGCGAATCCGAGCAGCTCGAAGCGACCGCTGCGGACTTCGCTGAGCTGCTGCATCCCACGCGGGCCCCAGCGAAGCACGGGCGTGCGGCGCAAGCCAAGCGCGCGCAGTAGCCAGTCGGCCGTCTCCGTTGTGCTGGCGAAGGTGCCGGGAAAGATCTCGGAGTGGGTGACGAGGAAACGCTTCTCGCCACGGACTGCCGCCCGCGCAAAGGAGGCGAAGGCGACGAGATTGTTGGTGTCCAACGCGCCGCCACGCTCGAGGACCGTTCCCTCGGGTACGTACGACGTGTGCATCCCGTCGAGGAGGAGCACCGCATCGACGCGCTGGAAATGGCGCGGCTCGCGAAGGATCGCTCGCACCGCGCCGTGTCCGGCGGAGTAGCCGACGAGTGTGAGGCGGCCGATACGCTCGGTGTGTCCGGCGGTGGTCGAGACTTCGCGAATCGTGCTCGCGATGAGCGAATCGAAGATCGCGGCGTCGGCGAACGCGCGATCGTATGAGCTCGACCCGACGCCGAGGTTGACGACGGCCGCCACCGCGTTCCGCTGACGGGCGACCGCTTGCTCCGGAAGCCAGGGGACGCCGTGGAAGTGCACGACGAGATCGAAGGCGTCGCGAGCTTTCACCTCGTCCGGGATCCACACCTCGACAAGCTTGCTCGACGGACCGGTGAACGAGCGCGTCGTGCCGCCCAGATCTTTTTGCGCGAGGCGCTGATGCGCCCGCGTCGCCTCGACCATCGGCGATGGATTCTGCGCCGCGGCCGGTGGCGTCGCGACCTGTGCCGATGCGGCGGTCGCTCCGCCGAGCAGCAGCGCCACGAGAACGCCCGGACGCGCGCGCAGACGACCTAATGATGACATGCCGTAGAGCCGAACGACGAGGAGCCGAGCTCAGTGCGCCCAGAGGGACTCGAACCCCCAACCTTCTGATCCGAAGTCAGATGCTCTATCCAATTGAGCTATAGGCGCGTCATGAAGTGAAGCACATCTGCCCCGCGGAAATCAAGCGTCAACCTCGACGTCGGCAGGTGATGCGCGGCAGGCGGCACGACGTCTGCCGCGCAGATCGAGACCCTTCAAGGAGATCTCGATGACCGACTATCGAAAAGACAGAAGCGACAAGTTCAAGAAGCCGAGTGCGCAGCGAGGCAATCCACACGGTGGACGCGGTCGCCGCGCCGAAAGCAAAGTCGCCGAGCAGTTCGAGACGCAGACCGGCCGTCCCCTCGGCGGCGGCGCCGACACAAGCGGCCGACAGATGCCGGTCGACGCTCCACGCAGCACGAACCTCCAGCGCGGCCAGCACGCGCGCAAAGGTCAAGCGGAGAGCCCGCGCGAACTGAACCTCAATCAGCCGGAACGCAAACGGAAGCGTTGAACGGTGACCTCGAATACGACCCACGAGTGATCAGTTTCGCGCGCTTCGCTCTCTACAGTCGAGTCGGTCACATCTTCTTTCGAAAAATTGATGTAACGGGCAGGCGTGGCACGATCCTCGGTATAGCCATGTGCACCGGGTCAGCGTGTGGGGTGGGGCCGGCAGGGGCGGGGGCGGGGGCGGGAGCTGATGCTCGGCGCAGTCGGACCAGAAGCACGGCAGAGTTGCACGTCGCGATTCAGTGAGAGGCCCGGAGACAATCGGTCGTGAGGTACATCCATGGGCTTCGAGTATCGCTATCGCACAGCGAGCGCTATTGCGTTCGCCTGCACCGTGTTTGCCGTCTCGTCTGCTGGAGCGCAGGCCGTCGTGCGCGGCTTTCTCTACGACGACGCGACGGGCCGTCCGATCGCCGGGACGGTCATGTTGGTCGATCCGTCCACTGACGCGCCGGTCGCGCACGTGGCGACGGACTCCGCCGGTCGGTTTCTGTTGCAGGCCCGCGCAAGCACGTATCAGCTCGCCGCGATCCATCCGGGATACAAGTCAGTCACGTCCGCGCCGATTCACTTCCAGGACGGCGAGCGTCTGACGGTGCGCATCCCGATCGCCGAGAGCGGCGACCCGCAGAACAAGATCGGCGTCACGGAGCATGTGCGCCCGCAGGCGCAGCCGAAACTCGCGGAGACGGCGCGAGCGGCCAACGACGGAGTAGCGTCGCGCAAGGCGGCCGGCATCGGCCTCCAGTACAACCATGACGACTTCGACAAGACGAACTATCAAACGCTTGGGCAGTTCTTGCAGTCGGTCCCGGGTCTTCGCGTCGCCGATCCTCGGTCAGCTTCGACGATGGCGATGACGCGGTCGACCTCGACGATGGTGCAAAACACGTTGGGAAGCCGTGGCTCTGACTGCCATGTGGGTTGGTATGTCGACGGCCACCGTATGGACCTCCCGGGCAGAACCGATCCGATGACCGATGGGCTCGCTTCGTTTTCGCTGGATGGCATCGAGGCAGTCGAGGTGTTCCGTGGATTGTCGGAGACGCCGGCGCAGTTCGCCGATCCCGATTTGCGATGTGGCGTGGTAGCTGTTTGGACGCGTCGTTAGGCTAGTTCCAGTCGAACAACCACACTGAAATCGCGACATGGCCGGCTCCTCTCGAGGGAGCCGGCCGCTTGGGTTGACAGGCGGGCTTTCGCCAATAAATTCAAGTGGCTACGGCGTTTTAGGCTCGCGTCGGTATGTTTTGGACGTGTGACGGGCCGTAGCGATCGTCGGCGAACTGCGTGCCGACTCTTATGGGCCTGCATGACGCAGGGGTCTGCTCCGGCTGAGGCACTCGAGCGAGTGTCGCGGCTCCCGAAAAGCAACGCAGGACAATTCAACGGCGCATTGTGGGCGATTGGTTTTTCGCCCGATGTGAATGCACCGCGCCTTGGGTCCCCGTTCGCGCAGCAGCGGCGAGCGCACCCGGCGATGGCGGATGGACACCGGCTCCTCTGGAGCGCCTGGTCCACCCGCGTTTTTGCTGGTGGTGGTCGGGGGGGGGGGCTGTCATCCTGAGCGATAGCGAGGGATCCGCGGTCCCGTGTTCGTGAAGTGATTGTCCAAAGATTTTGCTACCAAGAAGTGAAGGCGGGTCCTTCGCTTCGCTCAGGATGACTTAATGGCTAGAAACACTCCGCTCGACCGCTATCGGAATATCGGCATCATGGCCCACATCGATGCCGGTAAGACGACTACGACCGAGCGTATTCTCTACTATACAGGCAAAGCGCATAAGATCGGCGAGGTGCACGAAGGCACCGCGACGATGGACTGGATGGAGCAGGAGCAGGAGCGCGGCATCACGATCACGTCGGCCGCGACGACTGCATTCTGGACCCGGAACGGCATCGAGTACCGCATCAACATCATCGACACCCCGGGCCACGTCGATTTCACCGTCGAGGTCGAGCGCTCGCTTCGCGTGCTCGACGGCGCCGTCACGCTCCTCGACTCCGTCGCCGGCGTCGAGCCGCAGACGGAGACCGTCTGGCGTCAGGCGGACCGCTACGGCGTTCCGCGCCTGATCTTCGCGAACAAGATGGACCGCGTAGGCGCCGATTTCGATCGGTGCATGAAGATGATTCGCGATCGACTGTCGAAGAACGCGTATCCGTTGCAGCTCCCGGTCGGATCCGGCGAACTATTCACGGGCCACATCGACATCATCGAACGCAAGCAGTACATCTTCGATGAGGAGACGCTCGGCAAGAAGTTCAGCGTCGTCGACGTCCCGGCGGACTACAAGGACGCCGTCGAGCAGGCGCGGCACGAGCTCATCGACCACGCGGTCGCCGTCTCGCACGACGACGCCCTGGCCGAGAAGTATTTGAACGGCGAGGAGCTGACTCCCGACGAGATTCGGAAGGCGATTCGCACCGCGACGGTCACCGGCGGAATGATCCCGGTGCTGTGCGGGGCGTCGTTCAAGAACAAGGGCGTCCAGGCGCTCTTGGACGCGGTGATCGACTTCCTGCCGGCTCCGGTCGACGTGAAGGCGATCGAAGGGCATCTGCCGCACCACGACGAGCACAAGTCGGAGCGTCCCGTGTCGGACGACGCGCCGTTCGCGGCGCTCGCGTTCAAGATCGCGACGGATCCGTTCGTCGGAAAATTGACCTTCTTCCGCGTGTACTCGGGCGTGCTCAAGTCCGGCTCGTACGTCTACAACTCGACGAAGGACAAGCGCGAGCGCGTGAGCCGCGTGCTGCAGATGCACGCCAACAAGCGCGAGGAGATCGAAGAAGTGCGCGCCGGCGACATCGCCGCCGCGATCGGTCTTCGCGACACACGGACCGGCGACACGATGTGCGACGATGATCATCCGATCATCCTCGAGGCGATGAAGTTCCCGAATCCCGTCATCGACGTGGCGATCGAGCCGAAGACGAAGGCGGATCAGGACAAGCTCAGCATCGCGTTGGCGAAGTTGTCGGAAGAAGATCCGACGTTCCGCGTCCACACGGACGAGGAAACGGCGCAGACGATCATCTCCGGCATGGGCGAGTTGCACCTCGAGATCATCGTCGACCGGATGATGCGCGAGTTCAAGGTCGACGCGAATATCGGCCGCCCGCAGGTGGCTTATCGAGAGACGATCCGCAAGCGCGTGGAGAAGGTTGAAGGGAAGTTCATCCGTCAGTCAGGCGGTAAGGGCCAGTATGGTCACGTCGTGATCAACATGGAGCCTTCCGAGACGGGCGCCGGCTTCATCTTCGAGGACAAGGTCGTCGGCGGCGTGATTCCGCGGGAATACATCGCCCCCGTCGAGCAGGGAATAAAGGAAGCGTTGGAGAACGGCGTGCTCGCCGGCTATCCGATGGTCGACGTGAAGGTCGAGCTGGTGTAC
>DATLPC010000040.1:0-1844 GCA_035535975.1 Gemmatimonadaceae bacterium | reverse complement strand
TATCAGGGAGATCCGTGAGTCGCCTCGAGTGGCGGGTTGCGACAGTTGTTGGCGTTCGAAACGAAACTCCGCGCACGCGTAGCTTGCTGCTGAACGTGCCGGAGTGGTCAGGACATCGCGCGGGCCAGCACGTCGACGTTCGCTTGGTGGCCGAAGACGGCTATGAGGCACAACGCTCCTACTCGATTGCCTCCGCGCCCGAGAACGAATCTGTCGAACTCACGGTCGAACGACTCGATGATGGTGAGGTGTCGTCTTACCTCTGCGACGTGCTCGGTCCGGGCGACGGCCTCGAGCTGCGCGGGCCGATCGGCGGCTATTTCGTCTGGGACATTTCGTCCGACGGGCCGTTGCTCCTGGTCGGCGGTGGATCGGGGATCGTTCCACTGATGTCCATGCTGCGGCATCGTGCGCGCTCCGATGCGGCGGTTCGATCGCGCGTGCCGACCGTGCTCCTCTATTCGGCCCGCACGGCGGAAGAGCTCATATATAAGGAAGAGCTGGAGAAGCTCGCCAACGGAAACGACTCGCTCATGGTGTGCATCACGCTGACACGCGACGCGCCCGCGGAGTGGCGTGGTCTGCGTGGCCGCGTGGACCGCGCGATGCTCGAGATGGTGAGTGCGACGGTAAGCGGCCGGCCGAATGTCTTCGTCTGCGGACCGACGCCATTCACCGAGGCCGTCGCGACACTGCTCGTGGAGCTCGGGCACGAGCCGTCACGAATTCGGACCGAGCGCTTTGGACCGACGGGGTGACCATGCAATCCGAGGAGATGCGTCTAGACGGAAATGCCGCGGCCGGCGTGCTGCGCGACCTCTTCACCGTCGACACGACCGCGGCGGAAGCGACCTGCGGCGGTTGCGGAAAGGTCGGTCCGATCGGGGCGTTGTTCGAGTACGGCCACGAGATGGGGGTCGTCCTCCGCTGTACGAGCTGCGAGACCCCGGTATTGCGAATCGTACGGACGGACGTGGCAATGTATGTCGACTTCTCGGGGCTCCGTCTACTACGGGTTTCTCAATAGGCGGTTGCGGGCGTGGCCGACCTTCGTCGGTTATTAGATGCCCGCCACCCTCAACTGCCCGAGCTGCGGCGCCGCCGCGAACGATGGCGCCACGACCTGCGAATACTGCGGGTCGGGCCTCGTCGCGATTGCGTGTCGTGCCTGCTTCGGGGCGATGTTCGCGGGCGCACAATTCTGTCCGCACTGTGGGGCCAAGGCCGAGCAAGCCAAGGAAGCGGATCAGTCTACACTGGCGTGCCCGGGCTGCGGCGGCGAGATGCGGCACGCGCAGGTCAATGGCGACACGACGATGTACGAATGCGCCGGGTGCGGAGCGGCGTGGCTCACGCCGGAGATGTTCACCAAATTGTGCGCGGACCGAGAGGCGCGTGGGGACGCCGTCGCGAGCAGCGCCGCGGCGAGCGGGTTGGACAAACGCAAACCGATGCGGCTCGCCGCCACGGGGGCCGTGACGCGATATGTCCGGTGCCCCGTCTGCAACGCGAGAATGAACCGCGTCAACTTCGGCGACACGTCGGGCGTGATCGTCGACACCTGTACGACGCATGGGATCTGGTTCGAGCGCGACGAGCTGCACGCGATTCTGACTTTCGTCGAGGAGGGCGGTTTGGCCCGTCGCCGCGCTGAGGCGCAGCAAGGGGGGACCAGTCGCCACTTCGTCCGAGAGATGCACTTTGGATCCGGCGGCGCCGGCGGCGAGGGGACGGCGCCCCGCGAAATCAAAACGGTCACCATTCGACTCGACGCATCAACGCGTATCTCGGGACCGGCGAGTTGGAGCGATCTTCTCAAAGCGTTCTTCGAGTAAACCTCAGCA
>DATLPC010000039.1:0-23463 GCA_035535975.1 Gemmatimonadaceae bacterium | reverse complement strand
AACCACGCCTCTGCCCGCGCGCGACGTGGATGATCCCGGCGTCGTCGCGACCGGACAGCGTATCACGCCCGCCGGTCTGCAAATGGGGGTTCCGGGACGCGGGGGCGGCGTGCGCTTCGGTTCGGGCAACGTGTTGTGGGTCGGCGCGGCGGCGGCGGCGTACCGATTGGACTGGTCGGCGGGCCGCATGCTGACACGCGTCGCCTTTCGCGGTCGCGTGGGTGTCGGCGGCGTGGCGATCGACACGAAGACCAGGCGCGCCTTCGTCACGACGATCGGGACGATCAACGAAGACACGTCGGTCGCGACGTTACAAGGATCCCCACCTCGCGCGACACTCGTGCGGAGTGAGCGCGCCGGCCTGCTCGTCATCGCGCCCGATGCCGCCGGGGACTCAGCGCGCGCCGCGCAGGCCGTTGCCCTCCCGGGAGATTATCTCACCGCTTCCCCCACTCTGGCTCGTGACGCGGGGAATGATGGGCGTCGTCTTGGACTTGTACTGCTACCGGCGAACGATGCGGCGTTGGTCATCGACGCTGACCGCGGTTCCCTGCTCCGCTGGATCCACCTCGGCGTTCTGCCGCTGAGCGCCGCGCTGTCGCACGACGGCAGCGTCGCGTGGATCGCCAACTTCGGCGGCGGCCAGCCGACCGAGGCAGAGCGCGCCGTTCTCCAGTGCTGCCTGCGCCGCGCCGAACGTGTGCGTGTGGATGCGCGAGGCGTGGCGATGACGGGGAGCGTCGTTCGTGTAGACGTCGCAACGGGGCGTATCACTTCGACCATTCCGGTCGGCCGGCACGCGAACGGGTTGGCCTGGGACGAAGCGCACGAACGGTTGTACGTGTCGAGCGGGGTCGACGACGCCGTGACGATGATCGACACGCGCTCGGCGCGCGTGCTCTCGACCATTCGCGTGTCACCCTTCCGCGAAAAGACCGCCGGCGTCGCGCCGACGGCGATCGCTCTTTCGCCGTCGGGCGACCGGCTCTATGTCGCACTCGGCGGGGCGAACGCCGTGGCGATTTACGGCGTCCATTTCGACGCCGGGCCGGCTTCATTGCTCGGCCTCGTGCCGACCGCGTGGTATCCGTCATCAATCGACGTCAGCGCGGATGGAAAGCGCATCGCGGTGGGCACGCTATTCGGCGTCGGCTCGGGCGAGGGGAGTGCGGGCGGCGCGCTGCGCGGGCGGTACGTCTTCGCGCAACGCGGGACCGTTCACGTCATCGAACTTCCGGACTCCACCGGCTTGGCGGCGTACACCGCGGCGGTCGCCGCGAACAATCGCCTGACCGTGAACGCACAGGGCACTGCGCTGGCGGTCGCTCGCCCGCGCGCCGGCGTACCGTCGCGGGCGGTGCCGGAGCGACCGGGCGAGCCGTCGCCGGTCGAGAACGTGGTGTTCATCATCCGAGAGAACCGGACATTCGATCAGGTGTTCGGCGATCTCAGTCGCGGCGCCCATGACAGCTCGCTCGTGATGTACGGGCGAAACGTGACTCCGAACGCGCATGCGCTCGCCGAGCGATATGTCACGCTCGACCATTTCTTCGCATCGGGCGGCAATTCGGCGGATGGGCATCAGTGGCTCACGCAGGCGAACGAAACGGAGTATCCGATGTGGCCGCTCTACTCGGGCCGCACCTATCCGTCCGAGGGCAATGATCCCCTCGCCTACTCGCCGGGCGGGTTCCTCTGGGAGACGGCACAGGCCAAGGGCAAACGCGTTGCCGTCTTCGGGGAGTACGCGCCGGCCGCATCCGATTCGATCGCTCGCGTTCGCGCCGACTTGCTCGCCCGATGGACGTCCGACTCCGGCAAGGGCCCGGCGGTATTTAGAGATCTCCTACGACAGCGCTACCGGACCAAGTCGGCGATCCCGTCGTTGGACCGCGTGCTCGTTCGCGAATATCCCGGCTGGACGCAGGAGGTGCCCGACGTCGTCAAAGGGGACGTGATCCTCGCGCACCTCGCCGATTGGGAGCGCGCGGGACGTATGCCTCACCTCGTGATGATCGTGCTGCCGAGCGACCACACGGTTGGCACGTCGCCGGGGTGGTGCGTACCGAAGGCCTGTGTTGCCGACAACGATCTCGCCCTGGGCCGGATCGTCGCCGGCTTGAGCGCGTCGAGCTTCTGGAAGCGCATGGCAATTCTCGTCGTCGAGGACGACGCGCAGAATGGCGTCGATCATATCGACGGCCATCGGACGGTGGCGCTCGCGATCTCGCCGTTCGCCCGGCGCGGTGTCGTCGATTCGACCGTCTACACGCAGGCCAGCATGGTGAAAACGATCGAGCTCATGCTCGGCTTGCCGGCGCTGTCATTGTTCGACCTCGTCGCGACCGACATGCGCGCCAGCTTTATCGGGCCCAACGACAAGCCGGATTTCACGCCGTACACCGCGATCGTCCCGGCACAATCGCTCGCCGAAACGAATCCCAGCCCGGCGTCGATGCGGGGCGCGTTCGTGAAGGAGCGGCGCGCGGCGGCGGTCGCGTCTTCACGTATGCGTTTCGACGAGCCCGACGCCGCGCCGAGCGGGGCTCTCAATCGCATCCTGTGGCACGACGCGCGCGGTTACGACGTGAAGTACCCGGGGGTGCGGTCGGCGTTGTTCTTCCCGTTGAGCACCGACATCGACGACGACGAACGCGACACCAAGAAGCCGCAGGCGGTTAAGCCAAAGCGCTAGCGTACCCTTCGATGGAAGGCGAAGGTCTCACGAATCGTTTGCTACTCGGCGGTGAGCAGCCCGAGCCTGAACGCAAACTGCACGTACTGGGAGCGGTGTCCGAGCCCCAGCTTTTCGTGGATCCTTTGCTTGTACGTGTCCACGGTCTTCGGGCTGATCAGAAGCCGATTCCCGATCTCCGGAGCCGAATAGCCTTGGCCGACGAGACGCAACACATCGCGCTCACGCACGGTGAGGCGCGCATATTTGTCGTGGTCAGAGTGTTCGGCATCCTTGGCGACGAGTTTCCGAGCGAGGATTCGGGCCGCTGTCGGCCGAACGAAGATGTCGCCGTGAGCAACGGCGCGTACGGCGTTGACGAGCTCTCGATCTGCCTCGGTCTTCAGGAGGTAGCCTGAAGCACCCGCCTCCATGACGGGCACGAGATACTCTTGCTCGGCGTGCATCGAGAGGAACAGGACACGGGAACCATGACCGGCGGCAATGATCTCCTTGGTAGCGGAGATGCCGTCTACTTCCGGCATGGCGACGTCCATCACGACTACGTCGGGCCGCAGGTGAGCGGCCATTTCCACCGCCTCGCGGCCATTGTTCGCTTCGCCAACTACACTGATGTCGCGTGCTGTTCCCAGCACGGCTCGCAGGCCGGCGCGGACTACCCGATGGTCGTCGGCAAGCAAAACACGAATCACGTCAGTCGTCATCTCTCCTCCGGTGCACGACGTCACACGGCGAAGATTGCTTGTCCAGAGCGGCACACGGCATCAGGCGACCTTCGGATACTCTGCCGGGGAAAAACCGACAGAAAAGGCCGCGCGACAGTGAACGCTTGGCGCGGACCCTCGCCAAGGGGGCGGGGATTCGGCAAAATCAGGCACTTATGTCTCTTTTTGCCTTTCTCGACCGCGATCACTCGGTGGCCGCCGAGGACTACTCGCGCTGGCTCGTTCCCCCCGCCGCGCTGGCCATCCATTTGTCGATCGGCCAGGCCTACGCGTTCAGCGTCTTCAACCTGCCGCTATCGCACGCCATTGGGATTACCGACGCCGCCCCCAACGACTGGAAGCTGAGCACCATCGGTTGGGTGTTCAGCGTGGCGATTGTGTTTCTGGGTCTCTCGGCCGCGTTATTCGGCCCGTGGCTCGAGCGGGTCGGTCCCCGCAAAGCGATGTTCGTTTCGGCCGTGTGCTTCGGCGGCGGCTTCGAAGTCGCGGCGGTCGGCATCGCAACGCATCAATTCTGGCTCCTGCTTCTCGGGTACGGCGTCCTCGGGGGCATCGGTCTCGGGATCGGGTACATCTCGCCGGTGACGACGCTCATTCGTTGGTTTCCGGATCGACCGGGCATGGCAACCGGAATGGCGATCATGGGATTCGGCGGCGGTGCGATGATCGCGTCGCCGCTTTCGACCATGCTCATGGCGCGTTTCCGAACGCCGGCGTCGACCGGCGTCGCGGCGACGTTCGTCGTCATGGGCTTACTCTATTTCGCGTTCATGATGTTCGGCGTTTTCACAGTGCGCGTTCCGCGCGCGGGTTGGCGGCCGCGCCTCTCGTCGCGCGCCGAGCAGCGCAGACCCTTCGTCACGACCGGCAACGTTACCGCCGATCGCGCGATCCGAACCCCGCAGTTCTGGCTGCTCTGGGCGGTGTTGTGCCTCAACGTGACGGCGGGTATCGGCGTCCTGGGCCAAGCGTCGCCAATGATCCAAGAGATGTTTCCGGGCGCGATCACCGCCAGCGCCGCGGCGGGATTCGTCGGACTGCTCAGCCTCGCCAATATGGGCGGGCGCTTCTTCTGGTCGTCGTTGTCCGATTTCATCGGACGGAAGGCGGTCTACGCGACTTTTTTTCTCCTGGGTGCGCTGCTCTACGCGCTGGTACCTCGAACAGGTCACGCGGGGAATGTCGTGCTGTTCGTCGCCGGCTACGTGGTGATTCTCAGCATGTACGGCGGCGGCTTCGCGACGATCCCGGCGTACCTGCGCGACATGTTCGGGACGATTCAGGTCGGAGCGATTCATGGACGGCTGCTCACCGCATGGTCGACCGCGGGAGTGCTCGGGCCGGTGCTCGTGAACTACATCCGCGAATACGAGATCGGGCACGGCGTCGCAAAGGCCGACGCCTACACGACGACGATGTACATCATGGCGGGGCTGCTCGTCGTCGGGTTCTTCTGCAACTTGTTCGTGCGGCGCGTGCACGAGCGCCACGTCACCACCGAGATGCCGGCGTCGGCGACCGCCACGGCCTGAACGAGGAGCGACCATGATCGAGACCGACAAGGGACGTCGCTCCGCCGCCTTTTACCTTCGCCTCGCGGCCGCGTGGGGACTAGTCGGCATTCCGCTCGGCTGGGGCGTCTGGCAGGTCATTCAGCGATCACTCGATCTGTTCCGCTGACGAGCGCCGTCATTTCCCGCCGTCGATGGAGAGCACTTGCCCGGTAATCCATCCCGCGTAGTCCGAGGCGAAGAAGAGCACTCCGTGGGCGATGTCCGCGGGTGATCCGAGGCGTTTGAGCGCGATTCGCTCGACGAGCTCGCGCTGTCCCTCCTCGCCGTACGACTCCCACTGACGCTCGGTAGCCTCGTTCGAGCGGACGAAGCCAGGCGCGACGTTGTTGACGGTGATGCCCCACGGTCCGAGCTCGTGCGCGAGCTGACGCGTGAGCCCGATCTGTGCGGCCTTCGCCGACGCGTAGGCCTGAATCCCCGTCAAACTGATTCCCAGTCCGGCGCCGCTCGAGATGTTCACGATGCGTCCGTACCGCGCGCTTTTCATCGACGGTGCGACGGCCTGGGACATGAAGAACGCGCCGGAGACATTCACGTCGAAGATCGATTGCCAGTCTCGCTGGGCAATCTGTTCGAGTGGCCGGCCGACCTGCCCGAGCACGCCGCCCGCGTTGTTCACCAGAATGTCGATTCGACCGGCCGCGACGATCTGGCCCACGAAACGACCGACGGCTTCTTTGTCGCCGACGTCGACAACGCGCGCCTCACACCGGCCGCCCGCGGTCGCACAGAGATTCTGCGTCTCGTGCAGCTCGTCTTCGACGACATCGCACACCCACACGGTCGCGCCACGCTCGGCGAAGGCGAGGGCGATCGTACGGCCGAAACCGTGCGCGGCGCCGGTGACGATCGCGACACGGCCCGCGAAAGCAACGTTCACTTGGCGGCCCGGCTCGCCGGCTGCTCTGTCGCTTCGCCCCACGTCCCCGTGAGCAATGCGCGTGTTTCATCGACGGCGACTTGCCACAGCGCAAGCATGTTCTCGTCGGAGCGCTGGTACAGGCCGCCGTAGTTGCCGTCGCCGAGGTATTCGCGCAGCGCCACGGGATCGAGCGCGCGAACGCGAGCCAGGTCGACCATCGGACGCTGGGTCGACGGAAGCGCGACGTTGGGAAGCCGAGTCCACGGGAAGTTTTCCATCCACGACGCGTGCGATGCGACCGGATCGATCTCCTGGACCTTGGCCCATGTCCGTGGAGCATTCCACCAGTTGTGGAACAACACGCGACAGTCCGGGTGGTCGGCGGTCCACTCGGGAACGAACTGTTGAACCGCCGCGTTTCCGCCGTGTCCGTTCACAACGAGGATGCGCCGGAAGCCGCTGTGTGCGAGGCTGTCGAGGATGTCGCGGACGACGTTCAGGTGTGTCTCGACGCGCAGCGACACGGAACCGGGGTACGCGCGAAAATACGGCGTGACTCCGTACGTCACGACCGGGAAAACCGGAACGCCAAGTGGCTCGGCCGCTTCGGCCGCGACGCGTTCCGGCAAAATGCAGTCAACGGTCAGCCGGAGATATCCGTGCTGCTCGGTGCTGCCGAGGGGCAGCACGGCGCGGTCGTCGTGTCGCAGGTATTCCTCGACCTGCATCCAGTTCATGTCGCTGACTAACACGGATTCAGCCTCGCTGGCGGACTCGGCGACAACTTACCGGGGTTTGCGGAAAAGTGGGAAGCACGATGTGGCGGAGAGACAAAAAGGCGGGTCAATGGCGATGAGGACCAACCTTTACGGAGAGCGAATGCGCATACGGACGGCACTAGCCGCGTTGTCGGTAGCCGCGTTGACCTTCGTCGCGCGGCCGGCGACGGCTCAAGGCACCAAGACGATATGCAACGACGGAACGACCTCGAACGCCGTCGGACGGGGAGCATGCTCGAGCCATGGCGGCGTCAAGACCATGGGGACGGCATCGGCGAAACAGGCTTCGAAGGGCGAGGCGAAGGCCGCCGAGAAGTCGGCCAAGACCGAGACCAAGTCCGCCGCAAAGACCGCGAAGGCGGAGACCAAGGCCGCCTCGAAGGCTGAAGCCAAGGAGGTCACCTGCACCGACGGCACGACGAGCAAGCCGGGACGCGGCGCCTGCTCCGGACACGGAGGAGTAAAGAAGGCGGACTCGAAAGCAAAGAAGGGATAGCGGCAGGAGGGCGTTCCCTCACGCGGCGCCAGGTGTCTTCCTCATATTCACGGCGACGGACATCGGTAGCTTGCGATGATCCGTCGCCGTTTTTGTCTCCCTCTTCGTGGAGCGCCGATGCGTCGCGCTACTGCACTTCGACTTGTCATTGTCGCCCTCGCGGCGTTTTCGAATCGACCGGTCGCCGCGCAAGGTCCAGCCGGACTCCCAGACAGCATCAAGGCCAGGCGTTGGGCGCTCGAGAACGAGCTCGAGTCGCTTGCCGTCGTCGACCGCAAAGTCATGATCCCGATGCGCGACGGCGTGCGCATCGCGGCCGACATCTACTATCCAAGAGGCGGAAAGAAGTATCCGGCGATCTGGGTGCGCACGCCGTACAACTTCAACTATTGGGACGTCCAGAACGGGGTTCCACGCGATATGACCGCGGCGCTGACCGCGATCAAGCGCGGGTATGCCTATATCGACATGCAGGAGCGCGGGCATTTCTTCTCCGAGGGCAACTACGACATCCTCGGCCCGCCCCTCACGGACGGCGACGATGAGCTGAACTATTTGCGCGCCCGGACGTGGTCGAACGGTAAAATCGGAACGACGGGGTGTTCGTCGACCGCGGAGTGGCAGGGCGCGGTGGCGGCGCTCGGCAATCCGGGCTACGCCGCGTTCAATGTGCAGGGTTTTGGCGCGGGAGTCGGGCGTGTCGGCCCGTACTATGAGCAGGGGAATTGGTACCGGGGCGGGGCCGTGCAGATGCTGTTCATCGATTGGTTGTACGGCGAGCAGAATCAGGTGCGACCGATGCTCCCGAAGAACGCAACGCAGGCCGACCTGATTCGAATATCGAAGTCGTTCGATCTCGCACAGCGATTGCCGCCCGTCGATTGGTCGAAGGCGTTTTGGACGCTGCCCGAGCAGGACATCATCAAGAACGTCGATGGACCGAAGGGGATCTTCGCCGACTCGATGCCGGTGGCGACGGGTGGCGCGATGATCAAGCGCGCTCCGAATGATCCGGCGTGGTATCGCGGCGGATTGTTCCACGACAACATGCGGATCAACATTCCCGGTTTGTGGTTCATGTCGTGGTATGACGTCTCGGTCGGCCCGAATCTGGAGATGTACAACCTCGTTCGAAGAACGGCGAAGGGCGACGCAGCGAATCAGCAGTGGGCGATCATCGCGCCGGTGGGCCATTGCGCGTACACGCGCGCGACCGAGCACACAATCGTCGGCGAGCGCGACATGGGCGACGCGCGGCTCGGCTATCAGGACATCATGTATGCGTTCTTCGACAAGTTCCTGAAGGGCGTGGCCAGTCCGGTGCTCGATACGATGCCGAAGGTGCGTTACTACACCATGGGACTGAACAAGTGGCAGTCGTCCAACTCGTGGCCGCCGGCCGGCGCGGCGCCGATGACGTTCTATCTCGGCAGCGGCGGAAGCGCCAACACGGCGAAGGGCGACGGTGTGCTCACGCGAACGGCGCCGACGAGCGATAAGCCCGATCGCTTCACGTACGATCCGGCGAAGCCGGTGATGTCACACGGCGGCAACGTCTGCTGCCAGGGCAACGCCGTCGGCGCGGGAGCGATGGATCAGCGTGAGACGGAACAGCGACCGGATGTGCTGGTGTTCACGTCGGAGCCGTTCAACGAGGGCACCGAATTGTCCGGGCCGATCATTCCGACGCTCTATGTGTCGTCGGATGCCAAGGACACGGATTTCAGCGTGAAGATTCTCGACGTCTACCCGGACGGCCGAGCGTACAATCTCGACGAGTCGATCCAGCGCATGCGCTACCGGAATGGCTATGACAAGCCGCTCGTCTGGATGGAGAAGGACAAGGTCTACAAGGTGACGTTGCAGCCGCTCAACACGAGCAACTGGTTCGCGCCGGGACATCGCCTTCGGATCGAGGTCTCGAGCTCGAACTTTCCGCGCTTCGACCGGAACCTGAACACCGGCGGGAAGAACTACGACGAGTCCAAGCCCGTCGTGGCGCACAACGTCGTGCATCACTCGACCGAGTATCCGTCGGCGGTGACGGTGACGGTGGCGCGAAAGCCGCAGCCGTAGCTCGGCGACTCGGCGACTCGGCGACTCGGCGACTCGGCGGATCAGTTACTCGTCGGCGGCGGGGCGGAGGTCGGTGACCGTCACGCGGATCTTTTTGCGAAGTGCCTCGGCGACGATGCGCCGATGACACTTCGCGGGATCCGCCTCGAAGCACAGGATGCACACGCGTTTGGGACCGCGAACGAGCTCTACGAGGCGCGAGAGCTCGGCTTGCGCCGCATCCGTGGCGAGATGTTCGAGAAAGATGCGCCGCATCACGTCACTCTTGCCGCTTCGCGCGGCGGCGCGCCCCTCGGCCGGCGTGCCGAGCGCTCGGAAATGCAGGTACTCGATACCACGCTCGCGAAGGTGTGCCGAGAGAGCAGTCTTGGCGAAGCCGGGCCGCCGTGACATGGCGACGGCGCGCACGTCGACGAGCGTCTCGATCTTCGCGTCCTCGAGCGTGTCGAGCACTTCGCGAATCGTCGCACCTTCGTAGCCGATGGTAGCGAGTGTTGGCATGTCGAAAGTGTAACGCGCCGACCGCGCCGGCGACGAACTCGACGTAGTTTGCTCGAATGTCATCCCTTTCCCTTCCCGGACGCCCCGCGCTCATCGGCCTGGGGTACGACGCCAGCTCGTCATTTCTTCGCGGAGCGGCGCTCGCGCCATCCAGAATCCGTGAAGCGTTTCATTCGCCGGCCGCCAATGGTTGGAGCGAGTCGGGAATCGATACCTGGGCAGACGGTGTGATCGGTGATGCCGGCGATCTGGATCTTCCGCCGACCGGGGAGGCACGAAGGCTGATCGAACGAGCGATTCGCGAGATCGTCGACCGCGGCGATCGACCGTTGTCGCTCGGCGGCGATCATTCGATCACGTATTCCACCGTCCGCGCGGTGGCGTCACGAGCGCCGACGCTCACGATCGTGCAGATCGACGCACATCCCGATCTGTACGACCAGTTCGAGGGCGATCGGTACTCACACGCCTGTCAATTCGCGCGCATTCGCGAAGAGGGACTGGCCGCGCATCTGATACAGGCCGGCATTCGTACGATCACGGGCCACCAACGCGAGCAGGCGAATCGCTTCGGGGTCGACGTCATCGACATGCGGCGCTGGACGCGCGGCGACAGACCCCGTCCGAGCGGCCCGGTGTATTTGTCGATCGATCTCGATGGCCTCGATCCTGCCTTCGCTCCCGGAGTATCACACCCCGAGCCTGGAGGATTGACGGTGCGGGAACTTCTCGACGTAGTGCACGGCTTGGATGGTCCAATCGTCGGTGCGGATATCGTGGAGCTGAATCCACACCGCGACGCGGGCGGCTTGACCGCAGTCGTCGCGGCCAAACTCGTGAAGGAGGTAGCGGCGCGGATGATCGAAACGTGGAGCGCCACAGGGCAATGACGCCGCGCCGGTTGATGCCTTTCGGGGCGTTGTTGGTCACGGCATGCTTCCCGACGATCACCCATGGACCGCGCGTCGAGGACGGATTCGTCTTCGGGTTGACCGCGGCGACGACGAGTGGCGACACCCACACCGAGGGAGACGAGGGTGGGTTCGCGCTGCGCGAGGGGACGTTCGGTCCGTTCATCGGGCAAGGATGGGCGTCGACGGATCCGCACAAACCCTCGGCGTACGTCGGTCTCGTCGTACCTCTATTCTTCCCAGTCTCGCAATTGGATCTCTATGTGCAGGCGCCTCAGGCCTGGACGGGACAGCTGGCCGCCGGCCTTGGGGCGACGGGATCGATCGAGGGAGGGTCCGTCTACACCCAATTCGGCGTTCAGCCGGAACGCGGCGTCGGATGGCAGGCGATGGCCGGCTACGGCGTCCGAGCGTCGAGCTCGAGCCAACAATCCACCTCGCCGGCGTGGGTTGGTAATGTTGGGCTGTCATACGCGAGCGGTCGTTTCCGCGGACTCTTGTTCGTCCAAGGCGCCGACGGCCGAGCGCCCGGCAACTGCTTCACCGAACCGTTGACGCAAACCCGGGAATGCGACACCGGGACGCATGCGCGCGCCGTCTCGATCGGCATCTCACTCGGACGGCACCGGCGAAGCGTCGGGGCGCCTCCGTGAGAGCGATTCACCGGCGACTGCTCAACCGCGCACCTCTCTTGATATTCACATCTTGACAATCAAGATGTAGGGCGATAGCCTCCAGGGAGCGCGAATCCGGAGGAAGCGCGTGGAGCAAGAGCAAGCCAACACCGACGTCATTCAAGGGACGTTGGACATGCTGATCCTCAAGACGCTCAGCCTCCAGCCGATGCACGGCTTTGGAATCGCGCGGCGGATCGAGCAAGTGTCCCGCAGTGTCTTCAAGGTGAACCCGGGGTCGCTGCTCACTGCATTACAGCGCCTCGAGCGAGCCGGCTGGCTCGATAGCGAGTGGCGTCAGACCGAGAATTCGCGGCGCGCCAAGTTCTACAACCTGACGCGCGCGGGGTGGAAGCAGCTCGAGGTCGAGACGGAAGATTGGGCGCGACGCGCATCGGCGGTTGCGCGGCTCCTCAAGTCGGAGGCGTGAGATGTCCTTCTGGCGCCAGCTCACGCGTGGCGGGCGCGTCCTCGTTCGCCGCCGCGCGGCCGACGACGATCTCTCCGACGAGCTGCGTCACTACGTCGACCAAGCGGCCGCCGAGCTGATTGCGCGAGGGATGCCGGAATCCGACGCTCGCCGCGCGGCGCAGCTCGAGATCGGCAACATGACCGTCGCGCGCGAGCAGGTTCGATCCTACGGGTGGGAGAACGTAATATCCACGGCCATCGGCGATGTGCGCTACGCGCTCCGCCGACTTCGGCGTAATCCCGGGTTCACCGCGGTTGCCGTGATCACGCTCGCCGTCGGCATTGGCGCGAGCACGGCGATCTTCAGCGCCGTCAATCCCGTTCTGTTTCGTCCGCTTCCCTATTCCGCCGCGGACCGACTGGCGGTCGTGAGTGACCGTTCGAGCGACGGCTCGCGCGTCGACGTCGCCTTCGGGAACTACCGTGAGCTGGCCGCGCGGACGCGTTCCTTTGCGTCGTCGGCGGCGTTCAAGGCGTGGCAGCCGACAGTCGCCGGCAAGCTCGAGCCGGAGCAGTTGACCGGCCAGCGCGTCGGCGCCGGTTTCTTCAAGACCTTGGGCGTCGCGCCGGTGGTCGGCAGAGACTTTCAAGCGAGCGACGATCGGCCGAGTGGGCCGAATGTCGTAATTCTGAGCGACGCGCTGTGGCGCCGCCGCTTCGGCGCCGACCCAACGATCGTCGGCCAACATGTCAAGCTCGACGACCAAGACCACGTCGTGATTGGTGTCATGCCGGCGTCGTTCGAGAACGTTGTCGCGCCGCTGGCGCAGATCTGGGCGCCGCTGCAGTACGCGTCGGCGTTCGGCCCGGACGCGAGGGAATGGGGGCATCATTTGCGCGTCGTCGCGCGCCTGCGCCAGGGAGTGTCGTTCGCCGACGCGTCGCGCGAGATCGACGGCATCGCTCGCTCGCCTGTCGCGGAATTCGCCCGTGTCCCCTGGGCGCGGATGTCGAACGGATTCTTCGTCACGTCGCTGCAGGCCGACGTCACGCGCGCCATCAGACCGGCGATGCTCGCCGTGCTTGGCGCGGTGGGGCTCGTGCTTTTGATCGCCTGCGTCAACGTGACCAACTTGCTGCTCGCGCGTGGCGCCCAACGTCGCGCCGAGTTCGCGATGCGGATGGCGCTCGGCGCGGGACGCGGTCGACTGACACGGCAGCTGCTCACGGAGAGCGTGTTATTAGCCGTGATCGGTGGAGCGCTGGGACTCGTCGTGGCGCGCGTTGGCGTGCGGGCGCTCGTTGCGCTCAGTCCAGCGGAGCTTCCCCGTCTGGGCGCCATTCGCGTCGACGCGATGGCGTTCGCCTTCGCGGTTCTGGTAACGACAATCGTCGGCGTCGTCGTCGGAGCGGTGCCGGCTCTCGACCTGCTGCGGCAGAATCTGGGCTCGCGATTGCAGGCAGCGGGCCGTCGATCGACGGGAGGGCATCAGCGAACAAGGGCTTTGCTCGTCATCGCCGAGGTCGCGCTGGCGCTAATGCTGCTCGTCGGCGCGGGACTCCTGTTGCGCAGCATTCAGCGCATCTTCGCCGTGCCGGTTGGATTCGACGCCTCCGGGCTTCTCACGATGCAGATCCAGCTGGCGGGCGAGCAGTACCGAAGCGACAGCGCGCGCGCGCGCTACTTCTCGGATGTGCTCGACCGGGTGAGGGCGGTTCCGGGCGTTCAGGCGGCCGCAATGACGTCGCTCGTACCGTTGAGCGGCGATCTGGATGTCTACGGCGCTCATCTCGAGCGCGATCGTGACGCGCAGAGCGACGGCGCGGCGATGCGCTACGCGGTGGCGCCCGAATACTTCAAGGTCATGGGGATTCCCGTGCTGCGCGGACGCGCGCTCGATGCGCACGATGTTAGCGGCGCACCTCGCGTTGCCGTGGTGAGTCAGTCGTTCGCCAAGCGGGCGTTCGGCGACGATAACCCACTCGGGCAGCGGTTTCGCCTCGGTCCGCCGCAGGGCGATTGGTTCACCGTCGTTGGCGTGGCCGGCGACGTGCGACAGTCGTCGTTCGACGTCGACCCGCCGGCCGCCGTCTACGTGACGCCTTGGCAGTGGCACTGGGTCGATGGGTCGATGTCGGTGGTCGCTCGCGGGCGCGCCGGAGGAGCGGGGGATGCCGCGAGCCTGACGACGCCGATTCGCAGCGCCATCTGGTCGGTCGATCGCGAGCAGGCCATTGTCCGTATCGCGACGATGAACGCGCTCGTGAACCGTTCGATCGCGGACCGCCGATTCACGCTGATTCTGTTCGAAGCCTTCGGCTTGGCGGCGTTGCTGCTGGCCGGGACGGGGATCTACGGCGTGCTGTCCGGCGGTGTTACCGAGCGGGTTCGAGAGATCGGCGTGCGCGCGGCACTTGGGGCGTCGCCGGCCGATATCGTCGGACTTGTCGTCGGCCGCGGCGCCGTGCTGGCCGGCGCCGGACTCATTCTCGGGTTGGGCGGGGCGGTCGTCGGAACGCGGGCCGTGAGCGCGCTGCTGTTCGGTGTGTCGCGATTGGACGCGGCGACCTATTTCAGCGTGGCAGCGCTGCTCGCCGGAGTCGCGCTGCTCGCTTCCGCCCTTCCCGCCCTCCGCGCCGCTCGCATCGATCCGGCAATGACGCTCCGATCGGAATAGCAACGTCGCATCCAGCGCGTAGATTCATCGCGCGATGCGTACGATGTCCTCGAGCACTGGAAACACGCAGCCGGCTTCCCTCGCTCCGGCCGAGCGAAGCCCGTGGCTGCTGTTGATCCATCAACTGCCGCCCACACCGAACTATTTGCGCGTCAAGGTGCGACGGCGACTTCGACGCCTCGGCGCCGTGGCACTCAAGCAAACGGTGTACGTGCTCCCCAACACCGACGAAGCGCTAGAGGATTTCCAGTGGCTTCGTCAGGAGATCGACAGCGCGGGCGGAAGCGCGATCATCGCCGAGAGCCGCTTCGTCGAAGGGATCAGCGACGAGGAGATTTGGGCGGCGCTCGCCGGCGAACGCACGGATGCCTCGCAACCGGCGGCGCAAGCTGCGCCGGATCGAATCCAGCCCGGGCGAACGTGGGTGACGCGCGCCGACGTCCATGTCGACCGCATCGCGAGCGCCTGGCTGATCCGACGATTCATCGATCCGAAAGCGCGATTCAAGTTCGTACCGGCGCGCGGCTACACCCCGCGTCGCGGCGACCTTCGCTTCGACATGACGGGCGCCGAGTACACCCACGTCGCCGACGACTGCACCTTTCAGACGCTTGTCAAGCGCTTTCACCTGCGCGACCCGGCGCTCACCGCGCTCGGTGAGATCGTGCACGACATCGACTGCAAGGACGAGCTGTTCAAGCGTCCGGAGACGAGCGGCATCCAGAGTCTGATCCGCGGCATCGTGCGAGCGAGCCCGGATGATCTCGTTCGAATCGAGCGTGGGGCTGCGATGCTCGACGATCTCTATCAGAGCTTCGCTCGGCGATAGTTGTTGGCTCACGGGACAAATCTCAGAGAACCACCTGAAGCCCCAGACCGGCTTCCGTCGCGCGGCGAAACGCGACCACCGCGGCCGCGACATCCTCTACGGCGACGCCGGTGCTGTCGAAGATCACGATGCGGCGAGGATCATACGGTCCCGGCGACGCTGTCGAGAGCAGTGTGCCCAACTCACCGCGAACCTGATCCGCTGTCAAAGCGCCGGCGGCGATCGCATGGTGGAGGTCGCCGATGGTGGAGGCTTGGGCGAGGCTGTCGACGATGACGGCCGAGTCGGCCATCAGCTCCGGCTCGATCTCCGATTTGTCCTCGTTGTCCGCGCCGACGGCGGCGATGAACGTGCCGGGGCGAACGTCCCGCAGGCCGAGAAAGGGGACTCGAGATGAAGTGCAGGTGATGATGATGTCCGTCTCGTGCGGCGCGTCGCGTGTGCCGCCGCGGGCGGAGGCGTCGATCCCGAGCTCGGCGCGAACGCGGGTCGCGAGGCGATCCGCGGCGGCTGGGACGGCGTCGATGGCAACGACTCGGCGAATCGGTCGCACGAGGGCCACGGCGCGAACCTGCGTGAACGCCTGGACGCCGCATCCGATGATCGTCACCGAGGACGCGGTTGGCCGCGCGAAGTGCCTCACCGCGACTCCGGTCGCGGCGGCGGTCCGAAGCACGGTGATCGCGGCGGAATCCATCAGCGCCACGAGACGGCCACACCGCCCGTCGAAGAGCGCGAGGACGCCCTGAATCGTCGGCAGGCCGTGACGACTGGGGTTCTGAGGAAAGTTCGAGTTCAACTTGGCGACGAACCAAGCCTCGGCATCATCCTCGAGATAGGCGGCCTTCCCGTGAAGCCCACCGTCCGGCGCGTGGAGTCCGAGGATAGCGGAGCGCGCACGATCGTGCGCGGCCGCGCGTAGGCCGGCCTCCACGGCGTCGATGCACGACGAGAGGTCGAGCACACGCTCGACGTCGCCGCGAGAAAGGAGGCGTATTGGCTCGACGCTGATTGTCGGCGACGCGGTCATGGGCGCATGATACAGTTGAATCAAATACGCATCGAATGCGACGAACGGCAAGATGCCGGAATTAAGGCCTCGACGGCCCAACGTTCTGCCGGCCGGCTGTGTCTATCCCCAGGCACGCTCGCTCGAGCCCGGAGATGACTCGGATGCTGCGATCCCTGGTGAATGACGGTCGGTTCGCGCTGCGCCAGGCGGCGCGACGTCCCGCGGTGACGATCACCGCGCTCCTCACGATCGCGCTCGGCATCGGCGCGAACGCCGCGATCTTCAGCGTGGTGCGGCACGTCGTGCTGCGGCCCCTTCCCTTCCGCGATCCGTCGCGCCTCGCGGCAATTTGGCCGGGCCGCACCGTCTCGAACGCCGAGCTGGTGTTCATGCAGCGCGAGAGCAAGGCCCTCGCCGAGGTGGCAGCGTTCAGTCCGGGATGGGGGATTGCGATGACGGGCGCCGGGGAGCCGCTCCAGTTGAAGGGCGCTCGCGTCTCGACGAACTACTTCCGTACGCTTGGCGTCGGACCGCTGGCCGGATCGACCTTTCCATCGGATGCGTCGCAGCCCGGACATTGGGACGTCGCGCTGATCAGCGCGGCGCTCTGGCGAAACCACTTCGCGTCCGATCCCGGAGTCGTTGGACGGGTCGTCGACATGGACGGGCAACCCACACGGATCATCGGCGTGATTGGCGGAGAGCTCGCGTCGTTGCAGCCGGAAGTCGACGCGTGGCTTCCACTGCAGATCGATCCGTCGTCGCCCTTCTACACCGGAGCAACGGCGCTGGCCGTCGGGCGTCTGGCGGCCGACGCCACCTTCGCACGGGCAACCGCCGAGCTGGCGGCGATGGCGCCGCGGATGCGGGCGCAATTCAACTTCCCGAACGATTACGCCAAGGGCGCAACGGTCATCGATCTGCACGAAAGCATTGTGGGCGGGGCGCGCCAAACGCTGTTCGTTCTGCTCGGGGCGGTGGTGCTCCTCGTGACGCTCGCCGCGGTGAACGTCGGCAATCTCCAGCTGGTGCAAGCGGTCGGACGAGCGCGAGAGTTCGCGGTGCGCCGCGCGTTGGGCGCGTCGAGAGGGCGCTTGACGCGACAGGTTCTTGTTGAAAGCCTGCTGCTGGCGATCACCGGCGGATTGCTCGGACTGGCGCTCGGTGGCATCGCGCTCCGGTTGTTGATCGGAATTCTCCCGTCGACGTTGCCGTTCCTCTCGACGACGGCGATCGACGGATCGGTGGTCGCGTTTTGCGCGGGCGTAACCCTGGCCGCGGGATTGTCGTTCGCCATCGCGCCGGTGCTCCTGGGAACGCGAGCCGCCGGTCCGAGCCTGCGCGACGGCATGGGCGCGCGTGGCGGGGGCGGGGGCGGGCGCGTCGCGACTCGCGCGAGAGAGATTCTCGTCGTCGTCGAGATCGCGGTCGCAATGACACTTGTGGTCGGCGCGACACTGATGACGGAATCGATGCGACAGCTGTCGCGCGTCGACCTTGGCTACGATCCCGGCCATGTGCTCACGCTGCGCATTCAGCCGTCGAGCGGACAGGCGCGTGGAGCGGAGGCGCTGCGCGGCTACTTCGACGCGTTGCAGCATCGGCTGGCCGAGCTGCCCGGCGTGACGAGCGTCGGCGCGATTCAGCATCTGCCGTTGACGGGCTTCAATTGGCGCGGCGCGATCGACGTCGAGCATCGTCCGATAGCGGCCGGGCAGACCAAGCCCAATGCGACTTGGCGCTCGGTCGTCGGCGACTACTTCACGACGATGAAGATTCCACTCCTGCGCGGCCGATCGTTCGTTGCGTCGGACACGCGCGATGCGCCGCCGGTGGTGATCATCAATTCGACGATGGCGAAGCACCTCTGGCCGGGTGAGGATCCAATCGGGAGGCGCATCAAGGTCGGCAACGGCACGCGGAACGACTGGGCGACGATCGTCGGTATTGCAGGCGACGTCCGCTTCACCTCTCCGGACGCGCCGCCGGCGGACGAAGTCTATCGTCCGAATGCGCAGCAGGGGCTAGCGTTCATGTACTTCGTGATTCGCGCGACGGGTAACCCGCTCGCGCATGCCGCCGACGTGCGCGCCGCCGTGCGCTCGTTGGATGCGACCGTGCCGATCGCCGATCTGCGCGCGCTCGGCGATCTGACGGCGACGGCGAATGCCACGCGGCGCACGATCGCGCAATTGCTGTCGGGGTTCGCGCTGCTCGGGCTGTTGCTCGGGACGATTGGCGTCTACGGCGTCGTGTCATTCGGCGTCGCGCAGCGAACGAGAGAACTTGGCATTCGGACGGCGCTCGGCGCACAGCAGAAGCATCTCGTCGCGATGGTGATCGGCGGTGGGCTCCGGATGGCCCTCGCCGGCATCATCGTGGGGAGCATTGCGGCGGTCGTCGCGTCGCGATCGCTGAACGCGTTGGTCTACGGGATATCGACGACCTCGCCCGGAGTTTTCCTGCTCGTCGCCGGCGTGCTGGGCGCCGTGGCCGGGTTGTCGTCCGCGCTGCCGGCGTGGCGCGCGGCGAAGGTCGACCCGCTCGTCGCGTTGAGGAGCGACTAGCGGCTCGGTCCGATCAACTCGTCGTCGCGGGGGTCCGGTCCTCGGCGAACACGGGAGCCGCGAGGCCCGTCGCCGACCGTCCGTGTGGATCCTGACGGTGGCGAAGTTCGTTCACCATCTCGAGTGCCGTGCGGTCACATGGCGGCAACTCGGCGTCCGATACAGCGAGGGGTGTCACTCGCGAACCCCAACGGACGAGGAGCGCGCCGAAGGTGAGTCCTCCGCCGAAGCCCGGCATGAGGATGAGGCTTCCCGGTTTCACTCGTCCTTCGCTCAGCGCGTCGACGAGGGCGACGGGGACGGTCGCCGCGCTCATGTTGCCGTACTTATGGACGGTGACCATCACCTTGTCCATGGGAATGCCGGCGTATTTGGCGACCGCGTCGATAATGCGCAGGTTGGCTTGGTGCGGAACGACAAGATCGATGTCATCCGGTGAAACGCCGCATCGCCGCATCACGCGCTCGGAGGCGTCGCACATGCCCTTCACGGCGCGCTTGAAGATCGCCTGCCCGTCGAAGTCCCAGATGGTGTCGCCGAGTGTCACGTCGAGATTCGCGTAGCCACAGCCGATACCGCGCACGCGGAGCGTTTGCCGCGCTTCGGCGTCGCAACCGAGAACGCTGCCGATGACGCCTTCTTCCGTCTCCGACTGCTGGAGAACGACGGCCGCCGCGCCGTCGCCGAACAGGACGGCGACGTTGCGGTTGCTCCAATCCATATAGTGCGTGATCAGCTCGACGCCAATAATGACGGCGTTCCGGACGACGCCCGTCTGGATCATCGCCGTCGCGGTGGAGAGGCCGTAGAGGAAACTGGTGCAAGCGGTGTTGAGATCCATCGCCGCGGCGTGCGTCGCGCCGATCTCGACCTGAACACCGGATGCGCTGTTGGGCACCGCCTCGTCGTTGCTGCACCCGCCGTATATGATGAGGTCGAGATTCGCCGCATCGAGTCCGGCGCAGGCTAAGGCGCGCTTTGCGGCGACGCTCGCCATCTCGATGGCCGAGACGTGCGACACGCGCCGTTCCTTCATGCCCGTGCGCGACGTGATCCACTCGTCCGACGTGTCGAGGAACGTCGACAGGTCTTGATTGGTCAGCACGGCGGGCGGCATGCCGTGGCCCCATCCGGTTATCGCCGCGTATGGCATTCGATCAAGTTGGCCTGTGACGCGGACTACGCTTGGTATTTCGTTTCGCCGCCGACCACCGTGCTGACGATCTTGATGTCCTTGATCTTGTCGGGGCTGACCGTGTGCGGATCATCGGCGAGAACGACAAAGTCGGCGAGCTTGCCGGCGGTGATCGATCCCTTGATCGCTTCCTCGTGCGACGCCCACGCCCCGTTGATCGTGTTGACCCGGATCGCCTCGTCGACGGTGATGCGCTGGTTGGCGCCCCACGTCGTGCCATCCCAACCGGTGCGCGTCACCATTCCCTGAATGCCCATGAGCGCCGCGAATGGTCCGGGGCTGAAATCCGAACCGGCGGCGGCGTGAATGCCGGCGTCGAGCATCGTGCGATACGCCATGCTCCGCTTCATCAACTCTTCGCCGTAGAAGGGGAACTTGTCGGTATTGTAGTACGCGTACGTCGTGAACATCGCCGGCACGGCGCCGAGGGCCTTCATGCGGCGGACGATGTCGTCGTTGATCAGCGTGCAGTGTGTGATCTTGGGGCGCGCGTCGGCTCGCGGAAATGCTTTCTGGGCGCGCTCGAACGCGGTGAGGTAGCTGTCGATCGCGACGTCGCCGTTGGCGTGGCAGTTCACCTGGATGCCGGCACGGTGCACCTTCTCGACCCACGCGTTCAGATCGTCTTGCGTCTCGGTCACGTTCCCCTTGTATCCGTTCTGGCCAATGTAGGGAACGCTCATCGCCATCGTGCGCTCCGAAAACGAGCCGTCCACGGTGTGCTCCGACGTCGCGCCGAACTTGATCCACTCGTCGCCGAAGCCGCTCATGATGCCACCAGCGATCATCGAATCGAGGACGCGGCCGCTCGCCTCGTAGCTCACGCGATGGAGCAAGTCGCCGCGCGCTCGAACTTCCTGGATCGCGGTGAGGTCGCCGCCCTCGTGGTGAACGCTGGTCAGACCGTAGCGCACGAACTGCTTGGAGATGTGCGCGATGCCGTCGCGGTCGCGCTGAGCAAGTTGTTCGGGCGTGTACGACGGACGCTTGCCGGCGCGATTCAGCGCGTTTCGCGCGCGGTCGGTGACGCGACCGTTGAGCGCACCGCTCTCGTCCTTGTCGAAGGTGCCGCCCGGCGGATTCGGCGTGGTGGCGGTGATCCCGGCGAGCTCGAACGCCTTGCTGTTATAGAAGGACGTGTGTCCGCCGCGGTGATGCACGGCGACGGGATGATCCTTGGAAACCTGATCCAGATCGTGCGTGTTGAGCGGTCGCTTGTCCTTGAGCTTCGTGTCGTCGTGGAAGTAGCCTTCGACCCACGTGCCGGCCGGCAGTTGCTGTGCTTTGGCGCGAAGCTTTTCAATGATGCTGGCGATCGTCACGAACTCGACTTCGAACGGGTTGCCGACCAGCACCTCGTAGAGGAGCGTCGTGCCACCCGCGTGGTTATGGGTGTCGGTGAAACCCGGCACGATCGTCATCTGCTTCGCGTCGAGCGTTCGCGTTCGCTTGGTAGCGAGCGACTTGATGTCGGCACTCTTCCCGACCGCGATGATCCGGCTCCCGCTCACGGCGAATGCCTCGGCGCGCGCCAGCGCCGGGTCCATCGTGTAGACCTTCGCGTTGAGGACGACGAGATCGGGATCGGAGCGTTGGGAGAGGAGGAAGCGCAGCGCGGTCGATGCGTTGCCGAAGCGGGGCATGGCGGCGGCGCCGGCAAGGCCGAACGCGGTCATTCCCATGAACTCCCTGCGGCTCTGTCGGTCCGTCATCGTTCCTCCAATCCGGCGGGCTAGGTAGGCGGGGTGGGCTCTAACGTACGCGCGGCACCGACGGCGGCAACCATCCGCCGCTCAGCCACGATGCTGAGATAGACGAACGAAAGAATCGCCGTGATGGCGATGATCTTTTGCGCGGTGACCTGCGTGACCAGGCCACCCGGCGCGCTCACCCGCGGCCCGAAGTCCAACACCCAGACATAGCCGGCAAGCATCACGGTAAGGAACAGCCACGCCGACCGAACGCCGCTCGCAACGTCGCCGCGAAGCGACGCGACGAACAGCAAGAGCGGGACGAGCACGAAGAGTCGCCAGGCCGACCTGGTAAAAAAAATGTGCAGCCCAAGTAGGCGATTCTCCGGCGTGAGCGCGACGCCGGCGAAGAAGATGCAAACGACCAACCCGACGACGCCCGCCAGACGCGCGAATGGCCGGCTCTGGGGAGTCGCCGAGTGAAGACGAACGAAGCCGACAAGTGAGCCGCCAAGACCAACGACCAGCACGAGAAGCGCGATCACGAAGAGAATTGCGCCGATGCGATTGGCCTCACCGTTGTGCGCGACCGTCATTCCCAGATCGCTCAGGAAATTCTCAAAGAACCGATAGCCGTGCGTCGTGTGATCCTGGAACGTTCCGCCCGGATAACGAAGCCCCGCGATGACCGCGAGCACCGTCGCAATGCCGGCTGCCCAGCGGACGCGCCTGAAAACTCCGGAGCCTGGCATCGCTGACTCGCTACGCCTGCGCCGGTCGTCGCAACAGACTGATCGCCCAGCCCGACAGCGCCGCCGCAATGACGGTGATGATCAAGAACCACGGATCCCGCGCGAGCGAGCTTCGCTCTTCGAACACGCGCCACAAATGCAGTACGGCGATGAGGGCAAAGAGAGTCGCGGTCGTCACCAGGTACGCCTTCATCGAATCCTCCGGAAAGGTTCCGTCAGTGTTTGGCGCGAATCGACAGCGGGACCACCGTTTTTCCCCAGCGAAGTTCCAGTCGCGCCGAATCGGCGTCGACGACGGGGAACGTGAACATCAGCGTCTCCACGTGCTCGCCTGTTCCGGGCGTCGCGCGGACGCGCAATACGTCGCGTCCTTCCGGATAGCGAAGGTGGAAGACTTCAGGGACGCTATTGAAGACAATCGTCCACGAAGACGAATCGGGAATCGCCCACACGCTGTAGCTGCCGGCCGGGAGGTCGGAGCCATTGATCTGCAATGGCCCCGACGTCGTCAGTCTTGCCGCGGTGTCGGCGCTCGGGGTCCACACGCGTCCCCACGCGACGAGCGATCCAAAGAGATCGCGCCCACGGGCGACCGGCCGCCGATACATGATCTCGACGCGCGTTCCCGCGATAGTCTGCGACACGACGCCGAGCTGGCTGCGCGTGTTCTGCGCTTGGCCGACGCACGCGCCGAGCAACGTGAGCAGGACTACCACGGCGCTTGCTCGCCGATTCCTCATTGCACCACTCGGCCGTTTCTCACAACCGATACAACTTTCGCGCGTTCTCGCCCATGATCTTCTTTCGCTCCTCCTCCGAAACGCGCAGCTCGGCGAGGCTCGACTTCATTTTGGCAATGCTGCCAATCTGATGCGGATAGTCGCTCGCCGCTAACACGTGATCGGCGCCGGCAAAGTCGACCGCGAGACGCACGGCCGTAGGATCGAAGTTTACGCCATCGTAGTAGAAGTGACGCAAGTACTCGGTCGGCCGCCGTTGGATGTCGGCGCGGCAATCAGGAAAGGCTTCCCAGCC
>DATLPC010000038.1:0-6113 GCA_035535975.1 Gemmatimonadaceae bacterium | reverse complement strand
CGCAAACCCAACGGCACCATCCGCCGTTCGATCGAGGAAAGCGACATCAACCTCCAGCCCGTCAAACGCGGCAGTTCGTCTGGCGGACTTCTCATTGTGAAGCGGAAGGGCGCTGCTCCCGATACGCTCTATCAGGACCTGACCAGCCGGGAGGCGTTTCGGATGATCACTGAGTTCACGGCATGGCAGCGCGCGCAGAAGGAGCGGAAGGCGCGGGAATCCACCTCCAAGTA
This sequence comes from Gemmatimonadaceae bacterium, assembly GCA_035535975.1. GTDB lineage: Bacteria > Gemmatimonadota > Gemmatimonadetes > Gemmatimonadales > Gemmatimonadaceae > JAQBQB01. The sequence continues at coordinate 5,880 of DATLPC010000038.1, read as the reverse complement.
GCCCAAAACGTCGCCTGCCCGCTACCGCGGTTGCCGCGCGGCTCGCACGCCAGCAAATTCGCTCGAGCGCGTCCCTCCCCCAACTGGAGCTCCTCGCCGTGCGTTTCGTCCTCCGAGCTCGTCCGATTCTCGTCGCTGTGCTGGTGGTGATGCCCGTCGCGCAGACAGCCGCCCAGAGCAACGTGAACCGGCGCGACACCGTCATGATCAACCGGTCGTCGAATCCTCTGTTGGCGAACTTCCGGTTCCGCTCGATCGGCCCGGCGAGCATGGGCGGCCGCATCGATGACATCGCGGTATACGAGAAGGACCCACGCATCATCTGGGTCGGCTATGCGGTCGGCGGTGTCTTCAAGTCGGTGAACGCCGGAACGAGCTTCGTTCCCGTGTTCGAGAAATACGGCTCGGCGTCGATCGGCGACATTGCCGTAGACCAGACCAATCCCGACGTCGTTTGGGTCGGCACCGGCGAGCCAAACAATCGCCAGACGTCGTCGTTCGGCGACGGCATTTACAAGACGACCGACGGTGGGAAGACGTTCACGAACATGGGACTGCGCGAGACGCAGACGATCGCGCGCATCGTCATCGATCCGAAGCACTCCGACGTCGTGTACGTCGCGTCGCCGGGACACCTCTTCGGGCCCAACCCCGACCGCGGCATCTACAAGACGACCGACGGCGGCAAGAGCTGGTCGAAGATCAAATACGTCGACGAGAACACCGGGTTCACAGATCTCGCAATCGATCCGACGAACTCCAACATTCTGTATGCCGCCAGTTACCAACGGAGACGCACGGGATGCTGCTTCAACGGGGGCGGACCAGGCAGTGCGATCTGGAAGACGGAAGACGCGGGGCGCACCTGGACCAAGCTCACGGGCGGCTTGCCTTCCGGTCCATTCGGCCGCATCGCGCTCGACGTCGCGCGCTCGAATCCGAACGTCGTCTACGCACAGATCGAGAATGAGGGCGCCGAGGCGCCGCCGGCCGTCGTGCCGGCGGACAGTACAGCCGGTGGTGGCGGGGGCGGGGGCGGGGGAGGGGGCGGGGGGCGCGGTGGCTATGATTGGTGCAACAACGGTGGTCCAGGTCGCGGGTTCGGCGGAGGCGCCGGCGGCGCGGGCGCGCCTGACGCGCCACCGGTGGACACGACGCGTAAACCGCCCGCGCTGAGCAATCAGCGCCCCGGACTCTATCGCTCGGAGAACAAGGGGCGCACGTGGACGCTCGTCAGCAATTGCAACGGGCGGCCGCTCTACTTCAGCAACGTCCGCGTCGATCCCACCAACGACAAAGTGATTTTCGTCGCCAACACGCGCGCCGCGAAATCGCTCGATGGCGGCAAGACCTTCATCGGCATCGACGCGGGACTCGGCTTCGGCAACCAGACCGTCGACCAGCACGCGTATTGGATCGATCCATCGAGGCCGCAGCACATCCTCCGCGGATCCGACGCCGGGCTGGCCGAGAGCTGGGACCAAGGGCTCACGTGGGAGTACATCCGCACGATGGCGACCGGGCTCGCCTACCTGGTGACGGCGGATATGAATCGCCCGTACAACGTCTACTCAGGGTTGCAGGACAACGACGGGTGGGGTGGGCCGAGCGCGACGCGGAGCCGCGTCGGCATCCGCGAGAATAACTGGTTCCGTGTGAGCTTCGAGAACAGCGGCGACGGGTTCCAGACGGCGGTCGATCCGACGGATCGCCACATCGTGTACTCCGAGGCGCAGGACGGTCGCACGGTTCGCTCCGATCTACGCACTGGAATCACGAAAAGCATTCGTCCCGTCGCGCCCCCGGTCCGCCCGGTAGACGGACAAGTCGCGCAAAGCGGAGCGGCGGATCCACGGGCCGGCTCGTGCACCGACGGACGAATTGCCACCGCCGGCGGCGGGCGAGGAGCTGGTGGCGGCGGCGGCGGTGGTCGGGGCGGTGCGGCGGCGGTGCCGAACGTCGTGAACGCGCGCGCCGGCGAGACATATCGCTTCAACTGGAACACACCGATCCTCTTGTCGCCGCACAACTCGAGCACGATCTGGATGGGCGGCGACCGCCTGTTCCGATCGGATAACCGCGGCGATGCGTGGACGGCGAGCGCGGATCTGACGAAGCAGGTGGACCGTTGTAAGGTGACAGTGATGGGCGCGGCGGGGAACTCGGCGCAGCTCTCGAAGAACGACGGCGTTACATCGTACAGCACGATCATCGCGATATCGGAATCGCCGGCGGCGCGCGGTGTAGTGTGGGCGGGCACCGACGACGGCAACCTGCAGGTGAGCCGTGACAACGGTGCCACGTTCACCGAAGTCGGCAAGAACATCACCGGCCTGCCGGCGGGCGCGCTGACGGGTGACAACCCGTACTGGATCTCGCGCATCGACGCGTCGCACTTCGACGCCGCGACGGCGTACGTCGCGATCGATGGACATCGGAGCGACGATCTCAAGCCCTACGTCTACGTCACGCACGATTACGGCCGTACGTGGACGAATATCAGCGGCACAATGCCGAGTTATGGAAACGTGCAGGTGGTGCGCGAGGACCCGAAGAATCGCAATCTGCTGTATGCGGGAACAGAGTTCGGGCTTTTCATTTCGCTAAATGCCGGCACGACGTGGGAGAAGTTCATGAACAACTATCCCACGGTGCGCACCGACGACATCCTGATCCATCCGCGCGACGGCGATCTCATCATCGCGTCGCACGGGCGCAGCTTATGGATCGCCGACGACATCACGCCGCTTCAGCAATGGAACGACCAGGTGGCGTCGAGCGACGCAACGCTGTTCGACGTGCGGCCCGCGGTGGCGTATCTGAGCGACATTCGCCTCGACGTCTCGACGGGTGGTGAGAAGCAGTTCGAGGGCGAGAACCCGGCGCGCGGCACGGCGATACAGTTCTATATGAAGGCGGCGGGCGACGCGAAGGTCGCGATCTCCGACCAGAGCGGGCGGCTGGTCTGCGAGAGCACGGTGAAGGCGTCGGCGGGAATCAATCGGGTCCAGTGGACGCTCGTCGCGCCGTTGCTGAACGCCGCGTCGGGTGGTGGCCGGGGCGGGCGCGGTGGTGGCGCCGGTGGCGGTGCTGGCGCGGCACCGGCGGCAGGCATCTGTACGGGCGCGACCGGTGGTCGTGGCGGCGGTGGAACGGCCGCTGTTCCGGGGAGCTACCTTGTGAAGCTCACTGTGAACGGCCGAGAGTACACGAAGCCTGTGACGGTGCTCGAGGATATCTGGATGACGGAACGGTGAACTGATACGGACGCGAGCGACACTGTTGGCCGCCGGCCTCCTTGTGTCGGTTGTACCCCGTCGTTCGCCGCACTCAGCGGTCGATTGTCTGCCTCGCCTGAGCGAGCTGGCGCTCGAGTCCGGGCACCGCGCTCGCCGTCGCGGGGTTGCCGGCAAGGTTTCGTAGCGCGAGGTCGACGGCGTCGAGTCCGAGGCTCGCGCCGAGTTTCGTCGAAACCTGGCGCAGCGCTCCCTGAAATCCCGGATCCGCGTCGAGCTCCGTTTCGCCGAGCACCTGCGCTTTGCCGATGATGTCTGTGAGGACGGCGATCGCTCGCTTCGCATTCGCCGGCGACAACGCGTCTTTCGAGTTTGTGAATTGCGCGACTTGCGGCAGACTCGCCGCGAACGTCTGCAGCGCCGCGGCCTGCCGTGCGTTGCGCGGCTGCGTCTGATGCATGATCGCTTGCGCCGCGCCCATGAGCGCGAACGGCGCCCGCCAGCTGTGCGTGAAGAGGGACGTGCCGGGCACAGCGCCCGACAGCGGGAGCCCGATCAGCCCGAGCGCCCCCAAACCGTGCGCAATGTGCAGCGCGGTTCCTTCGATGCGGAACACGAGACGAAGGACGTCGCGCAACGGAGCGAACCCGCACACCGCGCCGACGATGAGCGCCGACATCGCCGCGGTCGGTCGGCCCTCGACCTTGAGGTGTCCATACGCGGCGAAGCACCCGATGGCGATGAGCAGAAGGAGCGCGTGCCACAGTAGCCGCGCGCCGACTCCTATGCCTTTACTCGGCGTGCGCCCGCGTTGCGCGGAGCTCACCGCTTGCTCGATCAACTGCAATTGTCGCGCATCCATACTCGACACCTGTTTCTCTGGTCATTCCACATTTACGAGCAGGAAAGTCGAATGGCAAGCTGAAGCGTTTATCGGCGGGCGGCTTGGGCCGGCGACGCGGTAAATGCGTAGCCGCCCGTATACCCGTTCGACCGGACCTGGATCGTGTAGCCCGTTCCGGCTGGAAGTGTCCAATCCTGTTTCAGGTTCATCAGGTCGACGAATCCGAGTCGGCTGCTGTCGCCGGCCTTTGTCACGCGGACGACCAGATTCGGACATGGCTGAGCACATTTCCCCTCGAGGTGCACTACGCTCCCTTGTCGGCCGGTAAAGTCATAGAACTGCTGTGCGCCGGGGGCAGTGATTCGCCCCACTCCCTGATCTGGGGCGCCTCGAGATGCCTCGGCGGGCAAGCGCAACGTGAAATGCTGATCCGGCGGGATTGGGCGCGGCACGAAAGCGTAGCGCGCGGATGCGTCGGCGTGGACGACGACGTGATACGTGCCGGCTTTGGCGAGCTCGATTCGACCGAGGTCGTGGCAGCCGATTTGAGCATCTAACCGGCTGTTGTCCGGTGCGATCACGTCGAGCGCCAGTCCTGAACCCTGGCAGGGACCGATTTGGAGATACACCGCCTGACCGGCCGCCGCCTGGAACGCGTACGACTGTTGCTGCCCGGGTTGAGCGATGATGCCGGCACCGCGCCGCGGATGATCAGGAGAGATCGAATCGCCGATACTGATCGCATAGGTGTCCAGCGTCGTCGAACGAAGCCAGAAGCTGTACTGAGCCGATGCGCGATCGGACTTCACGACGAGGCGGTACACTCCCTGACCGCCAAGTGTGATGGGACCAAAATCCCCGCATCCGATCTTTCCTCCGAGGACATGATCCGTGGAGTCGCGAACCTCGAAGCTGAGCGGCGCTCCTCCACAGGCGGGCACCTGGACGTAGATCGTCTCACCGCCACGGGACGCGAAGGAATAGGTCTGCCTGTCATGGCCTGGTGATGCACGGCCGGCGCCCGGTACCGGGCGATCGGTAGCAACGGTGTCGCCGATCTTGATGGCATAAGTGTCCGCGCCGAGCGCCGGCGAAGACGGAGTTTTCGCTGCCAGCGTTGGTTGCGGTGGCGTCGTGACTATGGACGGTGTTGCGCTCCTCGCGGCGGAGATTGACGCCGCCGCGATGGCGGGTGTGCCAGAAACGCCGACATCGAGAATGCAGTCGTCGAGCGTCGGCTGCCTCGTGACACCGACGGCTCGGCAAATTGTCTCGGCACGTGAACGTGTGCTCGGCGAGAGGGTCGCGGCGGTGACGCGCTTTCTTGGGAATTGCGGATCTGTGAATCGCGCTGAGGTCTCGCCCGGCCAATAATGGAAAAGCGACTCCGATTGCCGGATTCGCCAGCTATTCCCGAACTGTTGGTACAGCTTGACCGGAAAATCCGAATCTCCCGCGGACAATGCAGAACTGTCGCGGCCAACAAAGGAGTGGGACGAGCTCCGGTCCGCGCTCGACAGCAGGCCGCTCAGACTCGCCGCGACTCGCGCGCTCGGAGCGAACGCATAGTTGAGTAGTGGGCCGAATTGAATCGTGGTCAACCGACTTCCGTCCGGCCACTCGATCTCGACGCTCACGCCATGTCGCCTGACGGTTCCGCCGTGCGGCAGTCGCTGGAGAACCTCCCCTCCGCTGGTGGGTTTGTCGTTGACGACCAGGAACGACGGCTCCTTCACATACACTCCGACGCGGTCGCCATTCACGTTCACCGCGACGGCGGTGTTGATCGCAACGTCGGAT
>DATLPC010000037.1:0-5307 GCA_035535975.1 Gemmatimonadaceae bacterium | reverse complement strand
CAGGTCCTGATAGAGCGTATCGGGAGCAGCGCCCTTCCGCTTCACAATGAGAAGTCCGCCAGACGAACTGCCGCGTTTGACGGGCTGGAGGTTGATGTCGCTTTCCTCGATCGAACGGCGGATGGTGCCGTTGGGTTTGCGCCGAATGATCGACGAGTCAGTCAGCAGCAAAGCATCGGCGAACGTGTGATTGGCCTGGATGAAGACCATGTCGATCCGTTCATTCGCGCGCACGGTTCCCGTTTCTCGCGCAAGTCGTACGATCGAATCCGGCACCGTCGTCCCCGATGCGACTAACGCCGGGTCGGCGCCAGTGCCGCCGGCCACGAAGAATTGCATGAGCTGTATCGCGATCCGCACGACGACAACGATCACCGCCCCCGCGCTCACCGCGGCGATGCCCAAGTAGATTCCGCGGCGCTTCCATCGTCGACGTCGAACCTGCGACGGTGTGAGCAGCCCGTCCGGAGTATTCGCCGCGGTCAATTCTTTCACGAGCTCGGCGGCGGTTGGTCGCCCCGCCGGATCTTTCGGCAACATGCGTTCCACCAGGCGAACGAGTTCCGCCGGCGTCTCGGGCTCGCGCTCTGACACCTTCGGGATCGGCGCCGAGATGTGTTTCGCGATCACTTCCGTCGCGCTGCGCCCTGGGAACGGACATGTACCCGTGAGCATTTCGTAAAGCACGACACCCAATGCATAGACGTCCGAACGACCATCGACCTGCTCGCCGAGCGACTGCTCGGGGCTCATGTAATGCGGGGTGCCCGATGTCGAACCGTGCTGCTCACGAGCGGGTCGCGAGGTGACGAGTGCGATCCCGAAGTCGGTGACGGTCGCGTTGCCATTGGCGTCGAGCAGAATGTTCGCGGGCTTGATGTCGCGATGCACGACCCCGACGGCATGCGCGGCGGCCAACGCGCCCGCGCAGTCGAGCGCGATCCGCGCCGCCTCCGCCGCCGGCAGCTTTCCCTCGGCGATCCGATCCTCGAGAGAGCGACCGGGAAGAAGCCGCATCACGAGATACAGCAGCTCTCCGCTGGAGTCGGCGGAGTAGAGCGGCACGATGTGTGGATCCTCGGCCGCCGCGATCGTCCGAGCTTCGTGCAGGAACTGCTCCTTGAGGGCGGTGTCGACGGCGAGCGACGGGTCCAACACTTTGATCGCGACGTCGCGCTCGAGGAAGGGATCGTGTGCCCGGAATACGGCGGCGAAGCCTCCTTGTCCCAGGAGGTCGCCGAGCTGCAGCTGGTCTCCCAGTGCCGCTTCGAGCTTAGGCCGCAACGTGGCGATGTCGATGCTCATGACTGCCCGAGCTCACACAAAAACCAGCACCGCACTGATGACAACCATGGCCAGCGCGCCGAGCGCGGCGCGCGATCGGCCGCGCGTCAGGATGAGCGCCGGAATGCAGAGAGGGACACAGATCATCCAGCCGACGAAAATGGCCATCGTCGGTTCACCGGCGGGACGCCAGATCGGACGCGGCCTGCTGTCAGCGCCTGCCAACAGGTGAAGCGCGACCACGAGAAGGCCACTCAGACCGGCGATTACGTTGGCGATACCGCGAATGCGCGAAGTTGTCATCGACGTCATTCGATGTGCTCGGGCTCCATGACGCGCTCCACGACCTTTCCGTCGACGACACTCACGAAGTACACCTTCGCCTCCGGGCGTGTCGACACCACCCGCTTGACCGTGTTGTCCTCGAAGTAGATCCCGGCGTCGTTGTCACAGGCGTAGCCGGGCTTCATCTGCCCCGACCCGATGAGCTTTTGATAGAGCGGCCGCCGTCCGGGCTCGCGATCGTAGTGCGGGCAGTGGCTGCCTTTCAGAAAGCCTAAACACTGCACGGTCGTGAGCTCCTTGGGTCGAGAGTCGGTCGTTCCCTCCTCGAACCAACAGAGCGATCCCGCGCTCGCACCGCCAAGCACGATGCCCTGATCCCACGCCTTGCGCAGAATGACGTCGATGCCCTGCGCCTTCCAGATGGCTTGCTGGTTGAGCGTGTTGCCGCCGGACGCGACGATGCCGTCGACGCCCAGAAGGACCTGCTCCCAACTCTCCGTCTGCCTCGTGCTCGCGATGAAGCTCTCCTGCACCATCGGCGTCACGTTGAGCGTGGAACACGTCTTGTACCAGGAAATAATTCCGTCGGCGCGATCCGCCGACGCCGTCGGGAGGTAGAGCAGCTTGGGGCGAGTCTTTCCGGTGAGCTCCGCCATGTAGCGGACGAACGGCGTGTTGTAGTTGCCGCCGGCGATCAGAATCTTGCGACCCGCGGCGCGCGTCGAGGCTGCGTCGAGCGATGCCCCGAGCGGAAGCCGGCTCGCTAGCAGGCCGGCGGTTCCGAAGAGAGACGTCGTGAGAAAATCACGTCGCTGCATTTGAGCCTCCCTTGAAGAGGGGGAGTGGTCTTAGGCTTTCGCGGACGGCTACCAAAACTCGCGCGCGGCGTACGCCTTGGCTAGGATTCGCGCCAGTCCTGTCGCCTTCGCGGAACGCCGGCTGCAGAATGACGATCGCATCGCGCGGGCGGTTCTTTCGCACGTAGAGTTTTCCGACCTCGACGTTCGTGCGCGTGTAACCCATGGTCGGCGAAAAGATCGCCTGAGGGAACTCCGCCTCCGCCTCATCGGCGCCGCTCGTCGTCCCGGAGCCGCGCCAGCGACTTTCGCGCGAGCGCTATTGTGTTGACGGCTTGAACCCATCCGTTAGTATTGGACCGCCAACGCCGGCAGTCCGTCGAACGGGAACACGCTGATTCCCCATTCAACGACGTTGAAGGAGGAGACTGCAATGATCACGAGAACGGCACCAGTGATTGCCACTCTGGCGGGTATTCTTTGCATCGCCAATTCGGCGCGTAGCGCGGCGCCGGATGACCCGTGTGCGCTCCTGACGGAGGCGCAGGTGGGCGCCGCACTGGGCGCTCAAGTGACCGTGGTGAAATCCGGCAGCGATGCCAAGCACTGTCACTGGGAGCAGCTGGGAAAGCGTGGCGCGACGGTCGTCGATGCGCACCTGATGGTCGAGGCCGCGAAGTCGTACGACGCCGCGAAAGGGATGATGGGCATGAGCGGCAAGGTCACACGCGTGGCCGTCAGCGGCTTGGGCGATGATGCCTACTATCTGGTCGGCCGTCGGGACGCGCCGCTGTTTGCGAAGAAAGGGAATGCGGCCATCCGAGTTGCCGTGGACGGCAAAGGCTGGTCGATGGAGGAGATCAAGGCCAGAGAGAAAGCGCTCGCGTCGGCGCTCCTCGCGAAGCTATAAGCGTTCTGGGGCGCTGGTGCGGCGTTCAGCAACGTCGAAGAGCGTCAGCTGTTCGCGCGCAGATACTGAGCTACCTCCAACACGAAGCGATGCACCGACGCCTCGGCGATCCGGTGACCCACCGCCGCGTCCATCGCCGAGCCAAGCACGCCGAGCGGCGGATCGTAGTGGCCGTGGAAATCGAGCTGCGTTTCCGTCGCCGTGAGGGGATAGACGTCGAGCTGTCCGTTCATCACCGGGAACAGGCCGGCCCGCTCGGCGGCTTTCCAGTGGACGGGAATCTGGAGCATGTGGCCCCGTCCCGGCCCGCCCGGAACCTCGACGATCGTTCCGACGTCGATGTCGATCGCCGTCGAGATCTCGATGGCGCCGACGTTGACGCGCAACACGGACGCGACCGATTCGACGCGCGAGCGAGCGGCATGCGTCGCCGCGCGAAAGACCTCTGTCGCGTTGGCCTTCAACGTGTCGCGAACGCGATCGTAGGGATGATTGACGTAGTCGAAGCTGCGCACGTCGCGGCTCATAGGCTCCTGGCGAGGTTCCGGGTACGTATAAGGCTATCGCGTTTCGTCACCAATTCGTGTAGCCGGCCGGAGACCGGGGTCGCTGAATCATCAGTATTTGCGAGAGCTCGGTTCGCCGCGCCGCGCGGCATCGTAGCGCGGGCGGAGCGATGGATCGGCGGAGCGCCAGGCGCGTTCGACGCTGCTGTAATGCGATGCGGCGCTGTCGCGTCGACCGGCCGCGTCGAAAAGCTGCGCTAGTAGCTCGTGCAGTGCGGTACGCGTGACGTAGAGGTTGGATCCCTCGATGCCGCCACGCAGCGCTGCCTGCACGACTGGAATCGCCTCGGTTGCCCGGTGCAGCGCGAGTAAGCTGCGCCCGAGCTCGTAGTTGATGCGCGTGTACCCATAGGTTGGCGAATCCATTGCGGCGCGGTACTCGCGCACCGCCGCGTCATCGTGGTGCGCCGCCGCCTCGAGCAAGCCGCGCACGAAATGGTGAAGCAGAGGATCGCGACGGAAACCGCTCAGGCGACCAACGCGCTCGATGGAGTCGACCAGCACCCGCGCGGTCAGCGTGTCGCCGCCCGCGACCGACGCGGTGGCGACGAGTGTGAGCAGCCACGCCGTTTGACGGGCGCGGATCCCGTCGGGCATTCGCGCCGTATCTTGCGCGGCGAGAATCGCACGGAACTCCTTTGCGGCAACAAGGGCCGCACCGGCATCGAGGTGGACACTGGCTTGCTCGTACAGCTCGGGCGGCAGTGGGCGACGTGCACTGTTCGGCCACGGAGATCGTCCGTCGCGCGCCAACATCAGCGCGTCACGGAAGCGTCCTTCCATGCGAAGGGCGATCACGCAGTACCACCGGTATTGTGCGCGCGTCGCGTCGTCCGTGCCGCTTAGCCCTTCGCTGCACGCACGATCGACGGCATCCAGATCCTCGAGGCGGAGGCTCGTGATGAGGTTCGTGAAATGCACATTGGCGAAGCGACCGCCGCGCGCATCGTACTGGCGGAGTGCGGCCTCGGCTTCCGTCCGGCGCCCGAGCGCTATGAAGTGCTGGGCCAACAATTCCCATGGCCGGGTATCGTTGGGCTGCAATCGCTGCCATCGGCCGAGAGTTCGCCGTGCAGCGTCGCCTGAATCGGCCCAGTCGTACCGCGACGTGAGCACGGCAAACGCCTCGCATACCCGGCAAAGCGCGGCTTCACCGCGTCCCCCTCCGGAGCCGGCCGCGGAGTCGAGGGCGATCGCGCTGTCGAGGAGCCCAACGGCGCGCGCGAGACTCGGCACGACCTCGCCCGCTCGCGCCAGTGCCTCGGGGTCGCGCGGAAAGTCCGTCGCCAAACTCTCGGCCGCGGCGACGGCACGTGGGTCGTTGCGCTCGGCCGCCGGCCGGAAGCCGAGGCCGCACTCCGCCAGTACGATGCGCACGGCGGTCGCTTCGCCAATGTGCATTTCACGAACCTCATCACGAGCCTCCGCCTCGAGGATCTGGATGCTACCGATCGTGCGTGCAGCG
>DATLPC010000036.1:0-31825 GCA_035535975.1 Gemmatimonadaceae bacterium | reverse complement strand
GTCGCGCGAGTTCGCTGGCTTTCGCAGTCGATCAGCGATCTAGCGGCGAAGTAAGTCTTACAGAATGCTCAAACAGGACACGGGGCTTGGATCCCGTGTCCTGTTTGTTTTTCTTGGCGGCCTTTTTGGACGCTTGGCACTCGGTGCACGGCTTTGTGATTGAACGGCCGCGGGCTAACGCGGACACGGGCGGGCTAACGCGGTGTCGGGAAGCCACTCACCGCCGTGCTCGACCCCTCGCGGGGCGAAAAGCCGAGTTCTTTTTGGACGACCTCTGGACGCTTCTCCGCGTGGCGTCCCGAGGCAGTCCAGTAAAGATGATTCCTTCCTTGCAGCGACCCCTTCCCGTGAACAACGGAGCCAGCCCGATACCGCGTTGGCCGGCCCGTGTCCGCGTTAGTCCGCGGCTCTTCCATCGCTAAACCGTACACCTGTACCAAGCGTCCAAGCTGCTCAGGTCCCTGACTTACATCGCCTGTTCGGTGAAGATCGCCGTCAGTGGCAACGTTCCAACGATCACCGCCACCGAAACGTCGTCGGTGCCGCGCTCACCGAGTGTGAGCGTGTCCTGCGCGAGGCCATTGGCGTCGGTCACCGTGGTGTTGTTCGCCAAGATGCCACCATCGTCAGACGACCAGTTGACCGTCACGCCGCTGACCGGGTTGCCGTATTGATCGGTCACCTTGACCGTGAGCGGCGCGGCGAGTGTGCTGTCTGCCGGCGCCGCCTGGCTGTTGCCGGAAACGATTGCGATCTGCGCGGCGACATCCGCCGTGCCGATTGCGGTGACGATCGCCGACTCCGATCCGATGCTGACCGTCATCGAGTCCAGTCCGGCCACCGTTCCGAGTTTCCAATTCACTTGAGCGAGCCCGCCGTTGTCGGTCGTGGCCTGCGCCGCCGAGGCGGTGCCGGCGCCCGCATTCGGCGTGAACGTCACTGTGACACCCGACACGGGATGCCCGCTCGCATCGGTGACCAGCACGGCGATCGGTTGGGTCAGCTCGGCGTTGACCGTCCCCGATTGATTCGCACCGCTCGTGACGGTGACGAGCGACGGCGTGAGCGGCGCTGTGCTGTCTTTGCCGCACGCCGCGACCACCGCCGACATTCCCAACCCCACGACCCGACCGGCGATGAAGCGCCGGATCCCACGTGTGCTCCGCAACATCATCGACTCCTAACGCTGAACGTTTGCCTATGCCGCCCGCGTTTCGCGGGCGATGCGGCGTCCGCGCCGCATCGAGGCGGACGTTCCGGTTCCGGGGGCGTTAAAATGCGACGCGTGCTCTTTGCGGGTTCTTTGTGAGGCAATTAAGAAATGCTAATGCCTCATTTCTTTCCGCGCGGTAATTCGTCTCCGTTGAGCGTGTACGCCGGGGGAACATAGAGGTTGAGTGTCTTTGGTTGGGAGCGTCCCGTGTTGCGGATCTCGTGCGTCGTGCCGCGCTCGATCAAGAGCAGTGTGCCGGCGCGGAGAGAGGTTTTGCGTTCGGCGACGGTCGCGACCCCCGCGCCGTGTCGCGCGCCCGCAAAGAAAGGCCGCAATGGCTTGGAGTCGATGACCTGCGCGGATAAGTTCGCCACATGGAAATCGATCCCGTCGAGGCGGCGGATGCACCAGAGCCCGCGAATCGCGAGCATGCGCGTCTCAATACCTGGGTCGCCCTCACGGTGGCGCTGCTCGCCACCTTCATGGGCATCTGCAAGGTGAAGGACGACAACATCGTCCAGGCGATGCAACAGGCGCAGGCATCGCGCATCGACGATTGGAGTTTCTACCAGGCTCGCAACATCCGGCAGGAGGTCGCGCAGGCCACGCTGGCGCAGCTCGCCATCACGCGCGCCACTGCCCCCGCGGGACAGCGGTCGTCGATCGACTCGGCGATCGGCCGATACCAGGCCCTGGTCAAAGACCAGGCGACGAAGAAGGACTCGTTGCGCGTCGCGGCCGAGACCGACCAGAAGTCCTACGACTCGCTCAACTACCGCGACGACCAGTTCGATCTGTCGGACACGCTCATCGCGCTCGCCATCTCCCTCCTCGCGCTCACGTCGCTCACCCACAAGCGATGGCTGTACTGGATCGCGATGGTCCCCACGGCACTCGGCGTCCTCATGGGAATGGCCGGGCTGTTTGGTTGGCCGATTCACCCCGACGCAGTCGCGCGCTTACTCTCGTAGCGTGAATCACGGCGCCAAGCGGTGTGAACGTTGCAACATGACGCCCCGATGAAACGCTCCCCCATCCGAATCGCCGCGCTGTCACTTGCTTTGTGCTCGACCGCCTGTGGCGTCGGGCACGAGGCCACACCGTCCGTCACTCCGAAGGGAACGATCAGCACCGATTCGGCGGCTGGTCGTGCCATTGTGGACTCGGGTGGCGCGCGGGCCGAGGTGCCAACCAGCGCGCCTCCCGTCGCCGCCAGACCTGCAGAGCCGGACACGGCGCCTCCGGCTCTCGCGGCCGGCCGGAAGAAGCACGATTCCGCATCCTTCGTTTCGACCGTCGCGTTCGGGCGACAAATGCTCGCCAAATGGCCGACGATCCCGGCCGCACTCCCGGGGTCGGTGCTCCCCGGCCGCCGAATTGTCGCCTTCTATGGGAATCCGCTCTCGAAGCGAATGGGCGTGCTCGGCGAATACCCGGTCGACACCATGCTTGCGAAGCTCGACGAGGTGGTTCGACAGTGGGAGCAGGCCGACCCGTCGACACCGGTGCAGCCGGCGCTTCAACTGATAGCTGTCACCGCGCAGGGAGCGCCGGGAAAGGACGGCATGTATCGATTGCGAATGGACACCGCGCTCATCGAGAAAGTGTACGGCTGGGCGAGGCGGCGAAATGCTCTGCTCTTTCTCGACATCCAGGTCGGGCACAGCACGATGCAGAAAGAGCTACCCCGTCTCATGCCCTTTCTCTCGCGCCCCGACGTCCATCTCGGGATGGACCCCGAGTTCGCCATGCACTACTCGAAGGAAGGCGTTGTGCCGGGCAAGAAGATCGGGCAGTTCGACGCGAAGGACATCAACTGGGTATCGGAACAGCTTCAGCAGCTCGTGACCGAGAAGAATCTTCCTCCGAAAGTGCTCGTCGTGCACCGCTTCCGAACCGAGATGGTATCGCACGCGCCGCAGATCGCGCTCGACCCGCGCGTACAGATCGTGATGGATATGGACGGGTGGGGTCCGCCGTGGATGAAGTTCGAGTCGTATCGCGACTACATCGACCTCGATCCGGTGGAGTACACCGGGTTCAAGCTGTTCTTCCACAACGACACAAAGCGCGGCGACAAGCTGCTCACGCCGCTCGAGTTGCTCTGGCTTCGTCCCCGACCGCTGTACATTCAATATCAGTGATCGGCCCGATGGCGCCGGCTTCAACGCTCCGTGAATCCTCCCACCGACGACGTCGTCCTGGTCATCGACGACGAACCGCAGATCCGTCGCGTTGTCCGCAACGCGATGGAAGCGGGCATTGCGCGCGTCATCGAAGCGAGCGCCGGCCGCGCCGGGATTGACGTCGCGGCGGCGGAGCGTCCCGCGCTGATCATTCTCGACCTCGGCCTTCCCGACATGGAAGGTGCCGAGGTGTGCCGGGCGATTCGGTCATGGTCGGCCGTTCCGATCATCGTGCTTTCGGCGCGCGGCTCGGTCCAGGAAAAAGCGGCGCTCCTCGACGCGGGTGCCGATGATTACATCGCCAAGCCGTTCAGCACGATCGAGCTGCAGGCCCGCGTGCGGGCGCAGCTCCGTCGCGCGAGGCTGGCGCCAGCCGTGAGCCAGACGCCTGTCGTCGAAGCAGACGGCGCGGTGATCGATCTGGCCACGCCGTCCGTCAAACGCGACGGCGTCGCCGTTCATCTCACGAAGACGGAGTGGCAGCTCCTTCGGACGTTGATGCAAAACGCCGGACGCACGATGACGCATCGGCAGCTCTTCTCCGCCGTTTGGGGCAACGCGTATGGCGACGCGCAGCAGTACTTGCGCGTTCACGTTCGCAGCATTCGGCGCAAGATCGAGCGCGATCCCGTGCGGCCGAGGCTCATCGTCACCGAGCCTGGCGTCGGGTACCGGTTTCAGGCCGAGCCATGACAGCGCCGACGTCGTCGAAGGCAATGCGTGCGACGCTTTGGCTAGCGGTGTTCATCGCCGTGACGGCGATCATGGTCTCTGTTCGAGCGCGTCTCGATCGGGTGCACGTCACGTTGGCGTATCTCGTGGTCGTGCAGCTCGCCAGCGCGCAGGCCGGGCGAGCCGTCGGAGTGACGCTCGCCATTCTCTCTTTCCTGGCATTCAACTTCTTCTTCCTGCCGCCGTACGGGACGTTCGCTCTGGCCAATCCGCTCGATTGGCTGGTGCTCGTGGCGTATCTCATTACCAGCATCATCTCCGCGCAGCTACTCTACCGTGCGCGCGCCCTCGGCGCGGAACGCGCGCGTCTGTCGGTCACCGCCGAGCGCGCGCAATCGCTCGAGCAATCGAATCGGATGAAAGACGAGACGCTGGCGATGGTGTCGCACGACCTACGCACCCCGCTCACGACAATCAAAGGTCTCGCGCACGAGATCGCCGGCGCCGGCGACGAACGCGCCGAGGTCATCGAAGAGGAAGCGGACCGGCTCAACGCCTTCGTCGGAAAGCTCCTCGACCTGTCACGCGTGACGATGGGCACCGCCGCGCTCGACGTGCAACCCAACGAGGCCGAGGACCTGCTCGGCGCCGCGGCGCAGCAGGCGCAGGGATTCGGGCGAGAGCTCTCGTTCCACGTCGAGCCGTCCGATTCGATGCTCTTCGGCAACTTCGACTTCGTGCAATCGCTGCGCGTGCTGGTGAATCTGATCGACAACGCGGCCAAGTATTCGCCGCCCACCGCGCCAATCGACGTCGGCGCCCGGCGCGTCGGGGACGAGCTGCGGTTTTGGGTCGCCGATCGCGGACCGGGCATCGCGAGCGAGGACCGCGTCCGCATCTTCGAGCCTTTTTACCGTCGCCGCGTCGGCGACTCAGACATCGCGGGGGCGGGACTCGGCCTGTCGATCGCCAAAGGGATCGCCGAAGCACAGGGCGGTCGACTGACCTTCGCGGCGCGCGACGGCGGCGGCACCGTCTTCACGCTCACCGTTCCAGCCATCGACCTGCCCGTCGACGACGGGTCAGCGATCGACGACCGCGCGGGCGAATAGCGCGCGTCAGAGTTTGACGAGCATGGCGAGCGTCATGCGCGTCTCCGACTTGCGAAGATCCGGGGCGAATCCAGGAACGAGACTTCCAGGGCTGCCTGTGTTGCCACCTTGCGGCGTGACGCCACCCGGACCCGCGAAGTACGGCACGTTGGCGGCACGCCGATTCAGCTCGGCGCGGAAGGTGGTGAATTGGTCGGGCATGTAATCGAACGTGAACGAGGCGTCCCAGGCCCGGTACGAGTCGCCCGGGTTCGTCGTGAAGTACGGCGTTCCGCTGAACGCGGTGGCGCCGTTGATCGGCGGCAGCAGAACGAGATACCGGCCGGGATTGGACATTGCCCCACCGCCCAACGTGACCGCGAAAAGGTCTTTGGCGAACCACGAGCGGTTGTAGACCATGAATCCGAGGAAGGTTTGCGCGGGGTCCTTCGACGAACCGCCCGTGCAACTCACGCCGCCGCCGCTCTCACACCCGATGTCCGCGGTGATCGAGAACGCTCCCTTGTCGTAGGAACGGCGCGGAGCGTCGTAGTATTTCACCTCGATGCTGTTGTCGCTGTGCACCCGTCGCCGGTCGGGGTCGTTGAGCGCGTCTCGCCCATAGTAGCCATTGGAGGTGAGCGAGAGTGACCCGGTGGGGCGGTACTGAACCTGAAAGCCAACACCGGGCGCCTGGTTGAACATGCCGTAGGCTTGAAAGCCGTTGATCAACCATGGCTCGATCTTGAGCTTCTCGTTCGGATAGATCTGGACGCGAACGCCGTTGAAGAACCACGGCGTATTCGACGAGACGTACGACGGCTGGTATGCCCAATTGTCGAAGTTGTAATAGCCGAACAGCCCGACGTACGACATGAAGATGCCGGCCTGCAGGTTGATGCCGTTCATCGCGTCCCAGTGGCGGCCGGCGTAGGCCTCGGAGAGATACCGATAGGCGTCGTCGAGTTTCCATTGGCCGCGGCCCGGGCTCGCGTCGTTGCGCGGCGTCATCGTCGAGTACAGACCGAACTGCGTCATGAACCGCCCCTGCACCTGGCCGACGTGAAAGTCGCCGCCGATGCCGAGTTGTTGGACCTGCATCTCGCCAACGCGTCCGAGCTCGGACGAGCCGACCAGCGTGTGGTCAGTGGGATGGTTGAAGCTCAGGACGTAGTTGACGTCGGCCCTGAACTCACCGGTGAAGAACTTCGAGTCGAGCGGCGTATCGGTGGTGCGCGGCGAGCCGTTGAGCCACGTAAAGTCGGCGAACGAGAATGGAGCGGGCCTGGGCGGGCGTGTCTGCGCGGCGGCCGACGCAAAGACAGGGGCCATCGCGACGAGCGCGCAAGTTATACGAATTCGCATGACGTAACCTCTCGCGCGAAGGTCGTCGCGCTCAACCGCCGGCAGCTCGCGTTTATGAAAACTTCACGGCGGGCCGGCAGGTCTTTACGCGACGTCTATGCGCTCGACTCTACACTGTACGTGGACGTCAGCCGGCATGTCGTCGGTGACGTCACGTTGCCAATGCCGATGTCCACTCACGTTCGCCGTCTCGATGCGTCCGAGGCGGACTACGAAGGTCCGATCGACAAGCTCGCGTTCGAGCTCGTGCTCGCGACGCGGCTCAGGGTTGGAGATCTCATCCTGTGCACGGCGGGCGATGTTGTGCCCGCGGACGGCGTCGTAGTCGAAGGCACGGCAAACATGGCCATCGGTCCCCTCGTGCGGCGCGGAACTCGTCTCGCCTCGGGTTACATCGTCCTTCGGATCGCCGCCTAAACATCGAAATCTTCACGGAATCTTTACGGCTCGTTCGCTCTATTTCGAACGGGGGGTCAACCGGCATATGCCCACGCCGTACAAGCGATTCAAACGGGTCCTGTTCGGACGCCCATTGGCGTCGGATCGGCTCGAGCACGAAAAGCTGAACAAGAAGACGGCGCTCGCGGTGCTCTCCTCGGACGCGATCTCGTCCGTCGCCTACGCCACCGACCAGATCCTGCTCGTCCTCGCCGTACTCGGCAGCGCGGCATTGACCTACGTCGTGCCGATCTCCGCGGTGATCGCGATGCTGCTCGTGCTCGTCGCGATCTCGTACCGGCAGACCGTGTTCGCGTATCCGCAGGGTGGCGGTTCCTACACGGTGGCGAAAGACAACCTTGGCCAGATGCCGGGGCTGATCGCCGCGGCGTCGCTCCTCACCGACTACATCCTCACGGTGTCGGTGTCGGTGTCGGGCGGCGTCGCGCAAATCGCGTCGGCTTATCCGGTTCTCAAGCCGCACACGGTGATCCTGTGTGTCGTCGTGATTGTCGTGCTGATGGCGGTCAATCTGCGCGGCGTTCGCGACTCAGGAATCGCGTTCAGCGTCCCGACCTATGTATTCATCGCGATGATGCTCGCGTTGATCGGCACGGGGATCGCACGAGGGCTGTTTGGGCTCGAGGCGGCCGTGGCGTCGTCGCCGGCGCGCGTTGACGTCGTTTCGGCGGCGCAGCATGGGCTGACGATCCCGACGGGGTTCGCCCTCACGTTCCTCATTCTGCGCGGCTTCGCCGAAGGGTGCGTGGCGATGACCGGCACGGAGGCGATCTCGAACGGCGTCGGCGCGTTCAAGGCGCCGAGTTCCCGCAACGCCGCGATCACGCTCGGCTGGATGGCGACGATCCTCGCCGTGTTCTTTCTGGCGACGAGCTATCTCGCCCGCCACTACGGCGTGATGCCGACCGACGCCGAGACGGTCACGTCGCAGCTTGGTCGCCACATCTTCGGCGGTGGCGCGCTGTACTACCTGCTGCAGTACTCGACGTTCGCGTTGCTTGTCTTGGCGGCGAACACCGCGTTCGCCGACTTCCCTCGCCTGTCGAGCATCCTTGCCGGCGATCGGTATATGCCGCGCCAGTTCTCGGCGCGCGGCGACCGACTCGCCTTCTCGAACGGGATTATCGTTCTCGCGCTCGTCGCGATCGCGCTCGTCTGGCTGTTCAAGGGCGACACGAGCGCGCTCATTCCACTCTACGCGATCGGCGTGTTCGTCTGCTTCACGCTGTCGCAGGCGGGGATGGTCGTGCATTGGCGAAAGACGCGCGAGCCCGGATGGCAGCGGCGCGCGTGGCTCAATGGTGTCGGAGCCGTCGCGACCGCAGCCGTCGCGATCGTGCAAGTGGCGACCAAGTTCACGTCGGGCGCATGGATCGTCGTCTTGATCATCCCGACAATCATCGTCGTGCTGCGGCGAATTCACCGCCACTACGAGCACTTCGAGCGCGAGGTCGCGTTCACTGGTCAGTCGCCGCTGATGTTCCTCCACCACACGGTCGTGGTGCCGGTGAACGGCATCACCAAGCCGACGGCGGGCGCGCTCGTTTACGCGACGACCATCTCCGAGGACGTCCGCGCGGTGTACGTCGAGGTCGAACCGGAGAAGAGCGCGGCGTTGCGCGACCGCTGGACGTCGTGGGACATTGGCGTCGATCTGGTCACACTGCAGTCGCCATTCCGCTCCATCTTGCGACCGCTCGTCGACTATGTCGATGGACTCGCGGCGCGCGGGGAGGCGGATCTCGTCACGATCGTCGTCCCCGAGATCGTGCCCCGCAGCTGGCTAGGACATCTGCTGCACAACAAGACCTCGCTCTTCATTCGAACCGCGTTCTTGTTCCGGCCGAATGTCGTGGTAACGGCGGTACCGTACCGGATTGGCCGCGCGGCGCGCCTCCTGGAGCTGGTGCGGCACGACGAAACGCTCGAGGAGACCGCGGAAACCCGCGCCGCGTCCTAGCGCTGGCGCTCCTCGATCTGGACGCCGCCGGGGCCGCGCTCAGGCGGCGTTACGGCACTAGCGGTAGCTCTCCGGTCGCGGAGGTCCGCGATACCGTCGGCGTGTCACCAGGACGCCAGCGCGCCACACGGTGCGTCACGCGATAGGCGATCGGCCCGCCGTCATCGGTGGCTGAGCGCTCGATCGGCCGCGGGATACAGACGAATTCGACTTCCAACGCCGCGAGAGTGGCCCGCACGACGGAGTATCCGTGACCGCCGACGTCGACGAATGACAGATGCGGCGCCAACTCGGGATTGCTCTTCGTCAGTGCTTGCTTCAAGTCGCCGGTGCGTGCCAGCTCGAGACTCGATCGCACGCCGTGCATGATCGAGAGATTGATTGCCGGACGCGGTGACGAGCCAGCAACGTCATTGACGTAGACCGCGCGGAGCGGGTGATCGCGCGGCACACCATACTCCATCGCCTCGAACAAACCCGGCGCCGAGATCGAACCGGTGACAAACTCGACCCCGATCGGCTTGAAGTCGCGCGGTGGAAGCGTCGGCGACAGCACCCCGGCGAGAAATGCGTGACGATCACCGCAGATGGTCGCAAGGCCCGCGATCCGATTCGCTCGCACGAAGTCGAAGATCTCGCCGCGCTCGTGGCGGTAGGCGGACCAATCGTCGTCGCCGAACAGCGCGTAGCCCGTCGTCGGCCACCGACGGCCGATCTCGGGCGGTAGGTTCTGAAAGTCCGTTCGCCAGTCCAGCATCCCGACCGAGTTGCCCCAGAGCTTCCACGTCGCCGTTGCCGATCGCAGGCGATCGAGGAACCACTGTTTCTGCCGCGCGCCAAGCATCGACTGCGGTGACGACGACGCGCGCGGGTTTGGAACGTCGGCGCCATCGAAGGGGATGGTCGTCGGAGGATTTCCACCGCGCGCGGCGCGTCCGGCGTCGAGCGTTTCGATGACGTCCTCCGAAACCACCGCCGGAAAATCCTTTGGGCGAAGCGCGACCGCCTCGGGCCGATCGGTGAGCGGCTGCGCGCGGTAGCTTCGATTGTCGGTGAGGATCAGATCGACGTTCTTCCCCCATCGCAACGATCGATAGTAGGTCAAGCTTCCGATCGCCGCGAGATTGCCTGCCTCGTCACCCAATCCGTGATCGTCGAAGCGAGCGATCGGAGCGTCGGCGACGCGCGGCACGACGAAGTGGTCGTCTTTCGTCGGGGCCGGACGCGCGACCCGCGCCGGCTGGTACTCGAACCACACCTGGTTCGCGGCGACTTTCCGCGTTTGCGCCGGCACGACCGCACCGAAACTCTCCTGGCTCTGCCATCCCTTCCAGGAGAATTCATGATTGTCCGGCATGCAGACGAACGGGAAACGCGCCCGGGCGTCCTGGAGGTCCGGATCGGCGAGATACGCGCGGTATAGCGCACGATAGTCGTCGACCGTCGTCGGAACGTGAAAGTCCGCGTGCTTTTCGCCCGGCGCGTAGCGAACGAGGTCGCGAATGCGCCGCGCGTAATAGCCTTGCGGCCGCTCCTCCGGATACCACACCAGCTCGTACACGAAATCGCCGAGGTGGAGGACGAAACCGAGTTGCTCGCCGGGCTTGGCGCGCTCGTCTTCCCAGATCATCCGGCGATACGCGTTGCACGCTCCCTGCTGCACGTTCTGACAGCTCACGAAGGCAAAGCGAACGGGGCGATCGTCTGTCGGCGCCGGCGCCGTGATCGTGCGGCCGATCCGGCTCCCGTTCCCGTGACTGTCCGTGAAGCGGTACCAGTACACGCGATTTGGCGCGAGGCCGGCGGCGAGCACGCGGCAGGTCCAATCGCTCGCGGCGCTGATCGCGGCGTCGTTCGCTGATATGACGTTGTGAAAGTCCTTGTCGGCCGCAATCTCGACGCGAAGCCGGTCGACCGCGACCCCGTCCATCGGTGGGCGCCGAGTCCAGAGGATAACGCTGTCGTGCCGCGGATCGCCCGACGCCACGCCCTCCGGAAAGAGCTCGCGACGCTCGCGCCACTCGGCAGCGCCGCGGAGGCTTTGTTGGGCCGACACCGGCAGCGCGAGCGCCGCTCCGATCGCCCCGGCCGCGGCGATCGCCTCTCGCCGGGTCATCCCATCGTCATTGCGCTTAGAGCTCATCGGGACTCCAAGACCAATTCTCCGGCTTCACCGATCTGACGATAGCCGATGCGCCGATAGATCGCATTGGCCGTCGGGTTTCTGGCGTCCGCGTACAGGAAAACGAAGTCGCGTCCCGTTTCCAACAACTCGCGCGTGATGGAGCCGACAAGGGCCGACGCGTAACCGCGACGCCGACGTTCCGGCGGCGTGTAAACGGCGTTGAGCCGAATCCCATGCGGGGTGCGTCCAACCGCGGCGGCGCAGGCCACAGGTTCGTCATCCACGCGCCATACCCACATCGACCGGTCGCGCAGGTGTCGATCCACGAGCATTTCCGCAGCGTCGCGCGTCGCACCGTCACCGATCGCCTCGGCGCTGAATGCCTGAATCCAGTCAGCGATCAACGAACGGTCGGGCGGTGCCACGACGACTCGCTCGCCCGGCGGCGCCAGCGACGCGTGAACGGCGCGGCACTCGTAGAGCACATGTCGATGCGTCGGTCGCCAAGTGCCGCCAAACGCCGCGGCGAACGACTCGAGTGATGGCCAGGGGCCGATGATCGAATTGAAGTTGGCCTGACGCGCGTCGTCGGCAAGCGCCGCCATCGCACCGGGGCATGCTTCGCGCGACAGCATCAACTTCGGCATCGTCCGGAGCGCGGCGGCGACTACCCGTCCGTCGTGCGCTCGGGCGAGCGACCACCAGGACTCAGCGGGTGCGATCAGCGTCGCCGAGGCCACCGACAGCATCAGCCCGTGCTCGGCTTCGTGCTCGAGCAGATAGTCCCTGACTTCCGCATAGAAGTCGGGGATAGAGGCTGGGCGCTCGACACGGAGATCGGAGAGCACGATGCCGGGAAGGTACATTCCGCCCCGCATTTGATCGAGCGCTCTGTCCCGCGTGGAGAACGCGCCGGTTGCGCAGTAACTTCTCGCCACCAACCGTCACTGGAGCCGCTCGTGTTCCGTTCCCTCTTTCGCGTTCGCGTACTCTGGGCCTTTCTGGCGGCCGGTACGGCTGGTGCCCAGGCATCGCCGTTCTCGTTCGTGAAGTGGCGGTCGATCGGGCCGGTGAATACCAGCGGCCGCATCGACGACATCGCCGTCGCGCGGATCCGCGGCGAGCCCGATGCGATCTACATCGCGACGGCGAGCGGGGGCCTCTGGAAGAGCGGCAACAATGGGGTGTCGTTCGCTCCGGTGTTCGACGGCGTGGACGCGATGATGTCGATCGGCGCCGTGGCTGTGGCGCCATCGGCGCCGACCACGGTGTGGATCGGCACCGGCGAGGCAAACACGCGACAGAGCTCGAGCTGGGGCGACGGTGTCTATAAGAGCACCGACGGCGGCAAGACGTGGACGAACATGGGACTCCGTGACACGCGCGTCATCGCCCGCATCGTCGTCGATCCGGCGAATGCCGACGTTGTCTACGTCGCCGCGCAGGGCCACCTCTGGGGACCGAACGCCGACCGCGGCGTCTTCAAGACCAACGACGGCGGAAAGAGCTGGAACAAGGTCCTGTACGTCGACGAGAACACCGGCGCGACCGACCTCGTGCTCGACCCGAGCAATCCCCAGACGCTGTACGCCGCGACCTACCAGCGACAGCGAACTGCCTGGGGCTTCAACGGCGGCGGTCCCGGCTCGGCGATCTACAAGACGGCCGACGGCGGCGCAACATGGACAAAGCTGAGCGCCGGTCTTCCACAGAGCGACAAGGGCCGCATCGGACTGGCCATCTACGCCGCCGATCCCAAGGTCGTCTACGCGACGATCGAGGCGAAGAATCCCGAGGGCGGCATCTATCGCACATCGGACGGCGGCGCGACGTGGGAGAAAACGTCGTCATTGAACACGCGGCCCAACTACTACTCACAGATCCGCGTCGATCCACGCGACCGACGCCACGTCTACACACTCGGCTCGAATCGCGGTTTCTACTTCTCTGATGACGGCGGCAAGGCGTTCACGGAGCTGTTCAGCAACGTCCACGGCGAGGACCACGCGCTGTGGGTGGATCCGGAGAATGGCAATCATCTCATCATCGGCGGCGACGGCGGCGTGTCGATCTCGTGGGACCGGGGCAAGACGTGGGATTTCCGGCGCAACATGCCGATCGGCCAGTTCTATGAAGTGGACGTGGACAACAGTGTGCCGTTTCGCATCTGCGGCGGCCTCCAGGATAACGGCGTCTGGTGCGTGCCGAGCGCGGTACGGAACCGCAACGGCATCGCCGACCGCGACGCGTGGAATATCGGCGGCGGCGACGGCTTTCATGCGCACTTCGATCCGGCCAACAACGCGATGGTCCTCCAGTCGTCGCAGAACGGCAACGCGGCGTGGGTGAACATCGAGACGCTCGAGCGCCAAGGCGTGCGGCCGGGGACGGGGGAACGTCCGCCGGTGCCGCCGGCCGCGGGTCGCGAGGTCTATCGGTGGAATTGGGACACACCGTTCACCGTGTCGCACTTCAATCCGAAGACCTGGTTCATGGGCGCGCAGTTCCTCTTCCGTAGCGACGATCGAGGGTCGAGCTGGCGCAAGATCAGCGACGACCTCACCCTCAATATCGAACGCGACACGCTCAAGATGATGGGAAAGGTCGTCGGATCGGATGCGTTGTCGCGGCACGACGGGCAGTCGAACTACGGCTCGATCACTTCGATCGGGGAGTCGCCTGTCGACTCGTCGCTGATCTACACCGGCAGCGACGACGGACAAATCTTCGTCACCCGGAACGGCGGCCGTACGTGGACGAACATCACCGGCCGAATCGGCGGGTTGCCGCCGCGCACGTACGTGAGCACGGTGCTGCCGTCGCGTCACAAGGCGTCGCGCGTGTATGCGACCTTCGACGGCCACTACAACGACGACTACAAACCGTATGTGTTCGTGAGCGAGGACTACGGCACGTCCTGGAAACCGCTCGTCGCCGGACTACCCGAGACGTCGATCAACCGTATTCGCGAGCATCCGAGGAACCCGCGCGTGCTGATCCTCGCGCACGAGCGCGGTGTGCACGTGTCGAACGACGGCGGCGCGACCTGGCTGCCGCTGACGACGAACATGCCGACCGTCGCCACGGACGACGCGATCTTTCAGGAGCGCGACAACGCGCTCGTCGTCGGCACGCATGGCCGGGGCATCTGGGTGCTCGACGACGTCGCCCCCCTCGAGACCCTGACGAGCGATGCACTGGCCGCCGACGCGACACTGCTGCCGATCAACCGCGCGCGGCTCATGAGTACCTTCTCGCCACAGGCCTGGTACGGCCACGGCGAGTTCTTCGCGCCCAATCCCGACTGGAACGCGGTCATTCAATACAACCTGCGCGAAGCAGCGAGCGGTCCGGCGGAAATCACGGTGACAGACCCGGCCGGCAAGGTTTTGAGATCTCTCAAAGGCCCCGTGGCGAAAGGCGTGAATCGCGTCGTCTGGGACCTTCGGCTCGCGCCACCGGTTGATTCGACAAACGTGCCGACGGGTGGTGGCCGTGGCGGCGGTGGCGGTGGTGGGCGCGGTGGCCCGCCGGCGGCGACCCCGGTCGGCTTCGGCGCTGGCGCTGCAGGCGAGGGCGGCGGCGGCGGCGGCGGCGGCGGCGGACGGGGAAGCG
Source organism: Gemmatimonadaceae bacterium (assembly GCA_035535975.1). Lineage (GTDB taxonomy): Bacteria > Gemmatimonadota > Gemmatimonadetes > Gemmatimonadales > Gemmatimonadaceae > JAQBQB01. Next base: position 17,139 of record DATLPC010000036.1, on the reverse strand, counting down.
TCGTGGGGCCACTCGTCATGCCGGGCACTTACGCCGTGCGCGTGACCGTTCCCGGCGTCAAAACGCCGCTATCGCGAACCGTTGTCGTCGACGCCGATCCGTTGCCGAGGTTCACCGTCGCCGATCGGACCACTCGGCAAGCGGTGCTCATCTCCATCTACGAATGGACGAAAGCACTCGGCGAGGCGCGTCTCGCCGCGCGGGCGCTCGTAGCGCAGCGCGACTCGATCAAGGCAGACCTCGTTGCTCGGGGTAAACCCGACGCGGCGACGCTGGCCGACTCACTCAACGCACGCGTTGGCCGAGTGGCCGCGGGCATCGATCGCGCATTCATCGCCGTAAACAATCAGCGCGCGCCAATCGAAGGTTGGAGTGGCGTGCCAACTGTCGACCAACGCAAAGCCCTCGGCTACGCGATCGAGGATTCACGAAAAGCGATCGCCGATCTGAACAAACTCGTGACGGCGGACATCCCTTCCGCTTACGCGGGGTCCTGGCCGCGCAAGGTCAATCCGGTGAAAACCCCAATCTCCGCAGGGGGAATCAAAGACATGAAGTGATACCTGTCGCCGTCCAGGTCCTGGCTGCCAGCGATTCCCCGACAGACAGTAGGCGAAATTAGGGTTTCATTCTTTTGCAATCCGACAAACCTTTTCTCGCCGTTTCGGATCTTGTAGTCCGCACAGTCTGTCCTGCCGCTGTCTGTCTCACCGCGCGATCTCACCTCCGCGCGATTGCACCACCACTAGAACAGCGATCAGCGTGGATCAGGACCTGGTATCACGCAAGCCCAGCACGGGCGTCGGCGACTACGCCCCGCCGGCCGAAGGCGCAGCCGGGCCACTCCCCCGGCGCGGATTCATGCGGGCGATTAGCGCCGCCGGAGCGACCGTGCTCGCCGCGCTTGTCGGTGTTCCGGTCATCGGCGCGTTCATCTCTCCGGCGCTCGAGAAGAAGAAGTCGGAAAACTGGATCAAGGTCGCCGACGACACGGCGCTCCTCGACATCGGCGTGCCGATTCGCGTCGACCTCGTTCAGACACAGGATGACGCCTGGGTCGAAAGCCGTGGGCTGATCAGCGTGTGGTTGTACACCGAGGACGGCGACGTCTTCAAGGCTTACAGCGGACGCTGCACGCATCTTGGCTGCGGCTACACCCTCGCCGCCGACAAGAAGACCTTCGCTTGCCCGTGCCATCGCGGGCAGTTCGACATCAAGACCGGCGCAGTCCTCGCCGGCCCGCCTCCGCGTCCACTCGATGAGCTGAAGGTTCGGGTCAAGGACGCGACGGTGTACGTCGAGTACAAGGATTTCCGCCTGGGCATCCCCGAACGGGTCGAGGCCTAGCATGAGCGCCCTCGGCCGGTGGATCGACGAACGCATCGACATCGCCGGCGTCAAACGCGGCTTGCTCGATCGCAAGATGCCGGGCGGGCTCACGTGGTGGCACACCCTGGGAAGCGCGACGCTCACGGTGTTCATGGTGCAGGTGATCACCGGCATCGTGCTCGCGATGTACTACTCGCCGTCGCCCGACCACGCCTACGACAGCATTCGCTATCTCGAACGGACGGTGGTGAGCGGCGCGACGTTGCGCGGTATTCACCACTGGGGCGCGTCGGCGATGGTCGTTCTCGTCGCCGCGCACATGATCCGCGTCTTCAGCATGGGCGCGTACAAGTATCCGCGCGAGATCAACTGGCTGTTGGGCGTCGGACTCCTCTTTATCGTCCTCGGCTTCAGCTTCACGGGCTACTTGCTGCCGTGGGACCAGAAGGCGTATTGGGCGACGCAAGTCGGAACGAACATCGCCGGAACGACGCCGATCGTCGGACCGGCGATGGTGAAGCTCCTCCGCGGCGGCGCGCAACTCGGCGCCGCGACACTGGCGCGCTTCTTCGCGCTGCACGTGCTGCTGCTGCCGATGCTGCTCGTGATTATCGTGCTGCTTCATTTGACGCTGGTCATTCGCCAGGGCATCGCGCCTCGCACCGCGGTGCTGGAGGACGAGGCCCCGCGGCGGACCACCGATCCGGCGTACGCCGGCTATTACAAGTCGCGTTATGCGCGGTCGAAGGGCGCGGGCGTCCCGTTCTGGCCGAACATCCTGTATAAGGATGTCGTCGTCGGCCTCGTCGTCGTGGCGGTCTTGGTCGTGCTCGCGCGAACTGTCGGCGCCGGACTCGAATCTCCGGCCGACCCCAGCGACACCTCTTACGTGCCGCGACCTGAATGGTACTTCTTGCCCTTCTTCCAGCTTCTCAAGCTCGTCCCTGGTTCATGGGAGAGCGCGGTCGCGGTCGGATTGCCGGCGGTGATCGTCATGGTACTGTTGCTGTTGCCGTTCTTCGATCGGCGCAGCGTACGCTCGCTTGTCCACCGCCCCGCCGCGGCGATCTCGATGAGCGTCGTGCTCGCCGGATCCGGCTTGCTCATCGGCGCGGCGGTTCGTGAGGAGCCAAAGACGGCGGTTGCTCCGCAAATCGGTCGTCCGCTCACCTCAGCCGAGCGAGCCGGGAAGGCAATCTTCAAGCGGCAACAGTGTGGAAGCTGTCACGCCATCGCCGGCGAGAAGCCGCCCGAGAAGAAAGAGGATACGCCGGATGCCCCGGAGCTCACCGAAGTCGGGCTGAAACACTCCGGGGCGTGGATGCACAGCTTCATCGAAGATCCCGCGCGCTTTCACAGCGAATCGAAGATGCCCGCGTTCGGCCCACCGACGCTGACGCACCAGGAGATCGAGGAAGTCACGCGCTACCTGATGACGCTGCGCGGCACGCGCGGCGCCAAACCCGAGTTCGTCGACACGTTCCCCGAGCCGGTCAAACCACGAGAGAAACCATGACCATCCGTCCTCTACTCGTTGCTGTCCTTGTCCTTTCGACCACCGCGGCGGGAGCTCGCCGGCTTCACGCGCAGGCGCCGGACGGCAAGGTGCTCTTCGAGGAGAACTGCCGAAAGTGTCATGGCGTACGCGGAACGCCGCCCAAGACGATGAAGGACAAGTTCCCCAAGATCGCGACGTTCGATCCGGAGTTCATCGCCAAGCGCTCCGATGACTCGGTGGTAAAGGTGCTGATGAAGGGTGTGGGCAAGGCGGAAGACATGAAGTCGTTCAAGGACAAGTTGTCGCCCGACGAGATGGCCGCCGTCGCGAAGTACGTTCGCGAGCTGGCGTCGAAGCCACGGTCCTCGCCGTAGTTCTCCGTCACACGGCGGTGGCCTGGCCACCGCCGAAGGATGTGCGATGCGGCAGTCGCTCGGATTTATCTCGCTGCTTGTCGCGGCTTTGGTCGCTCACGGCCCACGATTGTCCGCGCAAGCCGCTCCCACGCAGGCCGGCAAGACGGCTGCCACGAAATTGCCGGCGGGCTACGCCGGCTCCGCGGAGTGCGTTCAATGCCACCGCGCCGCAGCGGCGCAGTTCGCCTCCACGAACAAGGGAAAGCTCTTCCTCGAGCACCCCAAGGACGAGCATCAGGCCCTCGGCTGCGAGACCTGCCACGGCCCGTCGAAGGAGCACGCGCAGAGCGGCGGCGAAGAACGCGGCGCGCTGATCGCGTTCAGCGGAAAGAAGCCGGCGTCAGTCGCGGCCCGAAACGCGGTGTGCCTGTCGTGCCATCAGAAGACCGCGCGCATCTCCTGGCTCGGCAGCATCCACGAACAGCGCAACGTCGCCTGCAGCGACTGCCACAACGTCATGCACGCCAGCTCCGATCGCGGCAGCCTTCAGAAGCCGACCGTGCTTCAGACGTGCGCACGCTGTCATCAGCAGCGCGCCGCGCAACAGCTGCGCTTCTCGCACATGCCGATTGGCGAGAAGAAGATGGAATGCACCAGCTGTCATAACCCGCACGGCTCACCGAACGACAAGCTGCTCGTCGCCTCGTCGATCAATGAAGTGTGCTATTCGTGCCACACCGAAAAGCGCGGACCGTTCATGTGGCAGCATCCGCCCGTCGTCGAGAATTGCGCGAACTGTCACGATCCGCACGGCACCGCGCACGAGAAGTTGCTCAAGGTGCCGAAGCCGCGGCTCTGCCAGCAGTGCCACGATCCGACATCTCACCCCACGCAGCCGCGCGGTCTCGCGGCGACCGACGCTCGCTTCATCCGCGGACGTCAGTGTGTCGATTGCCACTTCAACATCCACGGGTCGAATCACCCGACGGGCCAGCGCTTCACGCGATGACCTGACGCATCCGGCGAAGGCAACCATGCGATATTCATCGATCGGCTTGGCGATTGTTTCGGCGGCGACGCTTGCGGTCGCCCCCGTGACGATGGCCGGACAGACGCCCGGCCCGGCGCCGGTTCCCCCGACGCCGCCCATCTTCCCGTGGCTGGTGCTCGGCGCCGAGATCGGAGGCGGGAACGGCGCGAAGCAGCCGTCGTTTCTCCAGCGCGGAAAGCTCGAGGAATACAAGTCGGTGCCGAAGGGCTTCCTCGTTCGCGACTTCTACCTCGGCTATCAGCCGCCCGACAGCTTTCGCACCTTCAAGGTGACGGGATCCAACGTCGGCCAGACAGACCAGAGCATCGCGGGCCGCGCCACGCAGCCTGGTCTATTCGACGTTCGCCTGCAGTGGGACCGTGTTCCGCACATGTTCTCGTCCAATGCCAGATCGCTCGGGACCCAGTCCGAAGCGAACGTCTTCGTGTTGCCGAATCCGCGGCCCGACACCGGCGCGTGGAATCGAACGTCACCGTACCTCGATCCGATTCGCCTTCGCTGGGACGACGTCAAGCTGGCGACGACGTACACACCCTCGCCGCGGTGGGATCTCAAACTCGATTACCTGAACATCGCCAAATCGGGCCAACGCCCGATGGGAATGTCGTTCGGCTCACCCGGCAACAACCTGCGCGAGATCCTCGAGCCGATCGATCAACGCACGAACGACGTGAAGGTCTCGCAAGCATACACGTCGGACCGGCTGCAGTGGACGGCGATGTACAATCTCTCGGTGTTCCATAACGGATTTACGTCGGTCACGTCGGACAATCCGCTGCTCATCCAGGACACGCCGACGGCGGGATCGTCGCGAGGTCGCACCGCGCTCGCGCCGGACAACGTCGCCCACACCGCCGTCGTCAACGCCGCGCTCAGCCTGCCTGTGCATACGCGGATGAACATTGGTGGATCGTACGCCTGGTGGCACCAGAACGCGCCGTTCATTCCGCCGACGATCAACAGCGCGATCAGCGATCCGCGAATCAGCGGGCTCCCGCACAGCCTCGGCGGCGTGTCGGGAACGTCGAGCTTCAACCTCTCGGCGACCAGCCGTCCAATCAGCGGCCTGGCCGCGAGCCTCAAGTTCCGACAGTTCGCGTTCCGTGACCACGTCGACGTGGACAGCGTGCCCGTGCTGATCGTCAACGACCGCTCGATCTCGCCGGGCACCGAGCGCGACCGCTTCCCCTCCACGCGCAATAACAGCGACGCCAGCCTGACGTACCGCTTCCAACCGCTGCTCTTCGGCGTGGGCTACAACTGGGATCATTGGCGGCGCAATCAAGAGACGCGCAATGTCTGGCGCACGAATGACAACACGTCGCGCGCCAGCGTCGACTTCGACGCGCTCGACTGGTTGTCGCTGCGGACGGTGTACAGCAAGGCGTACCGGCGCGCCAGCGATCCGTACAACCAAAACACACCGGATGACCTCCCGGAACACCGCCGCTTCGACCAAGCGGATCGCAATCGAGAGCGGACGAGCGTGATCGCCTTCGTGACGCCATGGACGGGCGTTTCGCTGTCCGGCAACTGGGGCGTCGGCCACGACGAATACCCAGCATCGGCGTACGGTACCCAGAGCGATCACAGCACGATGCTCGGCGGCGACGCGTCGTGGGCCCCGTCCGACCGCTTCTCGATCGACGCAGGCTACTCTCGCGAGACCTTCCTCACGCGCTTGCGTTCTCGCTATCGCGTCACCGGACAGCTCACCAACCTCTCGTACGATTGGGTCGCCGACAACCGGGACCGCGTGTCCACAACATCGGCCGGGTTTGAGGCGGTCGTGATTCCTGATCGCCTCGAGGCCGGCGGACGGATCGACGCGTCGCGCGCTCGTTTCGTGATGGCGACCTATAACCCGACCACGCCAACCGGCGGCACCACGGCGCAGAACCTCGCGGCCACGGCGTCCGACCTTCCGGTGATCACGCAGAACTTGCAGCCGATGTCGCTCTTCGCGCGCTACCACCTTTCGGCTGACTGGGCCGCGACGTTGCGCGTGCAGACCGAGCGGTACGATCAGAACGACTTCAGGACACTCGGTCTGCTGCCCGCGGAGGGCAACGGGATCTTTCTCGGAAACAACTTCGAGAATTACAACGTGACGTACGTGATCTTGACGGTCAGCTTCCGTCCGTCGCTGCTCAAGCTCACGCGGCCACCGATCTAGCACCGCGCGTTTGCCGAGGAGCGTCGAGGCCAACGCGCGAGCGATGCTCACGACGGCGTCGCCATCCCTCCCATGCGTTCGCGACGAGCAACCCGGCGAGGAGAAAGTAGGCGGCGCCGATCAGATCGAACGCGGCAAACGCCGCCGCCGCGGTGATGGCGCCGAAAATAATCTGGTCGCGGTGCTTCGGAGGCGACGTCGGTGGGTCGGTGACCATGAAGAACGCGAAGTACAACGCCGCGTGGAGGTCCGGCGCGCGATACAGATCGGCGAACCGGGCCGGATTGCCGGCGTACGCTGCCGCCGTGGCGAATAGATAGTAGACACCCAGGAATGCGAGCACCGCCGGAATCTTGTTCACCTTGTACGTGATGTAGATCCCGGTCGCCAGGAGCACGACGATCGCGGTAAGTGGCAATCCCGGCAGCGCGCCCCACCAATTCTGGGCCGGATTGAAGACGTAGAACGTCGCGACGAGCGCCAACGCCGCCGGATTGAAGACGTTTGCCGTATGACCGCGCACGACGTACTTGCTGACCACACCGACGAGCGACGTCACCGCGATCACGTACCATGCCGAGCGTGGGTTGAGAATCATCGCGACGATGAGGCCCGTGAGCAGCGCGCCGCTCGGAAACGCCCAGCGCCCTTTCATCCGGTGGAGGATCAGCGCATCGATCGTCATGGCCGGGAGCGTCGCGACGGCAACCGCCGCGAACACCGCCCATCCTTCGCGCGCACCGGCAACCGCGGTGAGCAGCGCCAGCACGACGAGAACCAATCCCTTTGGGGTGCGAAAAAACCGGCTAGCCCGCACTCATCCGCCCGGTGGTTGGTGACTCGCCGCGGTACACGCCGCCCGCCGCCGGCACGCCGGCCGTCGCCGTGCGCTCGAGGGCGGGGGTGATGATCACCGCGTCGAGACCGTGGCGTTCCAGCAGCGCCAGTCCATCGATTGGGCCGAGCACGAACGCCGCCGTACCCAACGCGTCGGCGACCATGGCGGATGGAGCAAGCGTCGTGACGCTCGCGCATCTCTTCGCCGACGTTCCAGTGCGCGGATCGACGATGTGATGCTCGATTGCCGTGTTGTCGCCGCCGCCGACCGCGCGCCGCTCGTAGTCGCCCGATGTGCACACCGCGGAATTGGAAACGCGAAACTCTTCTATGATGTCCGCCTCGCGCCGCGGATGACGGAGCCCCACCGACCACGGCTCGCCGGCCGCGTTGTTCCCGGCGAAATAGAGATCTCCGCCGGCATCGACCGCGAAGTTCTCGTACCCATTGTCGTCGAGCTCCTTCGCCGCCATGTCGATCGCCAACCCCTTCGCGACGGCGCCGAGATCGAGCAGCAGCGGACGAACGAGCGTGATCGTGTGCGCGTCGGCGTCGAGCTCGATGTCGCGGAAGCTCGCCGCGCCGTTCGTCGCGGGCGCAATCCGAACCGGCCACCCACTGCGATGCTCGTGATTGAACCCCGCTGCCTCGAGCAGCGAGCCGAGTGTGGGGTCGAACGCACCGCCCGTCTCTTCGGCCACCGCGAGCGCAAAATGCGTCGCGGCGAAAAGCATCGGGCTCGCCGGCACGGCCTCGCCGGCGCGCGACGACAGCTGGCTTACCTCGCTGGTCGGCTCGAAGCGCGAGCACACCCGCTCGACCTCGCGGAACCATCCAAGCGCGCGTTCGGCCGCGCGATGGTGTGCCGCCCGATCCGACGACGCCGCGCCTCCAACGATGTGAATCGTGACGACCGTCCCCATCGACGCTGTCGAGAGGAGGAAGGCGTCGCTCACTTCGCTTTCTTGAGTGCGGCGACGACCGCGTAGTAGAAGGCGTTCGTGCTCTGCGTCGCGCCGGAGATGTAGTCGACCTCCGCGCTCTGACGCGCGACGACCTGGGGCGGTAGCGCCGCGATCCATGAGCAGGAGTACTGGGTCAGGCATTGGCTGATGAATGCCTCGGCGATCTTGCCGTTCTTGATCGAGACGGTCGCCTCGATGTCCCCGTGACGCGACCTGCCATAGCCCGAGTAGACGCCGTCCTTGAGCGGCTTGTCGGCGTCGGTGGTCGAGTCGGCAGACGCCGGCGGTGTCACCTTGAAGGTCATTTCCGGTGTCGGCGCAACGGGCGTCGGCGTGCTGGCCGGTGGAGTCGGCTCCGCCGGTTTCGACGCCACCTCGACGCGCGGAGTGGTCGCCGTATCGGCGGCCTTCGGAGCGGCGTCATGAGGCCGCGACGCGGTCTTGGCCGGCGTGTGCTTCGGCGTCACCGTCTCGCGCGCTGGCGGCGCGGCGTGCGCACTCGTGTCCTTCGTTGGTTCCGCGGCCACCGGAACCGGAGCGACTGGCGCCGGCTGCGCGTGTCGTTCGTACTCCTGTCGTCGCTGCGAATCTTCGACGGCAAAACGCTCCGCGGCTTCGCGCGTGCGCGCATAACCCGCCGCGTAGACCGCGACGACCGCCGCCGATCCCAGCGCGACGAGATTGTTCTTGATCGGTGTCACCGCGAGCTACCACCCGGCGCGTAGCCGCTCATCGACAGCACCTCACGCACGTGGCCGTCGCGCGCGGTGATGATGTCGCGAATTGCCCGCGTCTTGTCCGACGCCTTGTTGTAATACGCCTGGGCAATACGATAGCCGATGAAGTAGCCAAGATCATTCGGTCTGCCGTCGGTTGGCCGCCCGTACATCCACGGGAAGTAATCCTTGTCGTCGAAATGCGCGCTGAATTCTCTCCACAACTCGGCCTCGTGCGCAATGCCGTACTTGTGCGCGTCGTTGTTGATCTGTCGGCCGGAAATGAGCTCCCCCACAAAGTCCGCCGAGCCTTCCATGAAGGAGTGCTCGAGCAACGGAACGCTCCGATAGCGCTGCTGAAAATGAATCAACTCGTGGGACACGATGCCCGGGAGCGACGCCGGATCGCGGTACATCTCGGCGCCGATCAACAACCCATGATCCGTTGACGTGCCACCGGAGTTGAACCGCCCGATGACGAAGTAGACGTCGGGAAAGACCGCCGGTGGGTAGAGCTCCTTGAGTCGTCGAAAGGCATTGCGAATGTCCGCCTCGGCCTTCGTGACGTCGAGGTTCGCCGCGCGGACCGAGTCGTACGTCGCTCGACGCGCGCGAACGAGCGTCGCGAGGTCCTCGGCGCTCATGATGCGGCCCGAGATGAAATCGCGCACACCGACACTCGCCCGGTCGAGATACTCGCGCTGCAAATACTCGCTCAGGCTATCCGCTGGTGCCTTGTCGAGCGCGCTCCAGAAGAGCTGAATGTCGCTCGTCACGAGGCGAGCCGAGTCCGGAATGGGCGTCGGCGGCTTGGCGGGAGGGACCGATTTAGCCAGCCGATTCGCGACCTCGCGCGACTTCTCGATTCGCACGACAGGTGCGATCAGGGCAGCCGCGTCAGGTGTGCCGGCACGCGCGGCTTCGACGCTTCCCTCCCCCTGCGCGATGACCTTGCCGCGCAATTGCCGGCCGTCCGACGACACCGTGACGCGCAACACCCCGTTCGACGCGGCGGCTGGAAGTTGAAGAATCAGAGAATCTTGCGCGCGCGCTATCGACGCGAAGGTGAACGGCCGCGGCGACTGTGACGGGACAGTCAGCGTGCCCTTCCATCCGGATTCGTTCGAGTCGAGAGCGATGACGACCCGAAGGGCACCCTGGCCCGGGACTCGCGCTACTCCCTCCCAGCGCCCCGAGGGCGCCGGCTGAGCCGACAAGGAGCCGACTGCCGAGAACGCCGCCAGAGAAACAGCGGCGAAAAGGGATCGGCTGGGGAATCTCATGGTATCATACTAACGCTATGCTCGCCGCCCAGGGTCTGCACTGGTTAGACCGTCAACCGCAGGGGCCTCGCTGGCCATCCTACGGCGTCGCTGCGGCCGTCACCGCGGCGCTATTTGCAGTCGCCTTCATATCGATGCGCTCTGTAGCGCCGTGGTCCGATACGGACCATGAGCCCACTCCGGCAACGACGCCTATAGTTGTGCCCCTTCGTCCGCCTCCCGTAACAAAGACCGCGAAGGAAGTGCCTGTCATTCCTCAGCCGGTGGCGCCCCCCCGCACGCTTTCCAAACCAATCGACCGGGCGCCTCCGATCACGCCATCAGTGCCGATCAGCCCTCCGATCGTCGCGCCGATCGCACCGCCGATCGCGCTCCCCGTCGCTCCGCGGGTCGCTCCCGACACGAGTCGGCCGCGGGACATCGGCCCGCAGATTCCCACGGTGCCGATTCTTCGCCACAACTCGGGACTCTCGGACACCGCGATGGCCATGCGCGGCGGCGCGTCGTACGCACCCGCCGGCGTGACGATCGCGTCGCGCACGAAAAACTCGGCGAAGCTTCGCGATTCGATCATCACCGAGAAGTTGGGGGCGGTTTCCTGGGCGAACGTTCCAATGAGCGCGGCAACGGCGGGCTCGATCGATCAGTCCCAAGGTCAAGCGAGGATGCTCGCTCAGCGCTCGACGAGCGTTGGAATGACGAACGGCCTGTACGTCCCGATGGGCAAGGGCGTAGGTGGCGTCGGCGCGGTCAATGGTGGTAAGACGGGGGTGACGATGGATTCGCGCGGCGTCGGCGTGAGCATTCCCTTCCCGCTCTTCTCACCAGGGCTTTCGCCGGAAGATCGAAAGCGAAACGAAAAACTGTACGCCGAGTACCTGGCGTACTTGAGGCGAGAGCAAGAGGTCATCCTGCTCAAACGCGATTCGATTCGCGTTGATTCGCTGCGGCGCGATTCGCTCGCGAAGAGACGCGTTATCCCTTAGTCGGCGCGCAGCGCGACGCCCACGACATCGCCGTCACCCTCCGCCGTTGAGCTCCGGTCCGAGCACGAGCCCGACCGCTCTCGCGAGCCGGCGCCATTCACTGGCTTCTTTCACGAGTTGCTTACGTCCCGCGGCCGTGAGCTCGTAGAATCGCGCGCGACGATTGTTGTCCGACACGCCCCAGTCGGCGCGGAGCCAGCCCGCCGCCTCGAGCCGTTGCAGCGCCGGATACAGCGAGCCGTGATCGACCAGGAGCGCGCCCTGCGACGAATGTTGAATGGCGAGCGCGATCCCGTGGCCGTGATGCGGCCCGATGGCGAGCGTGCGCAGCACGAGGAGATCGAGCGTTCCTTGAAGGAGCGCGGCGCGCTCGCGATCATTTCTAGTAGACATTCTACTAGATCGTACGATCGCTTTGGTAGAATGTCAACTAGTCCAGCAGGCGTCGCGCGAGTGAAGTACTATTCCAGACGATAGGGTACGTCGGATCGGAGCCTGTTCCTGGAGGCTGGCCGCGCATGACCGAAACCGCGTCTTCCCCCCCGACTTCGCCGACCGCGAGCGTCACGCGGCCAAACGCCGAGTTCGTTCAAGCGATCACGCTGACCGACGCCACGATGCTCGTAGCTGGATCGATGATCGGCTCGGGCATCTTCATCACCTCGGCCGAGATGGCGCGCAGCGTCGGCTCGCCGATGTGGCTCCTCGCCGCGTGGATCCTCACCGGCGTCATCACACTGCTCGGCGCGCTCACCTACGGGGAGCTGGCGGCCATGTTCCCGCGCGCCGGCGGACAGTACGTCTTCCTCCGAGAGTCGATGGGCCCATTGATGGGCTTTCTCTACGGGTGGACGCTGTTCCTCGTGATTCAAACCGGAACGATCGCCGCCGTGGCCGTGGCCTTCGGCCGCTTTCTCGGCGTCCTGTGGCCGTCGGTCAGCCCGGACTTGTACGGTTGGTTTCCACGCATGAGCGTCTGCTTCTCCTGGCTCGGCTGCACCGACATGGCGAAGGCGATCCAGGTCGGGCTCTCGCCGCAGCGGCTCGTGGCGCTGATCAGCATCGCGGTGCTCACCTGGATCAACCTGCGCGGCGTTCGAGAAGGCAAATTCGTCCAGACGTCATTGACACTGATCAAGACGAGCGCGCTGGCACTGCTTGTCCTGCTCGGAATCACCATTGGACGCAACGCGACGGCGATCGCGGCGAATTTCAGCAACGGAAACTTTGCCGGCAGCGTGGACGTGACCGGGGCCTTCATCGTGGCGTTCGGGGCCGCGCTCGTCGGCTCGCTCTTCTCGAGTGACGCGTGGAACAACGTCACCTTCGCCGCGGCCGAAGTGCACAACCCGAAGCGGAATCTGCCGCTTGCCCTGCTGCTCGGCACAGGACTGGTGACGGTTTTGTATGTGATGGCGAACGTCGCCTACCTCAACGTGCTGCCGATGAACGGCACCGAGGGTGCGGCGACGGCACTCACCCGCGGCGTGTCGCACGCCACGCAGGATCGCGTCGCCACCGCGGCGCTCGAGGTGATCTTTGGTTCGGCTGGCGCGACGATCATGGCGATCGCCATCCTGATCTCGACCTTCGGCTGCAACAACGGGCTCATTCTCGCCGGCGCCCGCGTGTACTACGCGATGGCGCGCGACGGCTTGTTCTTCAAGAACGTCGGTATGCTCAACGAGCGACGCGTTCCAGCGGCTGGACTCGTCGTGCAATCGATCTGGGTCGCGGTGCTCTGTCTCTCGGGCAGCTACGGCCAACTGCTCAACTACGTGATCTTCGCCGCGCTCGTCTTCTACGCGTTGACGACGATCGGCCTGTTCATGCTCCGAGCAAAACGCCCCGACATCGAGCGCCCTTACCGGGCGGTCGGCTATCCGGTGCTACCCGCGCTGTACATCGTTCTCACGACGGCGGTGATGACTCTCATTCTCCTCTCGCCGTCCACGCGGCAGGATGCTTTCCTTGGGCTGGCGATCGTGCTGCTCGGGATTCCGGTGTATTTCGTGTGGAGATCGAGTTCCGCCACGCGACACGAATGATACGGCGCAACGTCGCTATTGGCTGTGGTCGATGGGTGCGGCTGTTGGCGGGCGGTTGGCGGTTAGGCGGGGGTGTCGGGTATTAGCCGCACCAAGTGTTGTTCAAGCCGACACCCGATAGCTCAGTCCAACACCCGTCAGCCAGGCCAACAGCCGCCCCCGCCGACCATCCCCAACCGCGACGTGCCGCATTTTCTCGCGCGCCCCAGCCCTGAGAAACCAGTGCTCACCGGCTCCCGTACGTCGTGCTAACCGCTTCGACCGAGCCGATTTCATGAACGGTCTCAATCGCCTTTCGTACGCCTGGCGTTCGTTGTGGCGCGCGCCGCTATTTAGCGTCACCGTCATCCTCGCCCTGACGATCGGCATCGGCGCGGCGGCGGCGATCTTCGCGATCGTCAACGGTGTCCTGCTTCGGCCGCTTCCGTTCGGCCGACCGGAACAGCTGGTGGCTGCGTGGCACGATCTACCACCGCTCTCCCTGTTCCATGCCGAACAAACCCCCGGGACGTACCTGACCTACAAGCGATTTGCGCACTCGCTCGCGGGGATCGGCATCTATCAGGGCTCGTCGGTCAACATTCAGGATCCGGAAGGTCGAGGCGAGCCGGAACGTATCGTCGGCGTCTACACGACGCGCGAGGTGATCCCGCTGCTCGAGGTCTCTCCCCTCCTCGGTCGCACGTTCACCGCGGAGGAGGACGCGCCGAAAGGACCCGACGTCGCGATCATCAGCGAGGGAATGTGGCGCTCGCGCTTCGGCGCCTCGCCGAACGTGATCGGCCGCAAGCTGTTGGTCTTTGGGCGATCGACCGAAATCGTCGGCGTGATGCCGGCGCGCTTCCGCTTCCCGAACCGAGAGACGCAGATCTGGATGCCGCGGCAGCTCGATCCGACGGCGGAGTTTCTCGGTGGTTTCAGTTACGGCGGAGTCGCGCGCCTCAAACCCGGTGTCACAGTGCAGGCGGCACAGCGCGAGATGGCGAACGTACTGCCGCGCATGGCCGAGTTGACGCCGATGCTGGCCCCCGGCATCACGACGCAAATGATGCTGGACCAGGCGAAACCGGCGCCGCGGCTCGTGCCGATGCGCGAAGACATTGTCGGCGGCGTCGCGAAAACGTTGTGGATCGTCGCCGCGGCCGCGCTCCTCGTGTTGCTCGTGACGTGCGCGAATGTCGCCAACCTGCTCCTCGTCCGCGCCGACGCGAGACACCGTGAGCTTTCCGTCCGCTCCGCGCTAGGAGCGAGTCGCGGACGCGTCATGATGCACTTCTTCACCGAGACGGGCGTCCTCACCGTCGTCTCGTCGATACTCGGCCTCGCCCTCGCGTACGCGGCAATTCGCCTGCTCATCGCAACCAGCCCGGGGGAGATTCCACGGCTCGCCGAGGTTCGGCTCGACGCGGCGACGGTCGGCTTCACCCTGCTCGTCGCGGCGCTGGTGTCGGTGGCTTGCAGCGCGATACCGGCAATTCGATTCATGCGCAGCGACACGTTGACGGGCCTGCGCGACGGCGGGCGTGGCGGCACGGTCGGCGGCAGGCGCCAGCGCGCCCGCAGCGCGCTCGTCGCGGTGCAGATGTCGCTCGCCCTCGTCGTCCTCGCCGCGTCGGGACTCCTCCTGCGCACCTTCCAGCGGCTCCACGCCGTGCGTCCGGGGTTCAACGCCGACGGCGTGGCAACACTTTGGGTATCGACGTCCGCACTCCGCTACGCGAACGACACGTTGGTAGCGCGCTTCTATCAGCAGCTCATCGAGCGGACGTCGAAAATTCCCGGCGTCGCCGCCGTCGGGGTCACGTCCCACCTCCCGCTGAACTCGTCCGGCAGCGATCACGATCCGTTTTTCGTCGAAGGCGACGCGAGCACGGCGACGAAGCTCCCGCCGCTCGAGACATACTCGAGCGTCGACTCCGGCTATTTCCGAGCGATGCAGATCCCGCTCATCGCCGGGCACACCTTCGACCGGCTCGAGCGGCAGAGCGGACGAGAGGCGATCATCAGCCTCGCGACCGCGATCCATTTCTTCCACGACTCGACGGGACGCGCGGCGATCGGGAAGCGCTTCCGTGAGCTACCGAGCGGCGACTGGAATACGGTGATCGGCGTCGTCGGCGACGTGCGCGACACGTCTCTCATGTCCCCGCCTGATCGCGGCGTGTATTTCCCCGAGGCCGCGACGAACGACACGCTCAACGGCCCGGTGCACCGGACGATGGCACTCGTCGCGCGGACGAGCGGCGACCCGATTGCTGTGGCGCGCGAGATGCAGCGCGTCGTGCGCGAGCTCGACCCGACCCTCCCGACCTTCCAGATGCGGACGATGCGCCAAGTGACCGACGCATCGATCGCGCGACTCTCGTTCACGATGATCCTGCTCGGCGTGGCCGCGGGCGTAACGCTCGTCCTTGGTATCGTCGGGTTGTACGGCGTGATCGCCTACGTGGTCACGCTGCGCACGCGAGAGCTCGGCGTTCGCATCGCGCTCGGTGCGCAGCCGCGGTCCGTCGCGGCGATGGTGACACGTCAGGGTTTGACTTTGAGCGCCATCGGGGTGATCGTGGGACTCGGCCTCGTCGCGGCCGTCTCGCGCTTCCTCAAGTCACTGTTGTACGAAGTGGCGCCGACCGATCCGCTGACGCTCGGCCTAGCGACGGCGATGTTGCTCGGCTTTGCGCTCATCGCGAGCTGGCTTCCGGCGCGGCGAGCATCCAGGGTCGATCCGATGGAAGCGCTGCGCGCCGACTAACACGAGACCAAAATGGCGGAAACGAATCGCTTTGGTGCACCAGAGCTGGCGGCCGCGACTATTGGGTTGCTCATTGGCATTTGCATAGCGTACGTCGATTCGCGGGCGACCTGGGATGACGCGGGCGTTACGGCGGCGGCGCTCGTCGGAACCGCGGGCCTGATCGGCGCGGTGCGGCCGCGCGCTTGGTGGCTTATCGGACTCGCTTTGGGACTTCCGGTTGTCGCGTTCAACGTGGCGATCTACGGCAGGTTCAGCTCGGCGATCGCCCTCGCATTCTCGCTTCTCGGCGCGGCGGTTGGTGCATCGATCGGTAGAGCGTTTCGTCGTCCATTTGCTTGACAGGGCTGCCGTCCGTAACGTCCATCTCGAGTCTCATCGGGTTTCCCACCCACCACACCTCAGGCCGCGGAGCCAATATGTACGTCGCATGCCGTGTCGCACTCGCCAGCAGCACTTTTTTGCTTCTCGTTGCCTGCGGTAAGAACGAACAAGCCGCAAAGGACACTGCCGCACCGGCTGCCGCAGCCGCACCCGCTCCCGCCCCTGCTCTCAACCTCGCTGACTTCGCCGGTAAGTGGGCGATGGTTTCGACGCCGATGGAAGGCAAGGACACGGCGGCCACGAAGTTCACGCTCACGGCCACGGCCGACACGAGCGGCTGGATGATCGACTTCCCCTCCGGCGTCAAAGTCCCGATGCAGATCACGGTTTCGGGTGACAGCCTGATTTCGAAGACCGGGCTTTACCCGAGCCAGCGGCGCAAGAACGTAAAGGTGTTCACCGAAGGCTCGTTCCGAATGCAGGGAGGAAAGATGGTTGGAATGACGACGGCCCATTATCAGGGGGCAGGGGCGGATTCCGTACTCCACCTTCGGACGGAAGGAACGAAGGCGCCTTGAAAGGGCGAGGGCGGGACTGACTGAGAGCGGGACTAACAAGAGGCGGAGAGCGGGCGCGAAAAGCGACGCCGGGTGAAGAGTCTGCCCTCCTCACCCGGCGTCTTCTTCTCCCGACCTTTGTTAGTCCCGCTTGCTGTCAGTTCCGGTTTCTGTTAGTCCCGGCTCTTGTTAGTCCCGGTCCTTGTTAGTCACGACCCTTGCCGGTCCCGCGGGTAGTGATTCCAGCCCCTAGTCATTCCC